>JAFAZC010000088.1 GCA_019239965.1 Kutzneria sp. | reverse complement strand
ACCGCCGCGACCGCCAGCCGTGACGGACGCACCCGGTTCACGAACACCGCGCCGGGGCGCAGGTTGGCACCGTCGAGTTCGGCCACGGTGTCCAGGGTCTCGCGCACCGGCATGTCCTCGAGCAGACTCACCAGATGCACCACGGTGTCCCCGGAGTGCAGCAGCCGAACCACTCCCTCGCTCTGGTTGCGGATCGGTCCTATCTTCGCCACGTCGGTGATGGCCTGTGTCGCGTTGAGAAACTTCACGACCCGGCCGGTTGGCGGCGCGTCGAGCACCACCGCGTCGTACCGACGGCGGCCTGTCCGGTCGGCGCGTTCGACGCATTCCTTGACCTTGCCGGTCTGCAACACGTCAGGCAGACCCGGCACGAGCGTCGTCACGAACTCCACCGCACCCATCCTGCGTAGGGTCCTGCCGGCGAAGCCGAGGCTGTAGAACATCGACAGGTATTCCATCAGCGCCGCCTCGGCGTCAACCGCGAGAGCACGAACCTCGCCGCCATCCCCGACCGACGTGATCAGCTCCTCCGAGTACGGCAGCGGGTCGCGGCCGAAAAGCTGGGCGATGCCCTGCCGCTCCTCGACTTCGACGAGCAGCACCCGCCGGCCGTGCCGTGCCAACGCAAGTGCCAGCGCGGCGGCCACGGTGGTCTTGCCCGTTCCGCCCTTGCCGGTGACCACGTGCAGGCGGGCACGTGCCAGGTCGTCGGTCCAGGGCTCGATCACGGGTTCAGGGTATTCGTTCTCATCGGGTCGAAAACGGGCACCGGGCCGAAGACGGTCAGCCGGCCCGTGGTGCGGGCAAGGTTGGCGGGAAGCTGCTCCCGGGTCGCGGGATAGTCTGTTGGCATGACCAGGTGGGAGTACGCCACGGTTCCGCTGCTCATCCATGCGACCAAGCAAATACTGGACCAGTGGGGCGAGGATGGCTGGGAGCTGGTGACCGTGTTGCCCAATCCGAGTGGTGAGCAGCATGTCGCCTACCTCAAGCGCGTGAAGGAGGGCTCATGAGTGTGCCTGCGGATTTCGGTGCGTGGAGCGCGAGGATCGCTGAGCTCGGTATCGAGCTGCCGCCGGTTGTCGCACCCGTCGCGGACTACGTGCCCGCGGTCCGCAGCGGCTCGCTGGTGTTCGTCTCCGGTCAGGTGCCCATTGTGGCCGGTCGTGTCGTCGCCACCGGCAAGGTCGGTGGCGATGTCGGGCCGGACGAGGCAAAGCAGCACGCGAGGACCTGCGCACTGAACGCGCTGGCGGCCGTCCATGCGCTGGTGGGAATCGACTCGGTTGCGCGGGTGGTCAAGGTCGTCGGCTTCGTCGCCTCGGCCGAGGGCTTCACCGGACAGCCCGCCGTGATCAACGGAGCGTCCGAGTTGTTCGTCGAGGTTTTCGGCGAGGCCGGCACGCACGCCCGCTCCGCCGTCGGTGTCGCCGAGTTGCCGCTTGGTGTACCGGTCGAGGTCGAGCTGATCGTCGAGGTCGCCTGAACCGGTCACTGTGCGTGATTCATGCCACTGGCTGTTGAGCAGGTCGTCACAATCGGCTAATTCTGTCCCCCATTCGGGTGGCGCTCGGGCGGTCTTTCCTGGTCTCCTAGACCCCTGGTGCCTTACGCGCTGAAGGGACGGTGCCGACGTGCAGGACGACGCCGAGCTGAATGCTCACGACCTGCTGCTCAGGTTGGCCGGCAGGTTGCCGGACGACCAGCTGTGGCGGCTGCGCGACTGGCTGGCAAGCGGCGCACTGCCGGTGCTCCGCCGCGTCCTGCCACGCGCCCTGCTGCGCGACCGCATCGGACTGACGGCTGAGGAACACGACTTGTTGCGTGCGATCGGTGCCGACCCGGGGCTGACCAGTTCCGTGCTGGGAGTGCTCACGGTGCCGCCACACCGGTACACGTTCACCCCGGAGTTGCCCGGCCAGGAGACCAGCGGCGATCCGGTCGGCGTCGTACTCGGCGCGACCCTGCACGGCAGGATCGGTGTTGGCGATGTGCGCTGCAGCTGGCGAAAAGCACACACGGAAGCCCCGCGGCGCATCGTGCTGGTCGGGGCCACGGTCGACCGACACCGCCTCACCGGTGAGCTGCAGCGCATGCTGCGCGCCCTCGGCGAGCACGAACCGTGTGTCGAGGTGCTGCCGAGGGAGTTCGAGTTGACGGCCTACCATCTGGCCGCCCTGGACATGTCCGAACTGCTGTGCCTTGGCGCGGCTGAGCTCGTCAACGGCTGAGCGGAGGAGATCCGGTATGTCTGATCGCGTCCTCGCGGACGGTCTCTCCGACCGGCTGCATGATTTCCTGCTCCGAATGGCAGGGCGCATCGACGACGACGCCGTGAACTCGGCACGTGAGCTGATCGCCGTCGCCGAGCTGGACCGTGCCGCGGAGTTGCTGGTCGGCTGCCTCGCCGCCGGCGGTGTTCCGGTGACCCCCGATGAACACAGGTATCTGCGTTCGCTGTTGGACGAGACCCGGTCGGATCCTTCGCTCGCCGACCGGCTCAAGGTGCGTGACACCTGGTACGCCCCGCCCCACCGGTTCAGTTCGGAACGGGATGCCTGTGTCGGAGTGGAAGAGGCGCTGCGTCCAGCCATGGGATTCCTGCGTGACGTGCGGTCGGTGCAGTGCGTTTGGCGCCTGACACCGGCCGGTGCGACTCCCGGTGTGGTCCCGCAACGAGTCGTCATCGTCGAAATCGGGTCGGAGGGTTTCGCGCCGGCCACGGCATACCGGGTCGCGCAGGCGCTGGCCGTCGCTGGTCTGCGAGCGGTGGTCGAGGTGCTGCGGCCGGGCGTCGAGCCAACCGACTATCACCTCATGGCCGCCGCGGCGGCCAAGCCGGTCATATTCGCGGACGGCCGAGGCCGCCAGCCGGGTCCGGCGACGGCGGACGCCGCCAGACCCGCCGTCGCTCCCGGTCCGCCCGACCACGAGTCGCCCACCGTGATCGTGTCTCCCGCGGCGATGCCACCGATGATCGATCCGCCCGCCGAGCGCCATGGGTCCGGCGAGGACCAGCTCAGCGACGTCGAACGCGATCTGCTTCGGCAATTGCACGAGGAGCTGGCCCAGCGGGAGGAGCGGTCCAACTCCGAGTCGTCGGGATGACCGGACGACCGCGATGTCCAGTCCGGTCAGGTGGCTTGGGCCAGCTTGGCGAGCGCCTGATCCAGGACTCCCTGCAAGTGCAGACCGCGTCGGGCGTCACAGGGATGTGAGTGCACACCACTGCGAACCATGGCGACGAAATCGTCGAGCAGTGCCGCGTAACAGGCCTGGCTGGACGCCGGCGGTCCGGTCAGCGTCCGGTACCCGTGCTCGCCGTACACCGCGAACTCGATCACGGTGGGCTTCGTCGGCATCCGCAGTGACATGGACACGGTGCTGGTCGCACCGTTTTCATGCGCCAGCATCAGGTGCCACAGGTCGGGCTCGCCCCGGTACGCGGCAACCACTTCGGTGACCCTGCCGATGGCGGTGTCCAACAGGTCAATCGTGTGCGGGCCGACATCGATGAGCGCGCCCTGCGCGTGCCGCCACCGTGAACCGGCGTACTCGCCGCCGAGCAGTGCCCCGGACAGCCACTTCGCCGCACCGCCCGTCCACCCGCCGAGCCGGCGCAGATCCGTGAGCCATTCCACGGTCTCCGGCTCGAACCGTCTGGTCAGCATGATCAGTGAAGCGACGTCGGCCGCGGCGATCGCGTCGGCGACCTCGCGTGCATGCGTGAGATCGCCAGCCAGTGGCTTGTCCAGCACAACGTGCTTGCCGGCCCGTGCCGCGGTCACCGCCAACTCCGCCTGAACCTGCGGGGGCACCGCGAAAGCGACCGCGTCCACCTGATCGATCAGTTGCCGTGGATCGGTCGAAACCTCGGCTCCGTATCGACCAGCGAGGTCCTCGGCGTTGCTTCCGCTCCTTGTCCACACCGACACCAACCGGGTGCCCGGATGGTCGGCGATTCCCGGCGCGTGTACGGCGCGTGCCCACGGCCCGGCGCCGACGAGTCCCACTCGTAGCTGCTCCTCCACGGCGAACATCCTGCCCCTTAGGCTCTTGGTGTGTCCGACCTTCCCACCGAACTGCCCCTGCCCGACGGTTTCCGGCCGATGGCGTCGGTAGACGGCGCCACGGCTGCTCGCGGCATCCCGGTTCCCAGGGACGCGGCCACCGTCATGCTTCTCAGGGAGGGCGGCGATGGAATGGAGGTCTTCCTGCTGCGTAGGGTCGCGGGAATGGCCTTCGCCGGCGGGATGACGGTCTTCCCTGGTGGCGGTGTCGATCAGCGGGACATGGAGACCTCGGTGGCCTGGTCCGGCCCAGATCCGGACTGGTGGGGCAGGCGGTTCGGCTGTGCTCCGGTGCTCGCGAGGGCACTGGTGTGTGCGGCCGTACGCGAGACGTTCGAGGAGGCCGGCGTGCTGTTGGCCGGCGCGCACGGCGACTCGATCGTCGAGGACACCGGTGGCTACCGCGACGCACGCACCGCGTTGGTGAACAGAAGCGTGTCGCTGGCCCGCTTTCTCGCCGATGCCGAGCTGGTGCTGCGCACGGACCTGCTGCGGCCGTGGGCGAACTGGGTCACCCCGGCGGAGGAGCCTCGCCGTTTCGACGCGAGATTCTTCCTCGCCGTGCTGCCGGAGGGCCAGAGCGCTGACGGCATGACGACCGAGGCCGATCTCGCGGGCTGGCGGCGACCCGCCGACGTGCTCGAGGACTGGAAAGTGGGCCGCTGCTCGCTGCTGCCGCCGACCTGGATGACCCTCACCGAGCTGGCTGAGGCTGGTTCCGTCGAGGCGGCCATGGCTCAGAACCGGGCCATCAAGAAGATCATCCCCAGAGTGATCCGGCGCGGTGACGTGTTGCATGCGGTGTTCCCTGGCCACCCGGACTACGACTCGGCAGTGCCGCACCTGCCGGCCCGCCCGGACGACCGCCTGGAGCGTTCATGAGTGACCGGCCGGTGACCGGCGTGCGAGTCGAACATCCGGCCTACGGTGTGCTGCGGGCGGTGACCGGCGCCGCGTCGGTGCTGCTCGCGGAAAATCCGTCCGAGATGACCCTCGACGGCACCAACACCTGGGTGCTGAGGGCACCGGACTCGGCGTCCTGCGTCGTGGTCGACCCCGGGCCGGACGACAGGCGGCATCTCGCCCGGATCGCCGACTGCGGGCCGGTGGCCAAGGTGCTGCTGACACACGGCCACCCCGACCACGCTGAGGGCGCACGCAGGTTCGCTGACATGGTCAAGGCGCCCGTGCTCGCGCTGGATCCGGCACTGCGGCTCGGCTCGGAGGGGCTCGCCGACGGAGAGGTGCTCTCAGTGGCCGGACTGGAGATCCGGGTGCTCACGACGCCCGGACACACCGCGGATTCGCTGTGCCTGCACATCGAACATGACACCGCGCCGGCCATTCTGACCGGCGACACCATACTGGGACGCGGCACCACCGTGGTCGAGCGGCTCGGTGACTACCTCGGCTCACTGCGCCGGCTCGCCGAGCTGGCGCCGGGCACGACCGTGCTGCCTGGCCACGGAGCCGAGCTGAGCGATGCGGGCGACGCGGCGCGCGCCTACCTGGCCCACCGTGAGCAGAGGCTGGCCCAGGTTCGGGCCGCCGTGGAGCGGCTCGGTCCGGAGGCGACCGCACGGCAGATCGTCGAACTGGTCTACGCCGACGTGGACCGTTCCCTGTGGCCGGCGGCGGAGTGGTCGGTTAGCGCCCAGTTGGAGTATCTGCGCACCGGCCGGTGAGTTAACTGCCACGGTCAAGGTGCAGGAGGCCGCGTTGCAGGGCGACGGTGACCGGGGCGGTCCGGTCGTCAACACCGAGCTTGGTGAAGACATGCACTAGATGTGACTTGACCGTTGCCTCGGAAATGTGCAGCCGAGTCGCGATGGCCCGGTTGGTCAGTCCATCGGCGACGGAGTGTCCTTGAGCAGATCCCCTTCGGCCCCGGCCTCGATCGCGCGCTGGATGTCGTGATCCTCGTCGTATGTGGTGAGCACGAGCATCCGCACGGCGGGGTACTTCCCGGTCAGCCGGCGGATGGCCGCGACTCCGTCGAACACCGGCATCCGCTGGTCCATCAACACCACATCGGGCCGATGCTCGGACACTGCCGTGAGCGCCGCCGCCCCGTCGGCGGCTTCGGCGACGACACGCAGGCCAGGCTGGCCGTCGAGCATGCGCCGTACGCCTTCGCGGGCGACCGGGTGGTCGTCGACCACGAGCACGCGGATGACCGGTTCCCTGATCACGTCGGCACCGACACCGCGATTGTGGTGCCGCGAGCAGGCTCGCTTTCCACATCGAGCTGACCGCCGACAGCTGTGATCCGCTCTCTCATCGCGGTGAGCCCCGAACCCACCAAGCACGGCCACAACGTGATCGCCTTCATCGGTGACGTGCCCGTCGGACTGGTCCGCCCCGCTAGCCGACCACCTGGTCTCCCTCCAGCGGGCGGATCGGGACCACCAGGTAGCGCAGGCTCTCGGAGTGCGCGGCAGTGAACAGCGAGCCTCGATAGCCGGCCTGGACGCCGAGCCGTATCCGCTGTCCGGCGAACGCCTTGAGTACGTCGGCCAGATAGCGCACCTGGTACGCGGGGGATACCCGGCTGCCCTCGACCTCCGCCTTCACCATCTCCTCGGCCTGCCCGCCCTGGTGGTCTCCGCTGTGCACGCGCACCTCGCCAGCTCCGATGTCCAACCGCACGATCGGCCGACCGTCGTTGTACAAGCCGACTCGGCGGACCGCGCCGGCCAGCGAGTCGGCCTCCAGCTCGGCCGTGCTCTCCACCGTGGTCGGGATCAGCTTGCGCTCGTCGGGCAGTGTGGTGGCCAGCAGCGTGGTGGTGATCGTGGAACCGTTCCACACCAGGCCGGCGCGGTCAGCGTCGGCATGCAGGCTGACCCGTTCGGCACCCGCGGCCTGTTTGGCGGCCTCCGCAAGCACTGCGGCAGGCACCATGACGTCGAAATCGGTTCCGGTAGGCGACCAGGACAGCTCACCAACGGCGAGCCGGTACCGGTCCGTGGCGACCATGCTGAGCCGCCCTCCCGGCCGATTGCGCAGCCGCACTCCGGTCAGCATCGGCAGGGCGTCGTCCCGGGACGCAACACTGGCCACGGTGGCGAGCAGATCAGCGAAGCGGCGACCGTCCACCTCGCCGACGAGGGGTGGCGGCTCGGCAACGCCCGGGTGCAGGTCGGCCTCGAGTAGCGGCAGCGCGAACCGGGCACCCGGCGTCCTGATCGCGAGCCGGGACCCCTCCACGACCACTCTGATCTCGTCGACCTCCATGGCGCGCAGGGTGTCGGCGAGCGGCTTGGCCGGCACCAGCACCCGGCCGTCGGTATGCACGATCGCGGGACAGCTCAGGCGGACTCCGCGTTCCCGGTCGGTGCCGGCGAGCAGCAGGCCCTCCCGGCTGGCGGTGATTAGGACACCGGCCAGCACCGGGTCGTACACCCTTGTCGGCAGCAGTCGGACCAGGTCGGTCATTGCCGCTGACAGCCTGGCGGTGGTCACGGTGAGATCCATGCCGAACACGGTACGGCCGCGCTCTGACATACGACCGGGTCCTGACACCGGGGACGTTTCCCGCCTACGGTCATGGATGTGTGCGGACATCACCTGAACCGGCGGGCGCTGCTCAGAGCCGGCGGCGTGCTCGCGGCCGGCGCGATGGGCACGATGCTGCCGCCCGTGGCCTTCGCGTCGGCCACCACCGGAACCGAACTCACAGAGAAGGTCACCGGGAGATTCGAACTCGGTGCGTCGGACTGGCACTATCTGCCGGTCCACGTACCTCCCGGAGTCAGCGAGATCGAGGTCAGCTACCACTACGACCGGCCACCGGCTCCGGTCGGCGAGCTTGGCAACGCGCTGGACATCGGCATCTTCGGACCGGAGGGGCACGAACTGGGCAACCACCGGGGATTCCGGGGCTGGTCAGGCGGATTCCGCGACCAGTTCACCCTCAGTCCCTCCGGCGCTACGCCCGGTTACCTGCCGGGGCCGATCACGCCGGGCACCTGGCACGTCCTGCTCGGCCCATACACGGTGTCCCCACTCGGGATGAACTACGAGGTCGATGTCACGCTCCGGTTCGGGCCTGCCGGCCAACCGTTCCAGCTGAGTCCGGCGCCGACGTCCGCACCGGCACGCCGACGGGGGCGTGACTGGTATCGGGGCGACGGTCATCTGCACACCGTCCACTCCGACGGCAAGCGCACGCCGGCCGAACTGGTCGCCGCCGCGCGTGCCGCTGGCCTCGACTTCATAGTGTCCACCGAGCACAACAATCCGAGCGCCTCGCTGCAATGGGGCCAGCACGCCACCGACGATCTGTTGATCCTCAACGGTGAGGAGGTCACCACGAGGTCTGGCCATTGGCCGGCGTGGAATCTGCCCGTCGGCCGCTGGATCGACTGGCGTTATCGCGACTGTCAACCCGCGGAGTTCCGCCGGTTCGTCGACGAGGTGCACTCGGTTGGTGGTCTCGTGGTCGCCGCGCATCCGCACTCCCCCTGTGTCGGCTGCTCGTTCGGATTCCGCTACGACCTCGTCGACGCGATCGAGGTGTGGAATGGTCCGTGGAGCCTTGACGACGAGTTGAGCCTCGCAACATGGGACCGGCTGCTGCGTGCTGGTCGCTGGCTGCCGGCGGTCGGGAACAGCGACGCGCACAGCGAGCCGCAGGTCGTCGGACTTCCGCACAACGTCGTGTACGCGCAAGACCTGCTCGGACCGTTCCTGTTCGACGGGCTCAAGGCAGGCAGGAACTGGATCGCGGAGTCCTCAGGGGTCCGGCTGTCGATGGCCGCGTACTCGGTGTACGCCGACAAGCAGAGCGCCGGCATCGGTGAGCGGTTGCCCGCACAGGGACCGGTCGAGGTGGTGGTGGAGGTCGGCGGTGCGCCGGGAACCACCGTTCGGTTGGTCACGCCGCTGGGCCCGGCACACCTCGCCGAGGTGCCCGATTCGGGCGCGGCGGTCGTGCGGTGGACGACGAGCGCGGTCGAATCCGCGTGGGTGCGGGCGGAGGTGCGTCGTCCGGTACCCACCAGCACCACACTGGACACAATGGTCGCCCTGACTAATCCGATCTTCCTGACACGCTGACCGGCTCAGGAATGGCGGACGGCTGGCCAGACAGGGTGCGGCGGAACAGCCACAGCAGGCCAGCGATGATCAGTCCGCTGAGCGTGGCGGCAAGGAAGGACAGGCTGGGGCCGCGTGACTCGACGAGCTGACCGCTTGCCGACTGGCCGAGCGCCAAGCCCAGCGTGATCGCCGTGATCAGCCAACCGAAAGCTTCCGCGGTCGTGCCAACTGGCGCGACAACGTCGATGGTGGCCGAGTGCGCGGTGGCCTGTGGGGTGATCAACATTCCGGTGACGAGCAGTGTCGCGCCGAGCCAGAACAGTGTTGTCGGTACCGCGGGCAGTACAGCGAGTACCGAGAAGCCGGCGAGCAGTGTCGGCAGTCTCCACTGGAGCGATCGTGGCCATGGCCGTGTTCCGTAGAACACCCCGAACAACACCGAGCTGATCGACATGAGGCTGAGCAGCACACCGCTGATCTCGGGGCGGCCGGCGGCGGTGGCCACCGCGGGCACGGCGACCTCGATGAAGCCGATCGTGAGGCCGAAGCCGAGCCCGGCCAGCGTGAGGGTGCGCATGCCATGGCTGGTCAGTGCGCCGAGCAGGCTGGCGGGACGCGGTTGGTCCGCCGCGGGTCGCCATCTCCGCACGGCCGGCGTCAGCGCGAAACCGAGGCCGCCGACGACCGTGCATCCCGTGGCGACGACAAGGCCGGTGCTGGCCAACGGCAGTGCACTCATCAGTCCGGCAAGGCCGGGGCCGAGAATGAAGAACACCTCCATGCTGATCGCCTCATAGGCGTATGCGGCCTGGCGAACCGGTCCGGGCGGTAGCAGCCGCACCCACAGCGACCTCGATGCGGATCCGACCGCCGGTCCGGTCAGCCCGATGCCGAATGCCAGCCCGACCAGCACGCCGTCCGGTGCGTGTGACTCGACCGCGTAGACCTCGGTGGACACGATCAGCGTGGCCAGCACGGCCAAGACATACAGCGGCCGACTTGGACCGTGCCGATCCATGATCCTCCCCTGGATCACCGATCCGACAGCGACGCCGACCAGGGCCGCGGCCGAGACCAGCCCGGCGGTGGCGAAGGAGCCGGTGGCGCGCCGAACGTACAGCAGCAGGGCAAGGCTGTTCATCCCGATAGGCAGCCTTGCCAGCACCGACAAGAGCACCGGCGGCAACGCGGTCGGTGTGGTCAGCGCTGTCTTGTAGTCGGCGAGGCGGGCCCCGGGCGCGGTGGCGGACCGCTCAGGAGAAGAGTGGGACACGTGTACCAGTATGCACGCACTGGTACGACAGTACCAGTTTGTTTCGCGAGTTCACTTAGTCAACAAGGGGGAGTGAGATTGCGATGTTCGGGTGAACGGAGGCGACAAAGAATCGGCGCCGGAGCTTTCGCAGGGTGAACGAGGCAGGTCCTGCAGAGTGAATGGCTCCTTATAGCGTGAAAAAACTTGTGGAGTGGGGGTATACCCGTGACACAGTTATTTGTGCAAGACCCTCTCCGGTGATGGGTCGGGGCCCAATCGCTGGCGGGGATGGGAGCGTGGCCCGTCGGGGGATGGCCCACGCAGCAGAGGAGGCTGGTGTGCCGCGTCGGGGGCGACACACCAGCCCCTCCTCGTTCTAGGTTCTTACGGACATTCTGCTTACCTGGCGCGGCGGGCCAGCCGTTCCGGATCGAGAATGAGCACGCTCTTACCTTCCAGCCGCAGCCAGCCGCGATGGGCGAAGTCCGCGAGCGCCTTGTTGACCGTCTCGCGGGAGGCGCCGACGTACTGCGCGATTTCCTCCTGAGTCAGGTCGTGCGTCACTCTCAGCAGGCCGGCCTCCTGGCTGCCGAAGCGCTGGGCGAACTGCAACAGCGCCTTGGCGACCCGGCCCGGTACGTCAGTGAAGATGAGGTCGGCGAGCATGTTGTTCGTCCGGCGCAGCCTGCGGGCAAGTACCCGGAGCAGCTGCTCGGCGATCTCAGGCCGTTTGGTGATCCATTCCCGGAGCTCGGGGCGGCCCATCGACAGGGCCCGGACCTCGGTGACGGTGGTCGCCGTCGACGTACGCGGGCCGGGGTCAAAGATCGACAGCTCGCCGAACATGTCGGACGGGCCCATGATCGACAACAGGTTCTCCCGGCCGTCGGACGACTTCCGTCCAATCTTCACCTTGCCGGACTGGATGATGTACAACCGGTCACCCGGTTCGCCTTCGGCGAAGACAACGTGTCCGCGCGGAAAGTCGATGGGGTCGAGCGTGTGCAGCAGGGCCTCAGCGGCCGTCTGGTCAACGCCCTGGAAGATGCCCGCGCGGGCCAGGGTCTCGTCCACCTCGTCCCTCCTGTCGACACGCAGCGGCCGAGCATCTCGTGCCGCCAATCACCTAACGAAGCAGTTTAGGGCCCGTTGCCCCTGGTCCGCCGTGCGCGCGGCCGACCGGCGCGTCCGCGTCGGCGGCGAAGCCGGAACAGTTCGAGGGCACGGCCGATGCCGTGCCCGTAGAGGACCCTGACCTCCTCAGGTCTTGCCTGCTCAAGGAACTCCTCGACCTCGTTCTCCTGTACGGCCACATGCCGGAGCCGAGCCTCGACGCGCTCCATGAAGAGCGCGAAGAACATGGTGAGGAGCGGTACGGCGAGCACGAGCCAGGTAGTCATGGTGATCCTATCTTTGCTCATTGTGACTTGGTTCGCGCACTCGGGGGTCACCCCGGCGTGTCGGGGCGGCGAGCCAGGACCTACTCGCTGGTCAGGCGATAGGTGTTCCCGTCACGGGTTCCACTGTGAACAGTCAACCCCGGTCGGCCGTGAGAGAGCCCGGGGCGGCACGGCGGGTTCGGCGGGTCCCCGTGGTCCGGGCGCCCGTTCCGTGGGCTGGAGACGGCCTCTTGTCACCTCCGCGAGGCCTTAGGCTGGGCGCATGTCGACGCATGTGTCCGCCCGAGCGCGTGAACGAGAGTCTCAGACGCAACTCGGGCTGGTACGGCGTGCGCGCCGGATGAACCGGATTCTGGCCGAGGCGTATCCGGACGCACACTGCGAACTGGATTTCACCAATCCGCTCGAGCTGACGGTCGCCGTGATCCTGTCCGCCCAGTGCACCGACAAGCGGGTGAACGAGGTCACGCCGTCACTGTTCGCCCGCTACACCACTGCCGCCGACTATGCCGGTGCCGACCGGGCCGAACTCGAGGAACTGATCAGGCCGACGGGGTTCTATCGGAACAAGGCCACCTCGCTGATCGGACTCGGTGCGGCGCTCGTGGACAAGTTCGACGGCAAGGTGCCGGGGCGCCTCGACGATCTCGTCGGACTGCCCGGGATCGGGCGCAAGACGGCCAACGTGGTGCTGGGTGAGGCGTTCGATATTCCAGGGATCACCGTTGACACGCATTTCGGCCGCCTTGTCCGCCGCTGGGGCCTTACCGAGGAGACCGATCCGGTGCGCGTCGAACACCTGATCGGCGCGTTGCTCCCCCGCAAGGATTGGACCATGGCGTCACATCGGACGATCTTCCATGGCCGCCGTGTGTGTCACGCGCGCAAGCCGGCCTGCGGCGCGTGTCCGCTGATGCGTGAATGTCCCTCCTATGGGGCCGGGCCGACAGATCCGGCCACAGCCGAGAAACTTGTCACAGGGTCGGAGGCGGAGCACCTGCTCGCCCTTGCGGAGCGGGTGCGGGCTGGCGAGCGCCTCGGCGGTGCTGGGTGACCGGCCGGCAGCGCTGGATGCTCGTGGCGGCCGTGCTCGTGGTCGGGGCGGCGGTGGCGTTGTGGCCGTACCTGCCCTCGTCCGGCAATGCCGAGCCGACGTCGTCCCCGCCGCAGGCCGACCTATCCGTGCTGCGCGGGAAAGCGGATCTTGCCGCATGTCCGAGGCCAGGCGTCGGTGGTGGGCCGGCTGGCCTTCGCGGTATCGAGGTGGACTGTCTCGGCGACGGTTCACGGATCGACCTCGCCGCCGTGCTCGCCGGCCGCCGCGCGGTGATCAATTTCTGGGAGCCGTGGTGCGCTCCTTGCCGCGCCGAACTGGGGGTGCTGCAAGCCTATGCCGCCGAACCCGGCGCTGCCCTCGTCCTGCTGGTGCAGGCGCCCGATGAGAGCGATGCCGCGAGTGGGCTCGATATGCTTGCCGGCTCGGGAATCCGGTTGCCGGCTGTTTATGACTACAGCGGCGCCGCCGCGAAGGCCCTCGGCAAGCCCGGTGCGTTTCCGATCAGCTACGTCCTGGACGCGGGCGGCGCGGTCAGCCGCGTCACAGAACCGGCTGTGTTCGAGACAACTGAGCAGGTACGCCAAGCGGTGTCGCGACAGAACGAAACGAGGTAGCGACCGGGTGAGCGAGCTTGTGATCGAACCGTCGAGCACAGTTGCTGCCAACGGTTGCCGGTGCGGGCGCGGGACGGTACGCCGATGAGTCCCGGCCCATTAGTCGATCTCGCATGCGTGCCGCGGTGGCTGGCCGGGCTCGTCGCGTCGACGGAGGGGCTGCGGGCGGAGGCGTTCACCAGATTCGTGCCGCCAGCCAGTTCCGAGTCGCGCAAGGCCGCGGTGCTGATGCTGTTCGGCGAACAGGAGGAGGCCGGCCCGGACGTGCTGCTGCTGCGCAGGGCCGACACGCTCACCGCTCATCCGGGCCAGGTTGCCTTTCCCGGGGGCTCAGCAGACGCCGACGACGACGGTCCCGTGGCGACGGCATTGCGGGAAGCCGAGGAGGAAGTCGGTGTCCTCGCCGGCGGTGTCCTCCCGGTCGCACTCCTGCCAGAACTGTACGTGCCGGGTTCCGGCTACCTGGTCACGCCGGTGCTCGCGTACTGGACCGAACCGATGGCCGTCCGTCCCGTCGACCCGGCCGAGACCTCCGCGGTGGCGAGAGTGCCTGTTTCCCGACTGACGGACCCGACGCACCGGTTCCGCGTGCGGCATCCCTCAGGCTACGTTGGCCCAGCGTTCTCCGTGCCGGGCATGCTGGTGTGGGGCTTCACCGCTGGACTGCTCAGCGGGTTGCTCTCGCTGGCGGGGTGGGAGCGGCCGTGGGACCGCGGTGACGTGCGTGATCTCGACAGCGCCCTGTGGGCGGCGAACATGGAGGTAAGCCGGTGAACTGGGTCGACCTGGCGATCGCCGTGCTCGCGGCGATCGCCGCGATTTCCGGTGCGAGACATGGCTTGATCACCACGTTGCCGGCGACGGCGGGAGTGCTTGGCGGCACCGCGCTCGGACTGATCGCCACTCCGATGATCATGCAGAACTTCACGAACAACATCACCAAGATCGCCGTGTGGATGGGGCTGCTTGTGCTGCTTGTGGCCCTCGGCGAGACACTCGGCGTGTGGCTCGGCCGTTCCATCCGCGACCACGTCAAGCTCGGTCCGTTCGCGAGCGTCGACTACACGCTCGGTGCGCTCGTGCAGTGCGCCGTCGTGTTCGTGGTGGCCTGGGTGTTCGCGTTGCCGCTGACGCAGGTGCCGGTACCAGGCCTCGCGGCGGCCATCAAGGGTTCCGTGGTACTCGGCACCGTGAACAACCTGATGCCGCCGGAAGCGGACGGGTTGTCCCACGAGGTCAGCAACCTGCTCAGCACGGGGGTCAACGCCGCGACCGGCCCGTTCACCAGGACGCCCATCACCGAGGTCGACCCACCCGACGCCGCATTGCAGAACAGCGACATCGTTCAGGCCGTCCGACCGAGTGTCGTGAAGGTGCGCGGCAGGGCGCCGGGCTGCTCAAAGGGCGTGATCGGCCTCGAGGGCAGTGGCTTCGTCGTCTCGCCTGAGCGCGTGATGACCAATGCGCACGTCGTCGCCGGCACCAGTGACGATGTGGTCGAGGTCGGCGGAGGCCAGCTCACCGCGCACGTTGTCTACTACGACCCGGAAGTCGACGTGGCCGTGCTGGCGGTGCCGGGCCTGGAGGCGGCCGCACTCCCGCTCGACCAGCAGGAGTACGACACCGGGCAGAACGCGATCGTGCTCGGCTATCCGCTCGACGGACCGTACACCGCGCGGGCGGCCCGCATCCGGCAGCGGATCAAGCTGAATGGGCCGGACATCTACGGCACCCAGAAGGTCACTAGGGATGTGTTTACCGTCCGTTCAACGGTCAAGAGCGGAAATTCGGGCGGGCCGATGATCGACCCGAGAGGTCGGGTCATCGGTATGATCTTCGGCGCGGCGGTGGACGATCAGGAGACCGGATTCGCGTTGACCGCGCAGCAGGTGGCCAGGGTGGTGGCTACCGCACCCGGTATGGTGCGCCCGGTCTCCACCGGGTCCTGTGCCGAGTGACTGGCGGACTCGTCAGCGTTCGCCTGGGTGGCCCCGAGGGAGGACGGACGCGTCAGCGTTCGCCTGGGTGGCGCAGCGCGGCCACGGTGTCCCGCACCGACTCGATGGTTCGCCGCGGGGCCCTGATACCCCGTACCTTCCGGTAGCCGAGCAGCCCCAAGCCGGCGGTGGCCAGCAGCATCACGAAGAACACGATGCCGAACGCCGCCGACCGGTACAGGCCGAGGTCGGCGAGCAGCTCGGCGACCGCGAAGAAGAAAAAGAACAGGCTGAACAGCAGCACCGTGAGCGCGGCAAGGAAGAACACGCTCCCGGTGCGTGCCTTGCGCACCTCGGCGAGCAGCTCCAGCTTGGCCAGCTCGATCTCGGCGCGCAGCAGCGTCGAGAGGTGCGTCATCGCGTCCCGCACCAGCCCGCCGACCGACTGCTCCGCCGCGACGGACGCGGCGTCCTCCTCGGTCAGCGGGATCGACGAGACCGGCGGTAGCCCGGCGCCGCCGGGGCTGCCGCCCGCGTTGTGTCCGTCCACGTCGTATCCGGGGCCTGTCACGGGGGTCATCGTGCCACGTGTCACGATCCGCCCGCAGGCTGGTCTGGGCACGCCTTGCGCCGCGGGATCGTCGGCGCTCCGGCCTCCGCTGCCTCGGATCACCCGACGGCTACGTAGGCAAGCGTTCCACCGAGGCCGAGCACGACGGCGGCCACCGCGGCCGCGGTGACGTCGGACGGCTGCACGAGCCACGTGATCACATGTGTCCACGCGTCGTCGGCGGGCGGCACCAGCATCGTGACGACCGTCAAGACCACCGGTGGGACCCAGGCGAGCTGGGTGCCGAGCACGGTGACGCCAAGCGCGGCCAGTCCGGTCAGTCCGATCCCGTCCCGCAGGACCACCTCGTTGGACACTAGCTGGTAGCCGCCGATCGACTGCACGGCCGCCAGTGCCCCGACCACCACAACCCCGATGGCCGTGACATGAAGGGTGCGCAGCGGCGGCCAACTGATCGCGGCGGTGCGGTCCAACTCCCGGTCGAAGCCGCGCAAGCCACCCGAGGCCACGGCGACCCCGACAGCCAGCGCCAGCGGCGCGAGGTGGAGACTGCTCGCCGGACTGTCCATCCACCGTGACAGCGCCCAGATAGCGCCGTAACTCACTAAGATCGTGAGCAACGCGCTCGACGTACGTCGGGATCGCACGTAGAGGATCACCCGGTGGTCCCCTTCGTGAGGATGTCCAGCAGATCGCCCTTGCATGCCAACGATGCCGTGCGCAACGCCGCCATCCGGACGCGTTGTTCGTCAGCGGGCAGTCCGCGTATCGTTGCCAATGCGGGTACGGCAAGCGCGTCGATCTCAGGCCTTTCCTGACGGGATACAGAGCTGTACTGGATTTCTTGCTTGTCCAGCAACCAAGTCGCGGCAACCACGCGCGCGGTCTCCTCGCGTATTTTGTTGTCGTAGTTCGTGTGGTAGTCGTCGGGATCGTTCGAGTACCGCTGCCAGTTCTCGCATGCCCGGGTTCCGGCGCCAGAGAGGATCGCCAACTCGAGCTTGTCCGCACTCCAGGTGTCGACGGCGTCGGAATAGCCATAACCGAAGTCCGGGTCACCGAGGTTGATGGTCACCGTGTCGGCCGGCTGCGGTTCGGCCGAGATCGACGAGCCATTCTCCACCACCGACGTGGGGGGATTGGGCAGTTTTGTCAGCGCCACCAGGGCTTGCCGCGCTGGACCAACGAGCTTGGCCAGCTTGTCCTGATGTGCTCGGGTCACGCAGACGCGTGGAGTGCCGGTGGCGCACACCAGTGCGGCCGCGTCCTGGTCTTTCGCGAACACTTCCGCCGGCGTCGACGGCAGCAGCGAGAGGGCCACCAATGCCGCACAGAGTGCCGGGACCACCGCGGCCAGCCGTGTCAACGGTCGTCTGACCGCCAGCAGTGTGAATCCGGTGGCTGCCAGCCCGGCGAACCACACGGCCTGCCCGATGTTCACTGATGTCGACACGGTGCTGCACACATCCCAAACCCTGTCGAGGATCGGAGACAACAATGTGACCGCGGTCGGAACGCCTTTGTTGAGCACCGAACCAGTGGCCAAGGTTGTCAACGCCACAATGCCCGCGACGGCGAGTACGGGTGGGGTGAGCCTGGACGGAAACACATGACCGATTCCCATGCCGAGCCATCCCACCGAGACCAGTGCGAGGATTCCGACGAGCGCGGTCGGCACCCAGTGCAGGTGAAAGTAACTGGCATTACCAGCTACCTGTACAGCGCCGATTGCGTAGAACAGCAGTGTGCTGCCGGCCAATCCGATCGCCATGGCGCCGACGCCGGGAAGTACCCGTTGCCAGGCTGGCCGCGAGGTCGTGGTCAGCAGTTCGGTCGTTCGTGACCGACGGTCCCGCAGGCCACGTAGCGCGCTCATCCCCACGGCCAGTGGTATCGCAAGTTGCAGGATGTCCCCTCGCTGCCACAGTGCCAGCGATGTCCACTGCTGGCTCCACTCGGTGAGGCCCTTGTTCCATGGTGCGTTCGAAAAGAACACGAGGAGGCCTACTGTCACGGCAGTGATCAGTGCACCGGTCGGCAGGCTGATCGAGCGGCGCAGCTCGATGCCGAGGATCCGCATGGTCACCGGGCTCCCTTCTCGGCATTCTGATGACGGGCCAGCAGCGTCGAGTAGCCGCGCTCGGTGGGGCTGTCGCCGGGGGCCGAGGCGTCACCGGCCGCCATGAGTTCGGCAGGAGTTCCCTGGAACACGAGGCGGCCGGCGTCGAACAGGATGACGTCGGTGCAGGCGGCCGCCACGTCCTCGACAAGATGGGTCGAGACCACGACACAGGTGTCCGCACTGAGCTCGCGTAGCAGCTCGCGGAAATGCAGGCGCTGTGCCGGGTCCAGCCCCACGGTCGGTTCGTCGAGCAACAGGATCTGGGGATCGTTCACGATGGCCTGCGCGATGCCGGCGCGTCGAAGCATGCCTCCGGAAAGGGTCTTCATCTTCACGTCGGCCCGGTCGGCCAGCCCAACCCTCTCGATGGCGTACTGCACAGCGTCGGGCACCGTGGCCTTGGGCACCTCTTTCAGCCACGCCATGTATCCGACGAACTCGCGGACGGTGAATCTGGGGTAGAAGCCGAATTCCTGCGGCAGATAACCGAGATGCCTACGCAGTTCACGAAGACCGGCTCGGGTGCCCGTAGGGTGTCCTAACACGTCGAGGGCCCCGTCGGCGGGCCGGAGAACCGTAGCCAACGCCCGGATCAAGGTGGTCTTGCCGGCTCCGTTGGGGCCGAGCAGGCCGTGCACTCCGGCCCCGAGGGACACCGTCAAGCCGTCCACAGCCGTTGTCTTGCCGGCCTTGACCTTCAGCTGTCTCGCCTGAATCGGGAAAGCGAATTTCGTCGGCGCCAGTTCAGCCGCGCGCACCGCGCGAACCATCGCGTTACCTCCTGGTTGATGTCTTGTGTCTAGGCTTGCCGGGAGAGACGGCAGTAGGCGTCGGCACGGGTGACAAGCACGGCACCGCAGACCGCGATGGCCACGATCCAATCGGGCAGGCTGGCTGGTTCCAGTGCCTCGGAAAGGACACCCGTGACCAAGCTCGGAATGATCACCGATGCCGTCCACAGTCCGATCAGGACATATGCCGCCCTGGTGAGCTCGATTACCGAGCCAAGGGCGAGTGTGCCGATGGTCAAGGCGACGCAGGGCGCCATCCAGAGGGCCGCACCGATGTCGGCCTCAAGAAGCGTGAATGCCAGCAGAGTCGGCATGACGAGTGCCATGACGGCAACGGTGCGCCTCAGTACCAGATAGAGTCCGGCACGAGGAGTGGCGGCCACCAGTTCGTGTGCCGGATCCGCGCCGCGTGCCCACGATGCGGCCACCGCCAGCACCGGGGCTATCGGAGCAAGCAAGAGCACCGCCGGGTAACCACTGTCCCGCATTGCCACGTGATCGAGAACCCACGCTAGTGCGGCCACGAGCACTGTCATACCGAACCACGGCTGCATGGCGGGAGTTGCCCAGGTTGCCAACCAAGGGATCCACCGGCGCTGCCGGGCCCCCGCCGGCATCGAGGTGTCCACGCGGGACCAGACGTCGTTGATCAATCTGGTCACGTGGGGCGCTTTCGCGGCAACAGCTTCCGTCAGCTTGGCGCGACATAGGGAGCACGACTCCAGATGTGCTTCCAGCACGATGAAGCCCTCTTCGCCGCGGACGTAACGCTCGAGTGCCTCGGCCGAGACGTGGTTGCCAGAAATCATGTCAGGGACTCCCTCATCGCGATCCTGGCTCGTCGGGCGCGAGTCTTGACCGTCCCTTCCGGAATGCCGAGCAGTGCGGCTGTTTCACGCACCGACAACCCGTCCAGCACCATGGCGCGCAACACTTGCTGGAGTTCCGGAGCGAGCTTGTGCAGGGCGTCGCCGACCGCGTCGCCGACGGTTTCTGCCAGCGCTTCTTCGTCGGCCGCGGGCGAAACCATCGATTGCCTGTGGGGGGCGGGAATTCGCATCTGGTGTGTGCCGCGGCGAAACGCGTCGACGAGGCGGCGCGCCGCGATGGTCCACAGCCAGCCGACGGCGCTGCCGGAGACGGCGGCCCCGGCGAACGAGCCGGCCGCCCGCCACACCGCAAGATAGGTTTCTTGCATGACCTCGGCCACGACCTGTTCGTCGCGACACCTGCGGCTGAGCCGGAGGGCCAGCCAAGGCGACGTACGGCGGTAGAGCTCTTCGAAGGCCGCAGGATCGCCTCTGGCGACCCTGCGGACGAGCTCCGCCTCGTCAGGCTGTTCCTGCTTCACACTAGGCAAGACGCTGATACATCAGAGAAGGTTCTGCATGGACAGTGATGTGGAACACATGACACAGGGATGCTGGGGACCGACACGGTCCCCAGCATCCCCGCAGGCTCAGTCCTCCGCTTTGCCCGACCGCAGTCCACTTGCGATCAGGTCCATCACCGAGGAGTCGGCGAGCGTGGTCACGTCGCCGATCTGGCGGTTCTCGGCGACGTCGCGCAGCAGTCGACGCATGATCTTGCCGGACCGGGTCTTCGGCAGCTCCGCGACGACGAGCACCTGTCGCGGCTTCGCGATCGGACCGATCTCCTTGGAGACGTGGTCACGCAGTTCCTTGACCAACGCGGTGGCGTCTTCGTCGGAACGGACCCCGCGGAGGATCACGAACGCCACGATCGCCTGACCCGTAGTGGGGTCGGTGGCGCCCACCACCGCGGCCTCGGCGACTCGACTGTGGGACACCAGCGCGGACTCGACCTCGGTCGTGGAGATCCGGTGACCGGACACGTTCATCACATCGTCCACCCGGCCGAGCAGCCAGACGGCGCCCTCGTTGTCGTATTTCGCGCCGTCGCCCGCGAAGTAGTAGCCCTGGCTGGCGAAACGGGACCAGTACGTCTCGCGGTAGCGGTCCTCGTCGCCCCAGATCCCGCGCAGCATCGACGGCCATGGCTTGTCCAGCACGAGGTAACCGCCGCCGCCCTTGCCGACCTCGCTGCCGGTGTCGTCGACGACCTTCGCACTGATGCCTGGCAGCGGCCCCATCGCCGAACCCGGTTTGGCCGCGGTCACCCCCGGCAGCGGCGAGATCATGATCGCGCCGGTCTCGGTCTGCCACCACGTATCCACGATCGGAGTCCGGCCCGAGCCGATGTGCTCGCGGTACCAGATCCAGGCCTCCGGGTTGATCGGCTCGCCGACACTGCCGAGTACTCGCAGCGAGGAGAGGTCGTGGCGTGCCGGAATGTCCGTGCCCCACTTCATGAACGTGCGGATCAGCGTCGGCGCGGTGTAGTAGATGGATACTCGGTAGCGCTGGACGATCTCCCAGTGCCTGCCCTCGTGCGGGGTGTTCGGCGTGCCCTCGTAGACGACCTGGGTGACCCGGTTGGACAGCGGCCCGTACACGATGTAGCTGTGTCCGGTGACCCAGCCGATGTCGGCGGTGCACCAGTAGACGTCGGTGTCCGGCTTGAGGTCGAACACCGCGTGGTGGGTGTAGGAGACCTGCGTCAGGTAGCCGCCCGAGGTGTGCAGGATCCCCTTTGGCCTACCCGTCGTTCCTGAGGTGTAGAGGATGTAGAGGGGATGCTCGGAGTCGAAGGACTCCGGGTCGTGGTGCTCGGACTGGCCGTCGACCACGTCGTGCCACCACAGGTCGCGTCCCTGCGTCCAGTCGACCTCGCCTCCGGTCCTGCGCACCACGAGCACGTTGCGCACTGAAGGGGTCTTGGCGACCGCTTCGTCCACAGCGGCCTTGAGCGAGACCGGGGTCCCCCTTCGGTACTGGCCGTCGGTGGTGATCACGAGCTTGGCCTCGGCGTCGTCGATGCGTGAACGGAGGGCTTCCGCGGAGAACCCACCGAACACCACGCTGTGCACGACACCCAACCGGGCGCACGCCAGCATCGAGAAGATCGCCTCCGGCACCATTGGCATGTAGATGGCCACCCGGTCACCAGCGGTGAGACCCAGTGAGATCAACGCGTTGGCGGCCTTGCACACCTCGCGCTTAAGGTCGGCGTAGCTGATGGTGCGGGTATCACCGGGCTCGCCCTCCCAGTGGATCGCGACCTGGTCGCCGTGGCCTGCGTCGACGTGCCGGTCGACGCAGTTGTAGGCGACATTGAGCTTGCCGCCGACGAACCATTTCGCAAACGGCGCCCCCGACCAGTCCAGCACCGTGGTCCACCGGGTGGTCCAGTGCAGTCGCTCGGCCATGCTGGCCCAGAACGCATCGCGGTCGGCATCGGCTTGTTCGTATAGCGCAGCCGTCGCATTGGCCTGTTCCGCGAATTCCGCCGTCGGCGGGAACGTCCTGTTCTCCGTCAGCAGGTTGTCCAGAGCGGACGACTCGGTCATGGTGCGGGTCCTCCTGTGCGACGTGTTTGCGATGATGATTGACCGTAGTGTGATCGCTACGGCAGCAACAGTCACGGTGTCCGAGATGAAGGCCAACTAGCGGTACCCAGCGGTAGGGTCATGGTGTCAGCCGAGTAGTCCACAGGCCTTGAGTTGTGCACAGGAGACTCGCTATCAAGATCCACTATAGGTTGCCGCTGGTAGACTGGGCTTGGGGTCGCCTCCCTGGGAATGGGTGGGGGACGGACTGGGTTGTTCGACCAACTCTCCGGACCCATGGCTGACCCGCTGGCGCCGCTGCTGGTGTTGCCCGGGGTCGCCGACGCCGTCGGCGCGGCCAGAGACGCGGTCGCCGAGGTACACCGTCATCCGGCCAACCGCCGTGGCTGGCCGGCTACGGCCGCCGAAGCGTCGGTGCGTGCCGCTCGTGCTTCGGCCGCCATCGAAGGTGGTGACCCGGGGCTCCCAGTCGAAGGCCAGGTCAGCGATCCCGTGCTTGCCGGAACGCTGCGGGTCGCCGATTCCATCGGCATGTTGCTGTCCACCTGGCGTCGTGCGCCGGCGCAGGCTCTCGCCAGGCTCCACGTGCTGGCCGCAGCCGATTTGACCGCCGAACTGGGGAGGCCACGGGCCGCCGGTGACGTGTCGGTGCGCCTTGAGCTGCTGGCCAAGCTGGTGGCCGGTGGCACAGCGGCGCCGGCGCCGGTCCTGGTCGCGGTGGTGCATGGGGAGTTGTTGGCACTGCACCCATTCGTGACGTCGAATGGGGTCGTCGCACGAGCGGCGGCGCGGCTCACCATGATCACAACCGGTCTCGATCCCAAGGGGCTTGCCGTTCCAGAGGTGTCCTTCCTGCGGCGGTCGGCTGAGTATGCCTCGGCGCTTGACGGATTCCGCGCCGGTGAACCGGACGGAGTGGCCCGCTGGCTGGTGTTCAACTGTGAGGCGCTGCAGGCCGGCGCCGGCGAGGCGATGAGCATCGCCAATGCGGTCAGCCATGCTTCGACATGACAGAGATCACTTCGTCGACCGCGTGGGTCGCGTTCTCGGGTGCCGCACGATTCGTGATCCGAGTGAGGCCGCCATCGGATTCAGTGGGCCGCCGCTCGGTCGCCGGCGCCGTCAGGGCTCTGGGCGACCTGGCGAAGTGCGTTGCGGACGTGACCGCCGGCCGCGTCAAGTGCTTCGGCGGCCTGCGCCGGAGCGATTCCGGCGAGCAGGCACATCATCGCCACCCGGAGATCGCCGTCAGCATCGTGCAGTGCCGTCGCGCACGCCGATTCGTCCAGGCCGGTTGCCTCCTCGAGGATTCGCAGCGCCCGCCCCCGCAACTTCGCGTTGGTGGCGCGCATGCTCACCATCAGGTTCGAATACGTCCGGCCAAGCTTGATCATGACGGTCGTGGAGAACGCGTTGAGCACCAGTTTCTGGGCCGTGCCCGCCTTCATCCTGGTTGACCCGGCGATCACCTCGGGCCCGGTGTCCACCTCGATCAGTACGTCGACGTCAACGGCGGCCGCCGAACCAGGATTGGCGGACAGCAGCACGGTTCGCGCACCGAGTTCCCGCGCCGCCGCCAGCGCACCGATCACGAACGGAGTCCTGCCCGAAGCCGCGAGGCCGAACACCAGATCGCCGGGCCGGACGTCTCCGCGGATTTCCAACGCACCGGCGGCGGCGTCATCCTCCGCGTTCTCTACGGCGGTGTGCAGTGCCGAGGCCCCACCGGCGTGATGAGTGACGAACCAGTCGGGTGGAGCGTTGAATGTCGGCATCAATTCGGCCGCGTCCTGGATGGCGACCCGTCCGGAGGTGCCGGCACCGACGTAGTGCACCCTTCCTCCGGAACGCAGCGCCTCGACCGCGAACTCGACCGCTCCGGCTACGGCCGGCAGCACTTCGGCGACCGCCCCGGGCACCGTCCTGTCCTCGTCGTTGATCATCCGCAGTACGTCGATGGTGGCGAGCCGGTCGATGCCCTCGGTGCGGGGATTGCGCTGTTCGGTGGGCGACTCGACCCGGACGATGGATTCTGAGGGCCGCGTTGGCGTCATCGATCTGTCTCCCGTGTCTTGCGGCGGCCGTCGGGACGAGCGCCCAGCCGGTGCGTCGCCACCGCGTCATAGGTTGCTTCCAGCGCGCTTCGCGCACTCTCGAGGTGTCGCTGGGTGATTCCAATGAACAGGCAGTCGATGACGGTCAACTGTGCGATTCGGCTCGCGGTCGCGCCCGAACGAAACGTGGTTTCCCGCGCCGCCGTGGTCAGCACGTGATCGGCCACCTCGGTGATCGGCGAGCGGGAGAAGCTAGTCAGGGCGACCGTTGTCGCACCTCGTTCGCGTGCCACCCGCAGTGCCTCGACGGTGTCCGTTGTCGCTCCGGTGTGTGAGATGCCGAATCCGACGTCGGCCGGGCCGAGGACCGCGGCCGAGGTCAGCATGACGTGGGTGTCGCTCCAGGCGAAGCTGATCCTGCCGATCCGGTGCAGCTTCTGCTGGAAGTCGGCGGCGACGAACGCGCTCGCCCCAACTCCGTAGACGTCAACCCGGCCCGCACTGGCCATCGCATCGACCACCTGTCCGAGTATGGCGATGTTGACCTGCCCGGCTGTCTCCTCGACCGCCCTCGCATCGGCGAAGGACACCTTCTTCACGACATTGGCGAGATCGTCCGTCGGCGTGATGTCCCCGCCGAGGTCGCGGCTACCCCGTGCGGCGGAGCGCGCCGTGTCGGCGGCAAGTGCGATGCGCAGTTCGGGATAGCCGCTGACGCCTATCGCTTTGCAGAATCTCGTCACCGTCGTTTCGCTGGTGCCTGCCGCCGCGGCCACCTCGGTGATGCTCCGGTGCGAAATGGTGGCCGGATCGTCGAGCACGACCCTGGCGACCCGCTGTTCCGCCTTGGCGAGGCCAGGCAGCAGTGATCTGATGCGCACCAGCGGACTCGCCCCAGCTGAAGTGGAAGCTGACTCGACAGAGCGCATGTGGGAAACTTACTAACAGCGACTACCAAGGTCAACGTATTGTCACGGACAGCGACAGTGGCTAACCGGTGAGTTCCCGCCAGCCGGCCGAGGTCAAACTGGCCTCGTCGCGGTCGCTGTCGAGCAGGATCGACCCACTGTCGGCCACCCGCAGGTGGGCCAGGTTCACCCCGCGTCCCTCGTACAAGGGGTCAGTGGCGTAACTCCACCGCAAGACCACGCCAGCGGGTGCTGCGGCAAGCGTCGCGCGGACGAACCACCAGGCCCTCGTGGCCTGACCGGACAACGTGGTGGTGGTGCCGACCGGCGCGGCCGGCCCTTGGACGGTCAACGCCGCGGGCTGCCACGTCGAACCGCCGTCAGTACTCTCCTGGAGTGCGAGCACGTCAGTCGGTTCGGTGTTGACGAATGCGAGGAAGGAGACCTCGGCGACGCCGTGTGTGGGAAGCGGAATGCTGGTCAACGTGCTGGTCGTGCCGCCGGGCTGCGAGGCGAACCAAGACCGTCCACCGCCTGGTGGGAGGACGTGCATGGACTGTGCCAGCGCCGTAGCGATGGTCTCGCGCGCCGGATTGGTCGAGGGCGTGTTCCTTGTCGGATGGACCCGGTTGGTCAGCAGAATGGCGAACGACCGTGACTGTGGGTCGATCACTATCGAGGTGCCGGTGTAGCCGGTATGCCCAACAGTGCTCGGGCTGGAAAGCCCGCCCATGTACCAGATCTGGTCCAACTCGAAGCCGAGTCCGTGCGCGTCACCGGGAAAGTTCTGGTTGAAGTTGGTCTCCAGTAACCTGACGCTCTGCTCGCTCAGTATCCGGTTGCCGCCATAAGTGCCCCCATTGAGGATCGCTTGTGCCAGCACGGCGAGATCGTCCACGGTGGAGAAGACACCGGCGTGCCCTGCGACACCCCCCATCGCCCAAGCATTCTCGTCGTGCACCGAACCGCGCAACATGCCCCTCGCCGGAGTCACCTGGTATTCCGTCGCCGCGATCCTGGTCAGCTTCTCGGGTGGTGGGTTGTACCCCGTATCGACCATGTGTAGGGGACCAGTGATTCCCTTGCGCACCAAGGCGTCCAGTGGCTCACCGGTCACCCGCCGCAACACCAGCTGCATGCTCAGCATGTTCAAGTCGGAGTACAGGTAGGTGGTGCCGGCCGGGTTGATCGGCTTGGTGTCCAAGATCGCTTTTTCCCGCGAGGCGATGTCCGGATAGGCCTGCCACAGCGGCGGGGAAGGGTCGGCTGGCAGGCCGGAGGTGTGGGTGAGCAGCTGTTCGACAGTGATCTTCGCCTTGTCGTTGACGGCGAATTCGGGAATGTAGCTGGCCACTGTCGCGTCCAGGTCGAGCCTGCCCGCCTCGATCTGCTGTACCGCGACGATGCTGGTGAACAGTTTCGACAGCGAGGCAAGGTCGTAGATCGTATCCGTACGAGCCGGAATCCATTGATCGCGGGGCAGTTCGGTGTTCGCGTCCGCATACTTCACCGCATAGCCGCTCGCGCTGCGGCTGACCACAACGCCGTCGTGAGCCATCAGGGCGGTGGCTCCGGGGAACAGATAGCCGGCTCCGTTCGCCGGATCCTCCCAGCGAGCTAGCCGTTCGAGGTACGCGTCGATCGGCCCAGGGTCGAGGCCGGCGCTGTCAGGACTACCCGGCCGCAGCGCGGTGTCCGGAGGAGCGAAGCCATACCGCGGCTGGTCAAATCGTCCATTGTGGACGTCGAGCGAAGCGGAGGAGGTTCCGGTCACCGTGAGTGCCATGACCAACGCGACAGGAACTGCGAGAGCCTGAATTCGCATGCGCACCTCATAGGTAGAGGAGATACCGCACTCGCTTACGGCGGAATGCGGCGAGTTCGTCGCTCCAAGCTCCTGTCACCTCATCGACTCCAGCTCCAGCATCCACCATCCGCCGTAGCCGATCCGAGCCGCTGAGCTTGTCGACCCAGTTGTCGTTGATCCAGCCGAACAGGTCCGGGTACAGGTGCCTGGCCGTTACGATCATCGCGACGGCGGTGCGGATCGCGTCCACCCGTTCGCGGTCCGTGAGGTGGACCTGGACTCCGCCACAGGTCTCGCCGACGTATCTGTTGAACGTCGGCACGAAGTAGTTCTCGCGGAACAGCACGCCAGGAAGGCGGAGTGCGTTGAGCTCCTCTGCCCATCGCCAGTCGATGCCGGGAGCGCCGATCGTCTCGAACGGCCTTGTCGTCCCTCTGCCCGCCGAGATGGTCGTGCCCTCGAAAAGGCACGTGC
Organism: Kutzneria sp.; assembly: GCA_019239965.1. Lineage (GTDB taxonomy): Bacteria > Actinomycetota > Actinomycetes > Mycobacteriales > Pseudonocardiaceae > Kutzneria. Next base: position 6,240 of record JAFAZC010000088.1, on the reverse strand, counting down.
CCGGATAGAGCAGCGCCGTGTCCAGGGTCGGCATGTTGGGACTCGGCGGAATCCACTGACCTTCGAAGAGGTCACTCCGATGCCAGCCGACGGCCCGCACGATATCCAGGCTGGGCAGCCGGCGGCCTCCTGTGTCAGTGGGCAGGAACTCGGCGTCGAACATGCCGGCCAGTTCGCCGACGGTCATGCCGGGCTGCTGCACTATTGGCTTGAGTCCGACGAGTGTGGCGTAGGCCGGGTCCAGCTGTGGCCCGAACGCCTGCCCGCCGATCGGGTTCGGCCGGTCGAGAACCACGAACGACGCGCCGACTGACACCGCCGCCTGCATCGCGATGTACATCGTCCAGGTGTAGGTATAGAACCGTGCGCCGACGTTGGCGATGTCGAACACCACCGTGTCGACGCCGACCTTGCGGTACATCGCCGCCAACGCCTCTGGAGTCACGTTGTAGGCGTCATACACTGGTATTCCGGTGTGTGGATCGGTGTAGCTGCCTTCCGAGCCGCCCGCCTGGGCAGTGCCACGGAAGCCATGCTCGGGACCGAACGCGGCCACCGGCCGCACTCCGTGCGCCGTCATGTCATCGACGATGTGTGCCAGGCTCTCCAGTACGCCCGTCGGATTCGTGAGCACTCCGACCTTGCGTCCGCGCAGCCGCTGGTAGCCCTCGGCCGCCAGGACGTCAGCCCCGGCTAATCGTCGGGCAGCCTGGGCGGCCGCCGTCAGGGTGGGCGCTGACGCGGCCACCGCCGAGGCGGCGAGGAAGGCCCTCCGGGGCAGGCTCACCAGGTTATCCCGGCGCCGAACGGGTAGGCATCGGTACTGGGGTCGGCCGGGTCGGGGATGCTCACCGGGAGTTTTCCGTGTGGACCGACCTCACCGAAGATCACCTTCGTCAGCGACTCCATCGACACCGGCGTCGACGAGTAGGTATCGATCCAGGTCTTGGCCTCGGGCACTGAGGCCGGGTCGTACGGCCTGCCGACGCAGACGGCGATGACCGGCTTGCCGGTGGCGCCTAGTTGCCGCACCAGGTCCCGCTGTCCGCTGTCACCGACCGCGCCATTGGTCAACACGACGACCAGATCGCTGTTCATGGCCGCCGCGACCGCTCCGGCGTTGGTCGAAGCGCTCGGAGCGTCACCAGTGTGCAGCGCGGTCGCCTTGATTCCGCGTGCCGTCATCGAGCCCGTCAGCGCTGTCATCGTGTCGTCGCCCCAACCGGTGATCAGCACCGAGTTCGGCGAGTGTGACACGGGCAGGATCCTGTCGTCGTTACGCAGCACGGTGATGGAGGCATCGGTGATCTGCTGGGCGGTGACCTTGTTGCCATGAGTGCCCACGGTCCTGGTGACCGCCGAGGGATCGACGAGCGGGTGGAACAGCACACCGCGGTTGAACTTGACGGTGAGGATGCGATTCACACTCTCGTCGATGCGCTGTTCGGAAATCCGTCCGCTCCGGACAGCGTCGAGCACGCTGTTCACGGCCAGCTCGAGATGCATCGGCATCAGTAGCATGTCGGCGCCGGCCTCGAGCGCGCGGACGGGTATCTCGGCGTCGGGGTACTTCTGCCGGACGCCGTCCATCTTCAGCGAGTCGGTGATGACCATGCCGCGGTAACCGAGTTCGTTCCGCAGCATGCCGGTCAGCACGGTATGCGAGAGCGTCGACGGGTCACCGGAGGAGTCGATCTTGGGAAACACGATGTGTGCGGTCATGATCACGTCGGTGCCGGCGGCGATCGCGGCCCGGAACGGGGGCGCGTCCACCTTCTCCCACGTTGCTTTGTCGTGATCGATGATGGGCAGGCCGGTGTGGCTGTCGGTGGCCGTGTCGCCGTGACCGGGGAAGTGCTTGGCGGTCGCGGACACCGTGCTGGTCGTCGGTCCGCTGTTCTGGTAGCCGCGAATCTGTGCGCCCACCATCTGTGCCGCCAGCGTCGGGTCGGAGCTGAACGAGCGCACGCCGATGACCGGATTGGCCGGGTTCACATTGACGTCGGCGTCGGGCGCGTTGTCCATGTTGACGCCCATCGCACGCAGTTCGTGACCGGTGATGGTGGCCGCCTTCTCGGCACTGGCCGTGCTGCGGGTGGCCCCGAGTGCCATGCTGCCCGGCAGGGTGGTCGCCGGCGGGCCGATCCGTGTGACGACACCTTCCTCCTGGTCGGTGGAGATCAGCAGCGGTATGCGTGCACCAGACGAGAGAGCGGCCTGCTGTAGGCCGTTGGAGAGCCTGGCGATCTGGGTGGGGTTGTTGACGCTGTCCGACCACGCGAAGTAAATGGCGCCTCCGAGGTGGTACTTCTGTACGACCTGGGCGGGCGTGTCGACGCCGAACTCCGCCTGGTTGCGCCCGTCCACCGTGCCGGCCGAGGACCCGTAGGCGTAGGTCATGAAGAGCTGGCCGACCTTCTCCTCCAGAGTCATCCGCTGCATCAGGGAGCGTACGGAGGCCTGGCTCACGATCGAATTGTCCGCCGCTCGCCCGGCGGCGCTCGCCACCGGGGCGGCCATTGCGGTGGCCGTCAGGGCCGCCGTGACGGCGACGAGTGGACGCCACAGTGCATTCCGCTTGACCACTGCTGCCTCCCACGAGCTCCCATTGGCGGAAAGTTCTCACCGAACGATGAGCGACACAGTAAGTTACTCACGCCACAGAAAGGGGGGCAACCGGGGCTTACGGCGGGCCGGTTCACCCTGATGCCGTATGCCGACGACGAACGTGCGTGCGCCGCTGCGCCGTGCACAGCCGTTTCGGAATCCCGGCTGACGTCAGCAACGACTGAACGTGACAGTGGGCTTCGCCCTACGTTGCCGTAGGGCGAAGCCCACTAGTCCGCTAGCACGGAGTCATCCGGTTACCAGGCGTGCAACTGTGTCGTACCAGTAGGGTGCTCGGCGTCCGGCGTCCCGGTACGCAGCCCCAGACGACATGCCTCCCGCGGCGTGCTGTGCGTGGGTGCCTGATGTCCGTGCACGGAGTTCCCTCGGGGTGGACAGCGCTTCTCTTCCGCTCCGTCCCTAGCCGACCAGAAGTCCGCACTACCTTTCTAGTGCGTGTTGGCCGTCACATCAAGGGCACAGACGGGTGCACCGTTCAAGTCGCTCTCGGTGAGGAAATCGCGTGAGGCTGGGGGGCATGATAGTTCCGCCGCGCACGACTACCTCCGAGTGGGGGATGGGCGGAGGGAGGGCGTGGGCGTGTCGCCCGCGGTGCGTGCGAGACCGCAATCTCTTCGGGTTGTTTTCGTTACCAGGCCTTGTGTTTCAGCCCGAGGTGTCCAGCTCGCCGCGGCCCCGATGCCTACGCAGGCCGTACCAGGCGAAGCCGACGGCGGCGACCGCGCCGAGTCCGATCGCCGTCGCCGCTACCGCCGTGCCCGACGGCGTCGAGATCCTGGCACGAAGCGAAATGGGGTTGGAGAAGGTCAGCACCGGCCAGTCCAACTGTGTCGCGATCTTCTTCAGCTCCCGGTCCGGATTCACCGCCGTGGGGTGCCCGACGGCGGCCAGCATCGACTGGTCGGTCGCCGAGTCGGAGTAGGCGTAGCACTCCTCGAGCCGGTAGCCGTTGGCCTCGGCCAACTGCTTGATGGCCACCGCCTTGTTCTTGGCGTAGCAGTAGAAGTCGACCTCGCCGGTGTAGCGCCCGTCGACGACGACCATTCGGGTCGCGAGGCAGTGGGTCGCGCCGAGCATGTCGGCGATGGGGGCGACGATCTCGTGTCCGGAGGCGGAGACCACCACGATGTCGTGCCCCTTGCCGCGATGTTCGGCGATGAGCTGGGTCGCCTCCTTGTAGACCAGTGGGTCCACGATGTCGTGTAGCGCCTCTTCGACGATCGACCGCACCTGTTCGACGTCCCAGCCCTCGCACAGTGCGGTGATGTGGGTGCGCATCCGCTCGATCTGATCCGAGTCGGCACCACCCTGCATGAACACGAACTGGGCGTATGCGCTCTTGAGCACGGCCCTGCGGTTGATCAGTCCCTCCTGGAAGAAGGGGCGGCTGAAGGCCAGCATGCTGGACTTGGCGATGACCGTCTTGTCCAGATCGAAGAACGCCGCAACACGCGAGCTGTTGCCTTGATGCACCCGGTCAGCATAGGTGCCGACGGAGCCGTTCTCCTGTATCCCGCGAACGGATGATAAGCACCATCCTCGGCCGGAGGCTACAGTAGGGCCGTCCGGCCGCTGTCCGGAACGTTCAGTCCAACCCCCCAGGGCTGAACCACAGGCGACCCCCGTCCCTCCCCCCTGACGGGGGTCGCGTCATGTCCGCATGCCCGCACGTTCCAGCTGGACTCCAACGACGTGTACATGTGTCCCCGCTCCATCGTGCCCCGATGGTCTGACACACGAGACCGCTGCCGGGCCTGTCGGAGTCCGAGTTATGCACAGGCGCTCAGTTGTCCACATCTGGATCTTCGACCGGGTCGGCATCCGCGATGTGTCGGTCATCGTGGATCCCTGGCGCGACAACGGCGGAAGACAGGGGGATGGAGCGCATGACGGAGCGGACGAGACCGGTGGCTGTGGTCGACGACGAAGATCTGCTCGATGACCTACTGCGGGTTGCCGCGGCCGCGGGCTGCGAACTGGAACGCGCGCCCGACATCGCGGCCATCCGTGGCAGGTGGGCTCGTGCGCCGCTCATCGTGCTCGACGACGAGGCCGCCGCGGGCTGTGAGCAGGCGAGCCTGCCGCGCCGGTCGGGTGTGGTGTTGGTCGCGCGCGGCGTGCCGCCGCCGGCGCTGTTCGAGCGCGGGGTCGCCGTTGGGGCCGAACGGGTGGTCGGGCTTCCAGCAGCCGAACCGTGGTTGGCTGGTGCGTTCGCCGACGCCGTGGAGGGGCCGGCGGACGACAGCGGCCGGATCCTCGCCGTGGTAGGCGGTCGCGGTGGGGCGGGCGCGTCGACGTTCGCCGCGGCGGTGGGTTCGCCGCGGCGGTTGGGTTCGCCGCGCTGCGCGCGGACCGTCGAGCGCTGCTTGTCGATTGTGACCCAATGGGAGGCGGACTCGACCTCGTGCTGGGAGCCGAGACCGAGTCCGGCCTTCGATGGCCCGAACTGCGCCTCAGCGGTGGTCGGGTGAGCGCTTCGGCGCTGCACTCCGCTCTGCTCGGCCGGCAGCGGGGAGGCAACCGACTCACCTTGCTGTCCTGCGATCGGACCACCGCGACGCTCGACGAACAGGCGGTGTCGACCGTGGTGACGTCGGCCCGGCGCGGCGGCGAGGTGGTCGTCTGCGACCTGCCCCGGCATCAGAACGAGTCCTCGCGCGCTGTGCTGGACCGCGCTGACCTCACGGTCGTGGTGGTGCCGGCCGAGGTGCGAGCATGCGCTGCCGCGAGGCAGGTCGTCACGCAGCTTCTCGACAAGACCGCCCATGCGATGGTGCTGGTACGTGGACCTGCGCCGGGTGGCCTGCGCGCCGACGACGTTGCCAAGGCTGTTGGGCTGCCGCTGCTGTCGGTGATGAAGTCCGAGCCTCGGCTTGCCGGCTCCCTTGAGGGCGGTCGGCCGCCAGACCGGTCGAGGGGACCGCTCGCGGCCGCGGCGGCGGTGGCATTCGGTGCGCTGTGCGGTGTCGACGATGCCCGGTGATCTCGTTGACCGAGTGCGGCAGCGATTGGCCAGTGGTGGCGTGCCCATCACGTCGGCGGCCACGGCGGAGGCGGTCCGCGCGGAGGTCGGCGGCGTCGCGAGCGACATGGACGTGCTCGGTGCGCTCCGGGTGCTCAAGCAGGAATTCGTCGGTGCCGGCGTGCTCGACCCGCTGTTGCGCGATCCGCACACGACCGATGTGCTGGTGACCGGTCCAGACCAGGTCTGGGTCGACGGTCGGGACGGCCTGCGCCGCTGCGATGTGCGGTTCCGTGACGACGACTCGGTGCGCAGGCTGGCTCAGCGCCTCGCGTTGGCCGCTGGGCGACGACTGGACGACGCCCAGCCCTACGTGGATGCATGGCTGCCTGGCGGTGGCCCGATGAACCGGATCCGGTTGCACGCCGTGCTAACACCGATCGCGGCTTACGGCACGTGCCTGTCGCTGCGTGTGCTTCGGCCCGCGGTGCACGACCTGTCCGCGTTGCGCGGGATGGGTACGTTCGGGCTGGCCGACGAGCGGCTCCTTACCGCGATCGTGTCGGCACGGCTGGCCTTTCTCGTCGTTGGTCCGACCGCGTCGGGCAAGACCACCATTGGAGTATGACACATCTGTGCCAGACTTAGCG
>JAFAZC010000191.1 GCA_019239965.1 Kutzneria sp. | reverse complement strand
GGTTGGCCAGCCACCACATGATCGGCATGCCCTCGGCGGTGGTGACCAGATACAGGCGCATGCCCCAGAAGTAGCGGGAGTGGCTGGCGCAGTAGCCATAGCCGGCCTCACCGGCCAGATCCGACCGCTTCACCGTGGCGCAACCATGTGAACCGATGATGTCGTGTGAAGGCGTGTCTACTTAGCTCGGCGTCGTTTGATCAGGCGAAAAACTCGCCGGAAAGCCGGGTCGTATGGTGCGGGTCCGGCTCGAACGGCGGGTCGGCGTCCAGCAGTTCCCGCGCCCGAGAGACCGCGGTCGAGATGAGGAACTCCAGCGCGGCTGGATCGACGGCCGCGGGTGCGTCGGCGCGCTCCGAACATCGCCGTATGCCATCGAACAGGTCGACCTCGTCACGACCACGCAGCAACGTCAGCAGAAGCGGGTCCTCGTCGAGCAGCCAAGCCGTCTGGTAACCGAGGGCCGCCGCGTGCGAGCAGGGTCGACCCCAGTCCTGGCAACCGCATTCAGGTTCGAGGTCGCCGACGTCCGGCAGTAGTCGAACACCGACATCCTCGGCTGCCTTGGCCAGCTTGGCGGGCGCGCCTCCGTCGAGAACGGCGGCGACATCCCCCGCCTTGGCCGCGACCTGGTCCAGAACCTGGCGCCATGCCGAGTCCGTGAGCTGCTCGACGAGTACGGTCGCATGCCGCGGCACGTCGTGGGCTCCGTACACCGTGGCGAAAACCCGCCCTCGCGTCACCGTGATCGGTCCGACTCGGCCGGCGGTGGCATACCTTCGCCCCGCGCGCAGTTGGGCAACGTCGAGCGCGCCGTCTTCCATCGCTCTGATCCACGTCTCCGCCCACCACGAGCGGGCACGCGGGCTCCGGCGCGTCCCCGATTCAAAGGCCCGAAATCCCCTTGCCTCCTCGCTCATCGCCCACCCCTCAGCTCGACAAGGTCCGCCAGCTCGGCGTCGGTCAACTCGGTCAGCGCCGCCTCGCCGGCGCCGAGTACCGCGTCGGACAGCGCGCGCTTGGCGCGCAGCATCTCGGCGATCCGGTCTTCCACCGTGCCCTCGGTGATCAGCCGGTGAACCTGGACGGGGCGCACCTGCCCGATCCGGTGGGCGCGGTCGGTGGCCTGCTCCTCGACCGCGGGATTCCACCACCGGTCGTAGTGCACGACGTGATCGGCCCTGGTGAGGTTCAGACCGGTGCCCGCGGCCTTGACTGACAGCAGGAAGACCGGCACCTCGCCGTGTTGGAAGCGCCGCACCAGTTCCTCGCGCCGAGACACCGGCGTGCCGCCGTGCAGCAGCTGCACTGGGACTCCCCGGCCGGTCAGGTGCCGCTCGGCGATTCGGGCCATGCCGACGTACTGGGTGAACACCAGCACCGCGCCATCCTCGGCCACGATCGTGTCGACCAACTCGTCGAGCAGATCGAGTTTTCCGGATCGCCCGGCCAACTTCATCGCCCCCGCGGGCTCCTTGAGGTACTGGGCGGGATGGTTGCAGATCTGTTTCAACGCCGTGAGCAACGCGAAGACCAGCCCACGCCGGGCCATTCCGGTGCTGCCCCTGATGCCGTCCATCGCTTCGCGGACAGTCGCTTCGTACAGTGCGGCCTGCTCGTGGGTAAGCGTGACGGGCTGGTCGGTGACGGTCTTGGCCGGAAGTTCGGGTGCGACGCCCGGGTCGGTCTTGCGGCGACGTAACAGGAAGGGGCGCACCAGGCGGGCGAACCGGTCGGCGACCGCGTGATCGCCGTCCCCCTCGATCGGTTTTGCCCAGCGCGCGCGGAACGTCGCGAGCGAACCGAGCAGTCCCGGTGTCGTCCAGTCCAGAATCGCCCACAGATCGGAAAGGTTGTTCTCGATGGGGGTTCCGGTCAGTGCGACGCGAGCGTCACCACGAATCCCGCGCAGCGCCTTCGCTGTACCCGAAGCCGGGTTCTTGACGTGTTGCACCTCGTCGGCGACGAGCAGGCCCCACTCGGTCCCGCCGAGTTCGTCCGCGTCCAGCCGCATCGTCGAGTAGGTCGTCAGGACGAATCCGGCGGCGACGCCGTCCAGCGAGCGGCTCGGCCCGTGATAGCGGCGGACCGCGGTTGCTGGCGCGAACCGCTCGATCTCCCTTGCCCAGTTGCCCAGCAGCGAGGCCGGACAGACCACAAGGGTCGGACCGGAGTCGCGGTGCAGGTGCAGCGCGATGACGGTGATCGTCTTGCCGAGCCCCATGTCGTCGGCCAGGCAGCAGCCGAGACCGAGAGAGGTCATCCGGGCCAGCCATCGAAGGCCGCGCAGCTGATAGTCCCGCAGCGTCGCCGTGAGCGCGGCCGGCTGCGACAGTTGCTCGGTTCCGTTGTCCCCGGCCGTGATCCGGTCCCGCAGCGCCGCCAGCCAACCGCCCGCGGAGACGGTCACCTGTTCTCCGTCGACCTCGGTCGCCCCGGTGAGCGTGGCGCCAAGCACATCGATCACCCCGAGCGTCTTGGGGGTCCGCTCGCGGGCCCTGCGCGCCAGTTCGGGGGCGACGAGCGTCCACTGGTCACGAAGCCGCACGACGGGTCGGTGTGCGTGCGCCAGCCGGTCCATCTCCGCCTCGCTGAGTCCGTCACCACCGATCGCCAGCCGCCAGTCGAACGAGAGCAGCCGGTTTCCGCCCAGGAAGCCGGGCAGATCCGACGGAGGCGTCCGGTCGCCGCCGAGCATCACGCTCGACGTCATCCCGCGAGCCAGGTCTTTTGGCCAGTGCACGTCGATCCCTGCCGCGGCCAGCCTCGTCGCGGCGAACCCGGCAAGCTCGCCGACCTCTTCGTCACTGAGAACCAGCTGGTCGGGCACGGCGAGGTGCAGCAGCCGCTCAAGAGGCGGCCACACGCGTGCCGCCTTCCGCAGCGTGACGGCGGTGTCGATCCGTGCGCTCGTGGTGACACCGTGATCGGCGCCGACATCGACCACGATCGCCGGATCGGCGACGCTGTGCAGTTGGACGACCGCGCGGAATTCGCCGGCACCGTAGTCGCCGCCGGTCACCTCGAGCCGGAGGGAGACCCGGAATCCGGCGTCGAGGCCGGCGGCCCAGCCGCGTAGTTCCGGCACGTGCTGTGGGGCGAGCGCGGCGAAGACCGCCTGCCCGGAGGCTTTCACCGCCGCGGCCGACCGCGGCATCGCGTCGGCGACCGCGTCGAGGAAGTCCCGGACAAGGTCCTCCGCGTCGACCTGCTGACGTGCCGGCATGGCCGCGGCCAGCTTGGTGATCCGTTCGACGTCCTCGGTGTCGAGCGGACCGACTCGCCAGGCGTCGAAGTCGCCGGGCGAGACCGTCGGCCGCATCCGGCCTCGGGTGACCAGCCACAGTGCGAGCACCGTGGCCGCGCCCCAGAACAGCACCGTCGGGTGTGCGGTCGGATCCCGCCTCGCCTTGCTCAGCAGGGCAACGGCTTCCCCGACTGGCACACGCCCCACCTCGCCGTCGATGTCCTGGTAGCTCAGCACACCCGACCTGGGCGGATCCGACGGTTCGAAACTGACCGGGTGTCCCGCGTCAAGACGCACTAGCGGCTCATCCTCCGGAATGCCCTTACTGACAGGGGAAAGAAGACCGCGATGATGGCCAGCGGCCAGAGCACCGCCATGACGGTCGCGTGCTGGGCGATCCAGGACTGCCCGCCCCACCCGGGGTTGCCGAACAGTTCACGGGTCGCCGACACGGTGGCGGACAACGGATTCCAGGCCGCCACAGTGCCCAACCACGCCGGCATGGTCTCGGGCGCGACGAACACGTTGGACAGGAATCCGATCGGCCACACCAGGATCTGCACGGCCGCGACCGTCTCCGGACCGCCGACCACGAGGCCGAGATAGATGCCCACCCAGAGCAGGGCGAACCGCAGGAGCAGCAGCAGCCCGACGGCGGCCAGGGTGGCGCCGGGACCGCCGTGCCAGCGCCAGCCGACCGCGAGCCCACAGCCGATCATGGCCGCCAGCACGAGGACGGAGTCGAGCATGTCGGCTCCGTTGCGGCCGACTACCACCGCCGACTGAGCCATCGGCATGGACCGGAACCGGTCGGTCACCCCGCGCGCCGCGTCCGTGGTGACCGCGATCATGGTGCCTTCGACGCCGAAGGCCACCGTCATCACGAACATTCCTGGAAGCAGGAACTCCCGGTAGTCGCCGCCGCCGGGCACCGCGATCGCGCCGCCGAAGAGGAACCCGAACATCAGCACCAGCATGATCGGGAACAGCAGGCCGAGGATGATCGGCGTCGGCTGTCGCACCCAGTGCGTCAGGTCCCGCCTGGTGATCGTCCAGCCGTCCGCGACGGCCCAGTACAGACTGGTCATTCTCGCCCCGTCTCTCTCGGTCCGTGTCCTGTTCCGGCACTGGTCAACGTCAGGAAGACCTCGTCGAGGGTGGGCCGGCGCAGCACGATGTCCTCGACTGCGATCCCAGCATCGTCCAGGGCCCGAGACGCTTCGACCAGCGCCGCCACCCGGTTTCGCACCGGTGCGCTGAGCCTGCGGTCGTCCCTGTCGATGTCGGTGTCGGCGCCCGTCACCCTGCTCACTGTCGCCGCCGCGGCGGCGAGGTCATCGGCGTCGTGCAGCACGAGGTCGATCCGGTCGCCGCCGATCTTGGTCTTGAGCTGGTCGGGGGTGCCGTTCCCGACGACCTGGCCGTTGTCGATCACCGAGATGTCGTCGGCGAGCTGGTCGGCTTCGTCGAGGTACTGGGTGGTGAGCAGAACTGTGGTGCCGTCGGCGACCAACGCGCGGGTGGCCGCCCAGACCTCGTTGCGGGCCCGCGGGTCGAGACCGGTCGTCGGCTCGTCGAGGAACAGCACCTTGGGCGCCAGGATCATGCTCGCGGCCAGGTCGAGCCGGCGCCGCATGCCGCCGGAGTACTGCTTGACCGCCTTGTCCCCGGTGTCGGCGAGCCCGAACTGGGTGAGCAACTCGTCGGCCCGTGCGCGGGCCCGCGCGGAGGACAGGTGATAGAGGCGGCCGAACATCACCAGGTTCTGTCGGCCGCTGAGCACCTCGTCGACGGCGGCGTGCTGGCCGACCAGCCCGATCCGCCGCCGGACCTCGGCGGGATGACGGGTGACATCGAATCCGGCTACCTCGGCCCGACCGCCGTCGGGGCGGAGCAGGGTGGCGAGGATCCGGACGGCCGTCGTCTTGCCCGCCCCGTTGGGGCCCAGCAGTCCACACACCCGTCCCTCGGCCACCGTGAGGTCGAAGCCGTCCAGGGCTGACTTGTCGCGATAGCACTTGTGGAGACCTTCCGCGACGACTGACATCCACCACCCCGCTCGATATTAAAACTTTAATAGCAGGTTTAGTGTAACCATCTCGACCAGCCATATACAAGTTTGAATATCGGGCTTAGGTCAACTGGGGCCAGCTTCCTGGCTTTCCCGGTGAGCCGCGCTCGCCGGCCATCGGGTAGGCGCCGTCGGCCAGCCGGTCGATCAATCCCCGTGTCCAGTCGACCCCGCCGTCAGCGGTGTGCTTCCACAGGCCGTAGAGCTCACGTACATGTTCCGGGTCGCCGTGGTTCGCGATCCGGCCCGCGGCGTCAGCGCTGCTGGCCTCGAGGGCGACGAGGCGCTGTTCGAGCAGCCCGATCGCCTCGGCACGGGTCAACGCAGGCAGCAGCGCCAGCCCGGCGCAGAGCATGTCGGGACGCGGCTCCGGGCGGCGGAACGCCTCGGCGAGCAGCCGTTTGAACTCGAACTCGCCGCGTTCGGTCAACTCGTAGTCGGTGCGGCCGGGCACCGTGAAGTCCTCACGCAGGAACTCGCCCTTGGTGAGCTGTTTGAGCGCGTGGTAGATCGAGCCCCATTTGACGTTGGCCCAGTCGTCGGCGCCCCAGGACAACAGATCCTGCCCGATCAGATAACCGTGGGCACGCCCGTAACCGCGTACCACGCCGAGCACCAACAACCTCGTCGCCGACACCCATGCAGCCTAGACGACTGATTCCTTATTGATCTTGTGACGGTTCCGTAGCCGGAGACGGACACAGGGTGCCCATGATCAGCGCTGCTACCCCAACCTGATCATGGAGACCCGGTGGACGCTGACCTGGACACCCTGCTGACCGCACTGTGCTGCTTCACCGACGACTAGTTGAACACCCGGCCCGGCCGACCCACACGACTCACCGACGCCGAACTGATCTGTCTAGCCCTCGCCCAGGTCCTGCTCAACCGACCCTCCGAAACAGCCTGGCTGCGCTACGCCCGCAAACACCTGACCGGCATGTTCCCCTACCTGCCCCAACAGTCCGGGTGGAACAAGAGACCGCGCGCGGCCGGGCCGCTGATCGCCCGCCTCATCCGGTCCCTGGCCGAGACCACCCCGACCAACTCAGAGCACCTGCGTCTGATCGACCCCACCCCGGTCGAGTGCGCCCGGTCCCGCCCCACGGTGAAGCGGTCGGATCTGGCCGGTGAGGCCGGCTATGGCTACTGCGCCAGCCACTCCCGCTACTTCTGGGGCATGCGCCTGTATCTGGTCACCACCGCCGAGGGCATGCCGATCATGTGGTGGCTGGCCAACCCCACACGCGACGAACGTGAGGTGATGACCGCCCTGCTGGAGGTCGACCACCACCTGGTCAACGCCGGGCAGGTCATCCTGGCCGACAAGGGTTTCGCCGGGCAGACTTTCCAGGACTTCCTGAGCGATCTGGGCGTGTATCTGCTCCGCCCGGCCCGCGCCGGGGTCAAACGTGATCACCAGCCCACCCCGGCCGAGCGGCGACTGCCGCGTCCACGGCAGTGGATCGAGGCGGTCTTCGACACCCTCAAAGGCCAGTTGTCCCTGGAACAGCACGGAGCACGCCGAGCCGACGGGCTCTACGCCCGGGTCGGCCAACGCCTGCTGGCCATGGCCGCCGCGATCTGGCACAACACCAACATCGGGCGCGCCCCGCAAACGATCGTTGATCAACTACGACCATCAGGACTTACTCGTCTAGTGCCATGTAACTATGAGCGTGCGCGGGCGACCGTCGACGGCGTGTTCGGCCCGGAGGCAGCCTGATCATGAACACCAGGAAGCTCCGGGCAGCCAGAAAGATCGTCAATCTAGCCCTTGAGCAGGGCACGGGACATGACGACGCGCTGGATCTGGTTGGTGCCCTCGTAGATCTGGGTGATCTTGGCGTCGCGCATCATGCGTTCCACCGGGAAGTCGCGGGTGTAGCCGGCGCCGCCGAACAACTGCACCGCGTTGGTGGTGACCTCCATGGCCACGTCGGAGGCGAAGCACTTGGATGCGGCGGTGACGAACCCGATGTTCTTCTCGCCGCGCTCGGCCTTGGCCGCCGCGACATACACCATGTGCCGTGCCGCTTCGATCTTCATGGCCATGTCGGCGAGCATGAACTGGACACCCTGGAAGTCGGCGATCGCCTTGCCGAACTGCTTGCGGTCCCTGACATAGTCGATCGACGCGTCGAGCGCGCCCTGGGCGATGCCGACAGCCTGGGCACCGATCGTGGGGCGGGTGTGGTCCAGTGTCCGCAGAGCCGTCTTCAGCCCGGTGCCGGGCTCGCCGATGATCCGGTCGCCGGGGACGCGGCAGTTCTCGAAGTAGATCTCGGTGGTCGGCGAGCCCTTGATGCAGAGCTTGTGCTCCTTGGGGCCGACGCTGAAGCCCTCGTCGTCCTTGTGCACCACGAAGGCCGAGATGCCGTTGGCGCCCTTGTCCGGGTCGGTCTTCGCCATGACGGTGTACCAGTCGGAGACGCCGCCGTTGGTGATCCAGCACTTGGTTCCGTTGAGGATCCAGTCGTCGCCGTCCGGCTGGGCACGGGT
>JAFAZC010000129.1 GCA_019239965.1 Kutzneria sp. | reverse complement strand
TGCGGCATGGATTGCTTCCATGCACATTGCACGTGGATGAGCCATCGTCTCATGTGGACTGGTCGACGGGTGCAGTCACATTGCTGGCCGAGGCGACTCCGTGGCCGGCGACGGGGCGAGCCCGTCGGGCCGGTGTGTCGTCTTTCGGGATCAGCGGCACGAATGCCCACGTCGTCCTGGAGTACGATCCGGCGGACGATCCGGCCGATTCATCAGGCGACGAGTCAGCGTCGTTGCCATGGTTGATCTCGGCGCGCAACGATGCTGCCCTGCGTGATGCGGCTGACAGCCTCCGCGCGGTTGTAAAAGGGCTGCCCGACAACGATATCGCATATTCGCTTGCCACGACGCGGGAGAACATGCGGTGGCGTGCCGTGGTGCTCGGCGAAGACCGTGACCGATTGCTCGCCGATCTCGCCGCCGGTAGGGTCGATTCCGGTCTCGTCGTTGGTGAGGCCGTCGAGGGCAAACTCGCGATGCTGTTTGCGGGCCAGGGCTCTCAGCGGCTCGGCATGGGCCAGCGGCTCAGCCAGGCCTATCCGGCGTTCGCGGAGGCCTTCGACGAGGTCTGCGCACAGCTGGACCAGCACCTCGACCGGCCGCTGCGCGAGGTGATAGCCGCCAACACCCGGCTGCTTGACACGACCGGATACGCCCAGCCGGCGTTGTTCGCGATCGAGGTGGCCTTGTTCCGCCTTGTCGAGTCATGGGGAATCCGTCCGGACTTCGTCGCCGGACATTCCGTCGGCGACCTGGCGGCGGCGCATGTCGCCGGAGTGCTCAATCTCCGGGACGCGGCCACCTTGGTGACCGCACGTGGCCGGCTTATGCAGGCGCTGCCTGGCGGCGGGGCGATGGTATCCGTGACGGCCACCGAGCAGGAGGTGGCAGCGCGGTTGACCGGCCGTGAGGACCAAGTGAACATCGCGGTGGTGAACGGTCCAGCGTCGGTGGTGACCTCTGGTGACGTCGATCCTCTGCAGGAGGTCGCGGAATCCTTCCGTGCCGAAGGCCGACGCGTCAAACAGCTCCGAGTCAGTCATGCGTTCCACTCACCGCACATGGACTCGATGCTGGCGGAGTTCAGCCGAGTCGTGGAGGGCATATCCTTTCACCCGCCGCGGATCCCCATGCCGGCCGGTGACGAGGTCACCGTGCCTCAGTTCTGGGTTCGGCACGTCCGGCGCACGGTCCGGTTCACCGATGCCCTCGCCGCGCTGCGGAAGCAGGGTGTGGCGACCTTCCTCGAACTCGGGCCCGACGGCACCCTGTCCGCCATGGTCGGTGAGGACCGGGCCATATCGCTGCTGAAGCCGGATCATGACGAAGCCGACAGTGTGTCACGGGCGGTCGCCGAGCTGCATGTCGCTGGAACACCCGTGGACTGGGACGTGGTGTTCGCCGGAAAGGGCCGAGCCGTCGAACTGCCGACCTACCCATTCCAGCGTCAGCGATACTGGCTGCGCACACCGAGCACCTCCGCCGCGGGGCATCCCCTGCTGGACTCGGTGGTGGAACTGACCGACGGCGGTCTTCTAGCCACCGGACGCGTGTCGGCCGGCATCCACCCCTGGGTGACTGAGCACCGGGTCGCCGGCAATCCGGTCTTGCCCGCCACGGCCTACCTCGAGCTCGCACTGCACATTGGCGGACTTCTCGGCTGTCAGACGCTCGACGAACTCACGCTGCACGCACCGATGACCGTTTCCGACAACGAAACACTGCTGGTCCAGTTGGTTGCCGGTGCGTCTGACGAACATGGCCGGCGTTCCCTCGAGGTGTATGCGCGAGATGCGAGCGCGAGTTCGTGGACACGGCACGCCACCGGTGTGCTCGCCACCGACCTCGTGCCACCGCCGGCTGCTTTCGGCATCCGGACACCCGAGGACGCGCGACCGGTTGATCTCGCGGATCTGTATGACATTCTCGCCGATCACGGGCTGTCCTACGGCCGAACGTTCGGTGGACTGGACGCCTTGGCTCGGCATGGAGACGAACTGTTCGCAGAGGCGACGCTGCCGCGAGTGGACCCAGCAGACAGGTTCGGACTACACCCGGCGTTGTTTGACGCCGTCCTGCACGGGGTTGGCGTTTTCGCGTCGGACGAGCGGTCGGTTCTGCTGCCGTTCGCGTTCCGAGGTGCGCGGTTGCATACCGTTGGGGCCACTGCGATGCGGGCTTTGATACGGCGTACTGGCACCGCAACCGTGTCGGTCCTCGCTGTCGACGCCGACGACAGACCAGTGGTGTCAGTGGACTCGCTGGTCTTGGCATCCGCGCCGGCCGAGGTTGCCAGTCGAACGGACGGGCTATTCCGGATCGATTGGGAGCCAGTGGACTTGCCGAACAGGTCCACCGATTCGGCCGATTCGATCGACCTGGTCATGCTGCGGTCAGCAGGCGACGATCCGGTCGCGGCCGCGCACGCATTGGCCAAGCAGGCTCTCGACCTGGCTAAGGCCGGCCGTCCGGTCGCGGTGGTCACCACGGGCGCCGTCGCCGTACTGCCCGGTGAGAAGCCGACCGACCTGCCCGCGGCCACCGCGTGGGGCCTGATCCGTTCGGCGCAGGCCGAGTACCCGGATCGGTTCGTACTCGTCGACGTCGACGTCACGGACTCATGGCGGGACCGGATCCGCGATGCCTTGTCGCTCAGGGAGCCGCAGTTCGCGCTGAGATCCGGCCGGGCATACGTGCCGCGACTGGTCCGTGCAGCCGTCAGCGGCGAGCTAGCCCTGGACGCGGACGACACCGTGCTGATCACTGGCGGCACCGGTTCGCTCGGTCGGTTGGTCGCCCGCCATCTCGTGATCGAACATCAGGTGCGCAACCTGGTGTTGACCAGCCGGAGCGGCGGTGCGGAAGACCTGGTTTCCCAGCTTTCCGGACTTGGTGCCCGCGTGGTCGTCGTGGCCTGCGACACCGCTGACAGGGAAGCGCTGGGCCGGCTTCTCGTCGCCCATCCGCCGACGGTTGTGGTGCACGCGGCCGGCGTGCTCGACGACGGCGCTGTCACCACCATGACCGACAAGCGGTTGGACGCCGTGCTGCGGCCGAAGGTGGACGGGGCCTGGCACCTGCACGAGTTGACCGAGGGCTCGGAACTCAAGGCGTTTGTGCTGTTCTCCTCGGCGACCGGTGTCCTCGGCAACCCCGGGCAGGCCAACTATGCCGCCGCTAATGCCTTCCTGGATGCCTTGGCTCATCATCGGCGAGCCCTCGGACTGCCGGCGGTGTCGTTGGCGTGGGGGCTGTGGCAGCGGTCCGATGGAATGGCCGGGAACCTCAGCGAGGCGAGCCGAGCGCGGCTTGTCCGGTCTGGCGTCACCGCACTGACCGCCGAGCAAGGACTTGCGCTGTTCGATGCCGGTTGTGGCGCCAAGGAAGCGGTGCTGTTGCCAATCAGCGGAATGTCTCCACGTCGGCTACGGCACCGAGGCGCCGGGACATCGCTGGTTGGCAGCTCGGTACGGGAACGACTGGTCGAGCTGGACGAGCCGGTGCGGTATCGAACCGTGCTCGGCATGGTGCGTGCGGAGGCGGCGTCGGTACTCGGCCACGCCTCCATCGACGAGATTCCGTCCGAACGCGCGTTCACCGAGCTCGGCTTCGACTCCCTGACTGCCGTGGAACTGCGCAACAACCTTAACGCGACCACGGGCCTCCAGCTGCCGGCAACTCTGGTCTTCGACCACCCGAGTCCGACCGAGGTCGCGCGGTTGATCGTCGGCGAGCTGTTCGGTGTCACCCTCGACGTCGATACGGCTGTCAGTTCGGGAGGCGAGGAGCCGATTGCGATCGTCGGGATGGCGTGTCGTTATCCCGGTGGGGTGCGTTCACCGGAGGACCTGTGGACGTTGGTCTCCGAGGGAACTGACGCCATTTCCGCGTTTCCCGCCAACCGGGGCTGGGATGCCGACGAGCTGTATCACCCGGACCCGCAGCGGGCTGGAAAGACCTACACGCTGTCGGGTGGGTTCCTGCACGACGCGGATCTGTTTGACGCGGAGTTCTTCGGAATCTCGCCGCGTGAGGCGGTGGCGATGGACCCGCAACAGCGGTTGCTGCTGGAGGTCTCTTGGGAGGCTCTGGAACGGGCCGGCATGGATCCGTCGTCGCTGCGGGGCTCGCGGACCGGTGTCTTCGCTGGTCTGATGTACCACGACTACGCGAGCAGGCTCGCTACCGTGCCCGAGGAGCTGGAGGGATATCTCGGTACTGGTACCGCGGGCAGTGTCGCTTCGGGTCGGATCGCCTACACGTTTGGATTTGAGGGCCCCGCAATGACCGTGGATACGGCGTGCTCCTCGTCGTTGGTCACTGTGCACATGGCGGTGAAGTCGTTGCGGGATGGGGAGTGCGACCTGGCGCTGGCCGGCGGCGTGACCGTGATGGCGACCCCTGGAACGTTTGTGGAGTTCTCGCGTCAGCGTGGCCTTTCGCCGGATGGCCGGTGCCGTGCCTTCTCCGACGACGCCGACGGGGTCGGCTGGTCGGAGGGTGTGGGGTTGGTGGTGGTGGAGCGGTTGTCTGATGCGCGGCGGTTGGGTCATGAGGTGTTGGCGGTGGTCCGGGGTTCTGCGGTGAACTCTGATGGGGCCTCCAACGGGTTGACCGCGCCGAATGGTCCGTCGCAGCAACGGGTGATTCGGCAGGCGTTGGCCG
>JAFAZC010000066.1 GCA_019239965.1 Kutzneria sp. | reverse complement strand
TCCTCGGCGTGAAACGGGTGGAGTTCCTCGGCTACGTGGACTCCGGAATGATGGGGGAGTCGACCAACGACGGCCCGAATTCGTTCTGGACGGCGTCGGTGGAGCAGGCCGCGCAGAGAGTGGCGACCATCCTCCGCGAGGAGCGTGCGGACGTGCTCACCTGCTACGACGACAATGGCGGCTACGGCCACCCCGACCACATCCAGGTACACCGGGTGGGCCTGCGTGCCGCCGAGCTGGCCGGCACGCCCCGGGTGTACCAGAACACGATCAACCGCGACCACGCCGTGCGCGGAAGGGCAAGGCTGGTCGAGCAGGGGGTGGCCGACGCCGCTCTGCCGCCTGAGGGGATCGATGAGGAGGGATTCGGCAAACCCGAGTCGGAGATTACCGCCGCCGTCGACGTGTCCGCGTACACCGACCACAAGCGCAGGGCGATGCGCGCCCACGCCAGCCAGATCAGCGAACAGTCATTCTTCCTCGCGATGCCCGATGAGGCGTTCCGCTACGCATTCGGCACCGAGTGGTTCATCCGTGCCGGTCAGGGACCCGGTATCACCGAGACCGATCTGTTCGCCGGGCTGTGAGCAGGTGTCGGACACCGCGAGTCGGTCCGGCACCTGCCGCTTGTTTCCTCAGCCGTGCACGAGGGGGCGCTGTTGTCCTGGCTGCGGCTGGTATGGCGTCCGGGGCACCACCACGATGGCGATCACGAGCGCGAGGATGACCAGGCCGGTGCTGCCAAGCAGGGCCAACTGGTAGCCGCCGACCAGCGCCGCGGCGGCAGGCACGCCGTGCTGAGCCAGATCATGGCTGCGGGTTGACGACACAGTGGCCAGTGCCGCGAGCCCCAGCGCTCCACCCACCTGCATAGTCGTGTTGACCAGCCCCGAGGCGAGTCCGGCATCGTCGTCGGTGGCGTCGGACATGGCCAGGGTCGTCAGGGTCGGGAACGCCACGCCGATACCGACGCCGAACAGCAGCGTCGACGGCAGGATGTCGATCAGGTAGCCGCCGTCGACCGGTACCCGGGCGAACAGGGCGAGCCCCACCGCGATCAGAACGAGACCGGGGATCAACGTCGTCTTGGCGCTGAAGCGCGTGAGTAGCCGTTCCGTGTAGCGCAACGACAAGGTGCCTATCACCACGGTGACGGGCAGGAAGGCGAGGCCGGTGCCCATGGCGTCGTAGCCGAGAACCCGTTGTACGTACAGCACTCCGAGAAAGAACATGCCGAACATCCCGGCCACGGTAAGCATCTGGATGGCATTCGCGCCCGAGACGCGGCGCGAACCGAAAACGCGCAGCGGTATCAACGGCTTGCTGGCCGTGGCCTCGCGGACGACGAAGGCAACCATGAGGGCGAGGGCGACGACACCGAGTACGACTGTGTCCGGGGCGGTCCAGCCGTGCTCGGCGGCCGGGTTGACGATCGTGTAGACGCCAAGCATTAGTGCGGCGGTGATCAGTGCCGCGCCGAGAAAGTCGGTTCCATGCCTGAGACCGACACCCCGGTCCCGGGGAAGGAGACGCGGCGCGAGCAGCGCGGTGCCGACGCCGATCGGGATGTTGATGAAGAAGATCCAGTGCCAGTTGAGCGCCTGGGTGAGAACACCGCCAGCCAGCAGGCCGACCGAGCCGCCGGCGGTGGCGACGAATCCGTACACCCCGAACGCCTTGGCCTTCGCGCGCGGTTCGGGGAACATCGTGACGATCATGCCGAGGATGACCGCGGAGGTCATGGCGCCACCAACACCCTGGACGAAGCGCGCCGCGATCAACAGTGATTGGCTCCACGCGAGTCCGCACAGCAGCGAGGCCAGAGTGAACACCCAGAGTCCGGTGAGGAAGACGCCTCGGCGGGACAGCAGGTCACCGAGCCTGCCGGCGAGCAGCAGCAGTCCGCCGAACGCGATCAGATACGCGTTGACCACCCAGGCCAGGCTCGACTGGGAGAAGCCGAGGTCGCTCTGGATGGCTGGGAGCGCCACGTTCACCACGGTGGCGTCGAGGACGATCATCAGCATGCCGACGCAGAGCACCACGAGCATGAACCATCGGGAGCGATCACCCGAGGTAGCTGTCGGGGACGCTTGGTCCACTGACTCAGCGGTTCGGTGCGTCACCGCGTCTCTCCCTTCGCCGGCGGCACGTGGTGAGTCAAACATGACAACTCACCACTCGGCGAATGAATTCCTCGGCCCGCCGACGTCGTGGCGGTACCCATACCGTCTGGTGAGGTATGCATCGGTGAACCAATACAGGATGTTTCGGGCGAAGAGCGCTGCGTGACCGGTGCGCTGCAGCGCCCGCCTTGGTCTGTTCGAGGGAAAACACCCCATCTGAGTCTCGCGAGGCGAGATCCACCGGGTAGGGAAATTCTGTGGGCACCTTCCGGTGAGGGTTTCACGAGCTCCTGTGTGACGAAAGACCGCATCCGCCGTAGGGGGGTCGGACATCGAGGAGACCGTTCGATGACTCACAACGAGAAGATCCTGACCGCCGTCGCCGTCGGACTGGCCGTGGCCGTGTCGCTGTCCCTCGGTATTGGACTCGGCTGGCCGACCTGGGCAGGGATCGTGTTGGTGGTCGGATTGTCGGCACTGACGTTGTTGGCTGGACGAAGGATCCAGTTCGGCCGGCAGCAGCGTGACCTGAAGAGCCACTACGAGCAGCAGGC
Organism: Kutzneria sp.; assembly: GCA_019239965.1. Taxonomy (GTDB): domain Bacteria; phylum Actinomycetota; class Actinomycetes; order Mycobacteriales; family Pseudonocardiaceae; genus Kutzneria. The sequence continues at coordinate 1,663 of JAFAZC010000066.1, read as the reverse complement.
CCTCCAAGCGGCGCCGGTGCCCGACCCACCGCGACACACCGCTGTGGCCGGCCAGATCCTGCCCAGTGCCATGGCCGACTACTGGTTCGGTTTTTCCGGCACCGTGCTGTGGCGGCTGACCTCGGACGGCGGTTTCCTTCCGCATGCCGATCCGGTGAGCCTCGCCGTCACCGCGGTCTTGGCGCGGGCTCGCCATGTCACACAGGCCTGGTCACTCACCGATCTGACCGGCGCGCAACAGGATCTGACGGCAACGCTCGGCACCGCGCTGACCGACCCGTCACAGCAGGTGCTCTGCTGGGCGGTCGACATTTCACTGACGGCGTCACCGGAGGACGTGGCGAGACTGACCAAGCTCGCCGACCTGCGCAAGCAACAGCAGTTGTGGGAACACGAACGTGACTTCGAACGCGATGTCCGGCGCTACCTCGCCGATGACGTGCTGAAGGGAACAGGGAGTGCGGTCGTGTGGTGGCTGGCCAGGCACACCGACCAGGTCGAAGAGACGGTGGGGCTCATCGGTGCCCTGTCCGAACTGGTGGCGGTGGCCAACGAGACCGCGGCCACGGAGCCGTTTAGCCACCGCACCCCAGGCGCTGGCGGCCACGCCCTCCCGCCCACCAACGGCCGACCTGCGCGGCCCCTCGCGCCGCATGCCCTGGGGGACCGGGCTCCGCTGCCGGTGCACGGAGCCGAGCCAACGGGGCAAGACCACGTCACGCGGCTGGTCGAAGAGGTGATCGCCGATCCGGAGAGCCCGCAGCGCCGCCTGTTCGGCGACCAGTTGGCGCGATTGGTCGACAGTCACGGCAGGTCCGACCTCGCCGACCACATTCGCCGGCGGCTCGGGATACCGGATCGGGCCGTGCCGGGCGAGGCACCTGCCGCAGCGGAAGGGGTCCTGCCGGTGGGTCCGCATCAGGTTCCGGTGACTCCGTTGACCGATGAGAGATCAGGGCCGGGATAACAGTTCGTTCATGACAGTCGCGGTGAGCTCGCGGCCCTCAGCCGCGGGCATCGGGGTCGTCCAGAAAAAGCCCTGATCCGCCCCGCTGTAGGTCACCTCGACCACCGTGTTGGCCCGGCGGGCGATCAGGGTGACGACTGACGAGTCAGTGGTGCCGACGGCTGTCTGGTATGCCGCCTCGTCGGGGATGCCGGGGGCGTCGGAGGTCTGGTAGCTGTCTTCGACCGCGTGCGGTCTGCTCTTGGCGCTGACGAAACTCGCCCTGGCGTCCCTTTCCGCCGTGGGGCCCGTGTAGCGCTGGACGGTGACGCTGAGGCTGCGCGGGTCGATGCCGTCCTTGCCCTTGGTCTGCGCCCACCCGCACACCGCGTACTTCTCGTCACCCGAGTCCGACTCCTCGAAACGCATGGGGTTGCTGGTGCGTGCCCGTTGCAGGGTCTGCTCATCGAGCCGGCAGGCCTGCGGCGTCCTCGTTCCGGTTGGCGCGACCCCTTTGTCCTGATGTGCCTGGATGTACACGAACGCGGCCACAATGACGATCAGCGACACCACGGCGACAGCGGCGATGCGAAGAGTTCTGGTGTACCGGCTCCTTGGCCGTGTCCACACGTCGTTGGCACCGCGTTCCAACTGGGCACGCATGGTTGGTGACACTAGGCGACTCCAGTGCCCCGATCCAGGGGTTCAACGGGACTC
>JAFAZC010000151.1 GCA_019239965.1 Kutzneria sp. | reverse complement strand
GTCGGCCGTTCCGCTGACGGGTTGGTGTGGCGGGCCGGTCCGTTCTTTCGCTCCCTGACCGAGACTCCGGTTCGGTTCGTTCCAGGTGTGGTGCCACCTTCGGAACCGTCGGTGGATTCCAGTGGTTGACCGTTGCGGTCCGCAGTGCGGATATCCACAGCGTCCACTGTCAGCAGAGTGGGACAGTTGTGGGGTTCGGCGGTCAGATGGTGGGGCGGCGAAAAGCGTTGACGGCGATCGAGAGGCTGATCGACTGGTCGGCTGGAATGCGAGAGAGTCACGGCCATTGACAGATATCGAGGCGACAAGCAGGCTCAGTACCCGCCGTCGGCCGTCCTGGACGCGGTGGGACGCCGAATCCAGTCCGCTGACAGTCAGGAGTTCCTGTGACGGCCGTACCCGCTGACTCTGGTCCGATCGCCGGCGCTGACGTGCGGTCGCCCGACCGCGTTCCGGTAGCCATGTACGGACCGGAGTTCGCCGCCAACCCCGCCCACTTCTACGAGAAGCTGCGGCAGTACGGGCCTGTCGCTCCGGTCGAGCTCGCTCCGGGGGTTCCGGCGATGCTCGTGGTCGGTTACGAGGCGGCGCTGGAGGTGATGCGCAGCCCCGAGACGTTTCCGAAGGACCCGCGACGGTGGCAGGCGACCGTTCCGTCGGACTGTCCGGTGCTGCCGATGATGGGGTATCGGCCCATCGCCTCCCGCGTCGATGGTGCCGAGCTGCGCCGCTACCGGTCGGTGATCGTCGACGCCTTCAGCGCGGTGGACCTGGTTTCGTTTCGTGCCTATCTGGAGCACACAGCGGACGAACTGGTCGGTCGAATGGCGCCCAACGGGTGGGCGGACTTGATCGCGGAGTACGTCATGGCGATGTTGTTCCGCGCTGTTACCTACCTTTTCGGCTGCTCAACGGATTCGGCGGTCCGACTGGTCAAGGCTTGCACCGCTCTCACCGATGCGGGCCAGGACGACGCCGAGAAGGCCAATCAGGAGTTCACCACGTGCCTGCTCGAGTTGGCCGTTGAGAAGCGGGCAAGACCAGGGAACGATGTCACCTCTCGGATGGTGGCACATTCCGCGATGCTGACCGATGAGGAGATGGTCCACCAGCTTGCCGTGCTGGTCTTCACCACTCTCGAGCCGGAAAGGGTCGTCATCGGCAACACCCTGGCGCTGCTGTTGTCCGACGAGCGCTTCGCCGGCAGTCTTTCCGGTGGAAGTCTTCCGGTGGAAGACGCGATCGACGAAGTGCTGTGGACGGACTCCGGGTGCGACATCGGCATTTCCTATCCGAGACAGGATCTCGACTTCCACGGCGCGCGACTGCCAGCGGACCAGCCAGTCGTCATCAGTTTTGCGGCGGCGAACAACGATCCGTCGCTGCCGCGTGACCACAGCGGAAACCGGGCGCACATTACCTGGGGAGCTGGTCCGCATGCCTGTCCGGTGCCGGTGCTGGCCAGACTGATCGCGTCGGTGGCCATTGAACGGTTGCTCGATGGTCTGCCTGACATGCGCCTCGCCATTCCCGCCAACCAGCTGACCAGACGGGTAGGCCCCTTCTATCACACGCTGACCGCCATCCCGGTCCAATTCCCTCCGGTGCCACGGCCATCCGTGCGGCCGCCGAAGAGACCGGGGTACCAGGACGAGAACAGCTCCATACCGCCGACGGTCACGACGACGACTCGTCATCGCACCAGAGGCTGGCGGAATTTCGCCGCCAGATGGTGGGATGGGCAGTAATCACAGCGAATGGCATGTCAGGGAACACTCATTGGAGTGACGTTGTCTCGAGGCGCTTCGCCGCAACGGTAAGCTCGCGCGCGCCAGCCATTCAACGAGCCCGGAGTGATGTGTGTCTTCCCCTGTCGCTGACAGCAGCCAGGTTCCGTCGTGCCCGGCACATGACCTGATTCCGCTGTACGGTCCGGAGTTCGCCGCCAACCCCGGCAAGGTGTACGACGAGCTGCGCCGGCGATATGGCCAGATAGCACCGGTGGAACTGGAGCCCGGTATTTCCGCCATGCTTGTCGTCGGTTACGACGCGGCACTGAGGATATTGCACGATCCGGAGACATTTCCCAAAGATCCCCGCCGCTGGCAGGGAAGTGTTCCGCCGGACAGCCCGCTCCTGCCGGTGATGGCTTACCGACCGAACTGTGTGTACACCGTCGGCGCCGAGCATGCCCGGTTGCGGTCGGTGGTGGCCGACAGTATGGCTCGGGTGGATCTGTACGCGCTGCGGGTCGAGGTTGAGCGTGCCGCCGACAGCTTGATAAGTCGGTTCTCCTCGGCCGGTGAAGTGGAGTTGGTCAGCCAGTACGCCGCGACGCTTCCGATACTGGTGCTGAACTATCTGTTTGGCTGCCCACCGTCGTTCGAGGACCGGCTTGTCGCGGGCTGCCGCATTGTCCTTGGCGCCGATTACGGCGAGGACTCCGAGAAGGGTAACGCCGATCTGACCCAGTGCGTGACAGAGTTGGTCGCCCACAAACGGTCCCAGCCAGGCGCCGATGTGATTTCGTGGATGGCGGCCCATCCCGTCGGGCTGGCCTCCGAGGAACTGGTGCACCAGGTGATTTTGCTGATCGCCGGCACCCTCGAACCCGAGAAGAGCCTGATCGCCAACGCGCTGCGCCTGTTGTTGGCCGATGATCGATTCGCCGGCAACCTCTCCAGCGGCAGCCTGCCGATCGAGGACGCGATCGACGAGGTCCTGTGGAGTGATGCCCCGATATCCAACTTCGGGATCACCTATCCCCGTCGGAACCTGGACTTCTATGGCGTTCGGTTGCCAGCGGACCAGCCGGTCGTGCTCAGTTTCGCCGGCGCCAACACCGATCCTTCCGTCCACAATGACAGCCGCGGCGGCAATCGGGCTCATCTTGCGTGGAGCGCCGGTCCACATTCCTGTCTGGCGCAGGAGGCGGCTCGACTGATCGCATCGGTTGCCATTGAGAAGCTGCTGGACCGGTTGCCCGACCTTGAGCTGGCCGTGCCGGCCGACGAGCTCGTGTGGGCACCCAATCCGTTCTTTCGGACGTTGGAGCGCCTGCCGGTTCGCTTTCCCCCGGTGTCCGTTCCCCTTGCCCGGCAGGACAACGGCCGGCCGGAAGTGGAAGAACGGCCTGACGCCGCGGATCGGCCGCTCTCGGTGCCGGTAGCCGCACGCATGGGGACACGGAGACAAGCCAAACGCTGGTGGACTTCTCTCGCCAACTGGTGGGACGGGCGGTAACCGCGGCGGATGGCAGGTCAGCGAAGCGCTGATGGGCATGACATCGTCCCGGCCGCTCTGACTCAACGGCGCGCTCGCGCGCCAGCCATCCGTCCAGCCCGGAGTGACGTGGGTCTTCCGCTGTCTCTGACAGCGGCCAGGCTCCGGTGTGCCCGGCCCGTGATCTGAGAGCTCGTGTGGGCGGGCCGACGACCGGCCCGTGGCGGGAGGCCAGCATGAGGCTGATGATCGGATGCCGCCGGTTCGCGGGCAGGACACGGCGCCGTCCTGGCAGATCCGACCGTGGCTCGTTCGTTATACTCGGCAGTCACTGAGGACGCGTCAGCTCACGGTTACACAATGTAGCCGGGATGGCCAACACGGCCGGGCGATCGTCACGGAGAGGGGGTGAACCGGCTGTTATCGGCATATCCCCAATGCGTGGCCGAGCTGTCGACCGTGTCGCCTGAACGAGTTATCTTTGCGGCGATGTGTCCGGTATGCACCGACGGTGTGTAATCGCGACAGGCGCAGGCGAGTGAACTGTTTCGGCAAGCGGGAGAATTCCGTGCCACGTGTTCTCCACCAAGCCCTGACCACGGATGATTGAATGTGGCCAGACCGGACACCGGACGTCATTGAGCGGTCGAGGGAACGTCGTGGACGAGCACAGGACGCTGAATTCCCTATCCGCGGCAGCCTCGGCCCGCGGCGACGGACTCGCGTCGTGCTCACGCGCGCCAGTCGGGGGCGCTCCCCGGCACCATAACGCTCCTCGCACTCCGGAGTAGGACATGACCGCCAGCAGCCTGATTCAGTTCGTCGCGGCGGGGAACCCGCCGTCGCCGACAACCCACAACATTCAAGACTGGATCACCGGCAACCTGATCCCGCTGCTTCTACTCGCGGTGGCGCTGCTGCTGCTCTGGCTCGGTGGCGGCAAGGGCGACAACGCCGGTGTCATGCGCCGCATTGGTGGGGTCGTCGTCGCACTGGCCATCATCGGTGTCGCCGTAACCGGTGCCGGTGTCAACATCGGGGCGTGGCTCGCCCATCTGTTCACCGGGTGACGGCGTGCGGATCCGCACCGACGACGAGGTCTACCGGGTAGACGCCGTCTGGCTCGGCCCACCCAAGGCCACGTTCCCGTGGCGCGCACGCTATGTGGCGTGGGGAATCGGGCTCGCGGTCTTCTTCGCCACCCTCACCATCGAGCGGCGCCTCGGCATCGGCTTCGGCTTTTTCAGCGTGGCGTGGGCCTTGGTCATCACGGTGGTGATCACCAGGCTGGTCTCCTCGCGGATCAACCACGAGCGCCCGCTCGGCGCGGTGGCGGTGATGTGGCTGCGCGAACTCACTGCCCCCAGGGAACGCACCGCCGGCCAGGGCGGGGCCGTCACCACCTCCCGGATCAGGATCAGCCAGCGGCGGCCGCGCCGGCGTGACGCCGTGCCGCCGGGATTGCCGCGCGGCACGCAGGCGCGGCAATCCCGGCGCAGGGCACTGCCCGCCGCGGTAACCCCGCCCTACCAGTCAGCTTCGCGCCAGCAAGGGGCACGTCAGCCCAGCCAGCCCCAGCATCCGCAGCGCCGGCAGGCAACCACTCGCACCAGGGAGGTTCGCGGTGTTCGGACGCCGGCGAGACCGTGATCACCGCCAACCGCGGCACCTTGCCCAGCACACCGCCGAGATGCAGCTCGGCGGGCGGGCCTACAGCGCGCGGGGGCGGCGGCTGCCGGGGGAGCAGTCCATTCCCAGTTACACCCCGGCGATCGCGGCACGCAGCATCGACGGGCACCTGCTGCGCACCGGACAGGACGTCTACGCCTGGTACCGCCTTGCCCCGCAGCGCTGGTCGTTCCGTTCGGACTCGCAGCGGCAGGACCTGATCGCCGCGATCGCAGGCCAGTACGCCGAGCTGCAGGGACGGTGGATGCACCTGCGGGTGACCAACCGGCCCTACCCGATCCGGATGTGGGCCGAGGCGCACGTGCACAACGCGGTCGGCCGGCTGCCCGACAGCCCGGGTGCGCTGTCCTTCGACGACTACATGATCGGCGAGCAGCGTCAGCTGATGGGTCGGTCGATGGCGGAGAAGGAGGTCTACCTCGGTGTGCAGGTGCAGACCCGCAACGTGGTCGACAGGGCGGTCGAGCGGGCAGCGCCGGTGCTGCGCAGGGTGTTCCCCGACGCCGTCGACGCCGAACTGGTCGCGTTGGACAGCGAGGTCGAGCACCTCGACCAGGTGATCGGCTCGGCCGGCCTCGACGGGCGTCCGGTCACCGCCGAGGAGATGTCCTGGCTGATGCACCGGTCCTGCTCGCTCGGCCTGCCCGCGCCCCGCAACATGCCGGCGGTGCCAAGCGACCTCTGGGAGCCGGAGGACCTTGCCAGCTTCACCGATGCCGCCGACTTCTACCAGGAGCCCTACTCGCCGACCGTCGTGGTGCGCGGCCGGACCGGGTCCAACGCCGGAATCGGCCGGCATGTGTGCGTGCTCACCGTCGGGCCCATGCACGGCCTGCAGATCCCTGAGGTCGACGACCCGTGGGTGCAGCGCGCCGACCGGCTGCCGAGCGCGGTCGAATGGTCCGCCCGGCTCTACGTCCGCCGCCCCGAGGAGGTCGGCGGCGAACTGCAGCGGCAGATGAACAAGGTCCGCTCGCAGGTCAGGCACTACACCGACGAGCACGACCTCGAGCCGCCGCAGTCGCTTGTCCGCCAGGCGGGCCGCGTGCTGGAGATCGACGACGAGATGACGTCCGGCTTCACCGCGCTGGGCACGAGGGTCCGATCCTGGTGGCGGCTCGCGGTCTCCGGAGCCAGCCAGCGCGAGGCGCTTCGGCTGGCCCAGACCCTGCTCGACCTGTACAAGCCGAAGGTCGCCATCGAGCATCCCGAGGCGCAGTACGCCATGGCACGGGAGTTCATTCCGGGTGAGCCGCTGGCCTCGGCCGCCTACCTGCGGCGCGGATCGGTGGTGTGGGCCGCCTCCGCGGTGCCCACCGCGACCGCGGAGGTCGGCGACCGCCGCGGCATCCTGCTCGGTGAGACCTGTACCGCGACCCGCCGGCCGGTGGCCTGGGATCCGTGGATGGCCCAGGAGGTCCGCGACGGCTCGGGTCTCACCGCGATGGTGGCCGGCCTCGGTGCCGGCAAGTCCTTCCTCGGCGGCGGCATCGTCTACAAGACATTGCGGGCCGGGGCGCACTGGACGGTGCTCGACCCGTCCGGCCCGCTGGCGCGGCTGTGCGAGCTTCCCGAGCTCAAGCCGTACGCGAGGCCGATCAACCTGCTCAATGCCCAGCCTGGCATCCTCAACCCGTACCGGGTGGTCGCCGAGCCCCAGTGGGAACACTTCCTGGACGAGGACGACCCCGAGCGCGCGTGGCGGCGGGAGAAGGCGCTGGCCGCGGCGACCCGGCGGCGGCTAGCGCTCGATGTGCTGTCCGGCCTGCTGCCCTACGAGGTCGCCCGGCTGCCACAGACCAGGATCGTGCTGCTGCGCGCCGTCCGAATGGTCGGTGGGCGCCCTGAGGCCCATCCCGGCCTGGTGTTCGAGGCACTGCGCAAGGACGCGAGCGAGCATCATGAGCACGCCGTCGTCGTCGCGGACTTTCTCGACGAGATGCGCGAGCGGATGACCCTGCTCATCCCGGACGCCGACGCCGATCCGTACGCGGTCGTGCGCGACGACAGGTTCACGGTGCTCACCATGGCCGGCCTCACCCTGCCCAAGGACGGGGTCGGCAGGGAGCACTGGACCGACGCCGAGTCGCTCGGCGTGGAAATGCTGAACCTGGCCGCATGGCTGACCCAGCGCTCGGTCTACGAGCGGCCCAAGGACACCCGTAAAGGCGTCTGGATCGATGAGGCGTTCTTTCTGTCCGAGGTGCCGACCGGCCGGGTGCTGATGAACCGGTTCGCCCGCGACTCCCGCAAGTGGAACGTGCGTGTGCTGCTGTCCAGCCAGATCCCGGCCGACTTCCTGCGTATCCAGGGCTTCGTCGCGCTGCTGGACTCGGTGTTCGTCGGCCGGCTCGATGACGAGGACGCACAGGCCGACGCGCTGCGACTGCTCAAGGTGCCGGTCGGAGCAGGCTACGAGCAGGCCATCGCGAGCCTTGGCCGGCGACCAGGAGCGCGCCGCACCGGTACCGAGCGTGATCTCGCGCCGCGCCAGTTCATCTTCGGTGACGGTGCCGGCGGCGTCGAGCGGATCAGGATCGACTTCTCCGGCCAGCATCTCGACCATCTGCGGGCGGTGATGGATACCACGCCGGACGCGCAGCGGGACGTCGTGCCGGCCGAGCTGCCGGCGGTGCCCGCGCCGGCTGGCCTGCTCGGCGAGCTGCCCGCCGAGGATAAGCCGGCGTTGAACGGCGCCGACGACTACGGTGACGACGAACTGGCGGCGGACCTGGAGCTCGGTTTGGTTGACGAGGCCGAAGGTGCTCCGACACCGGCAGGCCGGGGCGAGCCGGTGGCCGGCGTCGGTGAACGCCCGATCCCGGTGCCGCAGCCGCCCGACGCCGGCAAGCTCAACGGGTGGTTCCACGACAGTTACTCGACGGGCGAACCCGAAGCGGCGGGTACCGAGCAGGGGCGCGGGAGTCCCGGCCGATGACCGCGCAGTGGACCATGACAGCACTGTGGCTGACCACCGTCATCACGGCCGTGCTGGTGTGGCGTCTGCGCCGAGGACACAACCGACCAGTGCGGCGTGGAGCCGTGGTAGCCGTTGTCGCGGCACTGCTGGGAATCCAGGCACTGATCGGCACGCCGGCGTTCGCGGCGCCGACGGACTGCGCGCCCAACCCGGAACGACCGGGCTCGGGCATGGTCGGTGCGCTGGATCCGGCCGCGCTGGGCACCGGTCAGCCGGGCAGCGTGTACGACGACGTGGGCTACGCGGGGTTGACCTGGCATTTCTACGACTCGAACTGCGGCGCGATCAGTTCGTTGTCCAGCCCGAGCGCGGTGATCGACACGTGGCTTGGCAACGAGCTGTTCAGCGTCACCAAGGTCATCGTCGGCGCCACCAACGGACTGCACTACGCGCTGCTCGGTGGTGATTTGGTCAAGCCATTGGACGACCTGGTGTCCACTGGCACCGCCGCGCTCTACAACAGCGTGTTCGCGCCATTCCTCGGGTTGGCCGCATTGGGGTTGGCGGTCATGCTGTTCCGCCAGATCTGGCGCGGTGACCTCGCGGGGATCAGCAAGAAGGGCATGTGGGCGCTTGCCGCGCTGTGGCTCGCCTCGGCCACCTACCTGACCCCGCTGGTGTACACGCAGGTGTTGGACAAGGTACTGATCTTCGGCACGTCGCAGCTGCAGGCCGGTTTCCTCGCTGAGGTCAAGGTCGACCAGCGCAACGCTCTTCCGACCCTGCTGCACGACAACGTGGTGTACCGCAACTGGCTGCGCGGTGAGTTCGGGTCGCCGGACGCGCCGCAGGCCCAACAGTTCGGCCGGGATCTGACCAAGGCCCAGGCCTTCACCAAGCAGGAGATCGCGCAGGGCAAGGACGCCGACCCGAACAACACCGCGGCCAAGAAGCAGGCCTATGTCGATCTGCGTGGCAAACTGGGCAACGCGACCGGGTACTTCGACGGCACCGATGGAAGCAGAACCGGTGACGGGTTCCTCGCTCTGTTCCAGGCCCTGGTCTTTTCGCTGTTCCAGCTGTTGTCCAAGACCGCGATCCTGTTGGCACAGGTGTTGTTGCGGGTTGTCGTCCTCGCGGGGCCGATCATCGGGCTCGCGGCACTCGTCTACCAGGACCTGCTGCGCAAGATCGGCCGCGCCGCCGGCGCCGCCCTGCTGAACGTGGTCGTCATATCCTCGCTCGCCGGACTGCACACTCTGGTGTTGACGTGGATCTTCGACCCGGCGCACTCGCTGCCGCTGCTGACCCAGATGCTGCTCGCCGGGTTGATCACGGTGGCCTTCTTCATGATCGCCAAGCCGATGCGGCGGATCGCGCAGATGGTGCGGCTGTCGGTCGGGGCGGCCGCGGGAGACCTGCCCGGTGCTGGAAGCGGAATGCTCGGCCGCCTTCTCGGCAGACGCCGGCAGGACCATTCTGTGCAGGAAGCCTTCTGGGAGAACGTCAGAGAGAGCGATCATCCGCCCGCGGAGCTCACCGCGGCGCAGCGCGGTGGCCGCAGGTACCGGCCCGAGGCCGCGAGCCCGGTGCTGGCCACCGCGCAGCGGCTGGACCGGGCCGGGCTCGCCGGGGGCGGCGGCGAACTCACCACGGGAGCGAGGGGCGGTGCGCTCGCCCTGCCGCCGGCCGGTGCGGGCGGGTCTCCGATGACGGTGGTCGCCATGGAGTCCTCACGTCGGATCGAGGCGCCTGTGGCGATGGATCGCCGTGGCGAGGACGCAGTGATCGTGCCCTCCCACATCTCCGCCGGCGGCGACCCCTCGCCGCGGCAGCCGCACAGGGCCGAAACCGAGATGGTCGCGGGCCGTCCGGTGCACATGATCTACCGCCCGTCTCGTGGCATCGAGGTCGCCGACACCGAGGGCACTGGCGGGTCCTATGGCTGGCGGGAAAGGGGATAGTCGGTGCCGATCCGTACCAACCGTGGCCGGGCCGCGGTCTACCGCAGACTGTGGAGCTGGCCGCTGCGGTCGCCGCGGCATCTGATCGTCTTCGGGATCGTCCTCGTCGTCCTCGGCGTCATCGCGGCGACGCTGATTCCGCTCGGCTCGTCCCAGCAGACCGGCTCGGCCGGTTCAGCCGGCAGCACGTCCGCGGGCGTGCCGGGCGACGGCAGCGCGACTGGCTCCTCCGGCACCGAGGAGACCAGGCTCACCGCGCCGCTGAGCACACCGACCCCGGCGCCGCCCGATCCGCAGGCGCTCGAGGTCGCGGTGTCGTTCACCCGGGCGTGGGCCAACCATCCCTCGGGCGTCACCGGTGAACAGTGGCTCAACGGGCTCAAGCCCTATACGACCGACGAATACCTGCCGCAGCTGTCCAGCGTCAACGTCGACAACATCCCGGCGACCAAGGTGACCGGGGCAGCGGTGTCGGTGGACTCGACGACCAGTTCGGTGGTGGCCGACGTGCCGACCGACGGCGGGACCCTGCGCGTCACCGTAGAGAAAACCCCGAACCAGGGCTGGCGCGTATCACACTTCGACAAGGCGACCTGAGATGCGCCTGGGGATCTTCCTCGGGGGCGGCGTCACGGCACTTGTCGCCCTCGTCATCGTCATCCTCACCGTTTCCTCGGTCGTGACAACTCAGGACCAGGCGATCAGCCGATACCGGATGGTCAACTGTGACGCGGCGATCGGGCCCTGGGACGGTTCGGCGGCGGCGTCCGGCGGGGCCGGCATGGTCCAGCGGCTCGGCCTCGACCAGAAGGCGAACGCCGCGAAGATCATCGAGATCGGCAAGCAGCGCGAACTGTCTCCGCTGGCCTGGCAGGTGGCGCTCCAGGCGGCATCGCAGGAGTCCGGACTGCGCAATCTCGACCACGGCGACCGGGACTCGATCGGGCTCTTCCAGATGCGCCCGTCGCAGGGTTGGGGTTCAGTTGAACAGATCATGAACCTTGACTACGAGATCGCCAAGTTCTACACCGTGCTGACCGGCATTCCCGACTGGCAGAAACTGACGCCGGGGGCCGCGGCGCAGGCTGTCGAGCGTTCCGCGTTTCCCGACGCGTATGACAAGTGGGCGCCCATGGCCGCGGAACTGATCAAGAGTATCGGCGACGTGACCGATCCGACCGGGTGCGGACAGGGCGTCGGCCTGGCACTGCCGCCCAACAGCGCGGCCGCGAAGGCCATCGCCTATGCGGAGGCACAACTGGGCAAGCCCTACATCTGGGGCGGCAACGGGCCTGTGGGCTACGACTGTTCCGGCCTGGTGCAGCAGGCTTATCTCTCGGTGGGCGTCGTGCTGCCGCGGGTCGCCGACCAGCAGTACCATGCCGGCGCACTGCTGCCAGTCCGCCAGGCGCAGCCCGGCGACCTCGTATTCCTGGCAACCGATCCGAGCAATCCGGCCACGATCCACCACGTCGCGATGTACCTGGGGGACAACAAGATCGTCGAAGCGCAGGACTTCGGAATTCCGATCCACATCAGGCCGTTCAGCTTCAGCGAGACCGAAGTCGTTCCGCAGGCCGTGCGGCCTGGCGTGTAGGAGGTGGGGTCGTGTTCACTCCCGAGCAGATTCCAGGGCACTCGGGCCGGCCGGCATCGAGCACTCCGTTGCGGGACTATCTGCACACGGCACGGCACGGGGTCGACCCTGACTACGTCGTCATACCGAGGTCGCTTGCCGAGTCGATGCCGCTGCCCTGGCAGCACCAGGCGGTGCGTTCACTCGCCGAGCTCCATGCAGCGTTCGCCCATCTGTCCTGGCCGGTGTACCAGGTGGTGCCTTCCCGTTACGAGCGGCTGGTCGACCTCGACGAGGAGCAGCTGGCCGAGGTCGGCTGCCTGATGGAGATCGACACCGATGGAGAGGTCGTCTACCGGTATCGGGATGGCAAGCGTGTTGACGAGCCCGAGCAGACCACGGTCCTCGTCTCCTGTGAGGATCCGCTTCCCCCCGGCGGCGGGGGTCACGTCCAGCCAGCGGGCATTGTCTCCCAGCCGACACCGCCGACCGGATTCCGCGCCCCGGACCCGGGATTCGGACCCCAGAGTTCCTCCCAGGCGGCACAGAATTTCCCGACTCCCCAGGGAGATCCGGGCGCGCAAGGCGCGTCGGGCTATCCGCCCGCGCCTGAGCGCCAGCCGTGGCAGCAGTGACATCGCGTCGCCGACACCCCCGGACCGAACCGAGCTCGGTCACGACGACGCTGCCGGTGCCCTCACTCGCGGTATGGTGGGTGTCCGGGATTCCACTGAGGCGTTCGCATTCCGCGACGTCACCGTGACCACTTCTTCGTGGGGAACCAAGACGTGACAGACATTGATGGCCTTGTCATCGGCGTGCTCGGCGGCACCGGTCCGCAGGGTAGGGGATTGGCGCTGCGGTGGGCCAAGGCTGGATTGAAGGTGATCATCGGCTCGCGCGGTGTCGACAGGGCGGAAGCCACCGCCAGTGAACTCCGCGCGGTCGCCGGCGTCAGCCGTGTCACCGGCGCCGGCAACGCCCAGTGTGCGAGCGAGGCTGACGTGGTCCTCGTCGCGGTGCCCTGGGACGGACACGGCGCATTGCTGGAGTCGTTGTGCGCCGAGCTCGCTGGCAAGATCGTGATCGACTGCGTCAACCCGCTCGGCTTCGACAAGCAGGGTCCCTTCGCGTTGTCGGTGCCCGAGGGCAGTGCGGCGCAGCAGGCCGAAGCGCTGCTGCCGGAGTCGAGGGTCACGGCGGCCTTCCACCACGTCTCCGCGGTACATCTCGCCGACCCTGACGTTGTCGAACTGGACACAGATGTGCTTGTTCTCGGCGACGACCGGGAGGCAACCGATCTGGTGCGGGCCCTCGCGGACGCGATCCCCGGGATGCGCGGCGTGTACGGTGGTCGGCTGCGCAATGCCGGCCAGGTCGAGGCGCTGACCGCCAACCTGATCGCCATCAACCGGCGGTACAAGTCACACGCTGGTCTGCGCGTCACCGACGTCTGACGGTGCCCTGTGTGTCATCTCACAACCGGAAGAGAGCCCTGTCTCGCGGCGTTGACCCGTGGCGACCGCCGTTGACCCCGCACAGGAGCGAGGAGCCGATCACATGCCGGACAAGACGTTCTCAGGACAACACGTGCTCGTCACCGGAGGTGGCACCGGCATCGGCAGGGAAACGGCGCTCGCCTTCGCGGAACTGGGCGCTGACAGCGTGATCATCACTGGCCGGCGCAAAGAGCCGCTGGTGGAGGTGGCTGCGCTGCATCCCGCCGTGCGACCGGTCGTGGCGGACGCCGCCACCGAAGCCGGCGTCGACACCCTCCTCGACGAGGTGCGGTCCGGAGCCGGCCGGCTGGATGTCGTCGTGCACAACGCCGCGATCTTCCGGCTCACGCCGGTGGACACCCTCGATGCCGGCGTGGCGCGGGAGCTGCTGGAGATCAACGTGTTCGGCCCCGTGCTGCTCACCGCGCGCCTGCTTCCCGTGCTGCGCGCGCCTGGCGGCACCATCGTGGTGGTGTCCAGCGTGGCCGGTCACGTGCCGGCGCCGGGCATCTCCGTCTACGCCGCGACCAAGGCCGCCGTTGACAGCCTGACCCGAACCTGGGCCAAGGAGCTCGCGCCGAAGGGGATCCGGGTGAACGCGGTCGCGCCCGGCAGTGTGGACACCCCGATCCTGCTCGCGGCCGGTATCGAACCGGAGGCGGTCGCGTCGATGCGGGCGGAGTCGGCGGCCGGCATGCCACTCGGCCGAAACGGCGAGGTCGGCGATATCGCGCCGTGGATAACCAAGCTGGCCGAGCCGGCGAGCTCGTGGGTGACCGGCCAGGTGATCACCATCGACGGCGGCAGCGACCTAGGTTGACGCGGGTCGTTCGGACTCGTGCAGACGCGCGATCGCGTCGTTGTTGCGGACGGTGAAGTCCACGATGAACTCCAGTTGTTCGTCGGTGTACTCGGTGAGGACGCTGTCAGCGGTGTCCCGAAGAGGGAGGAAGAGCTCCGCCAGCCGCCGAAACGGTTCGCCGTCCACGATCTCGATCAACACCTGGCGTCGGTCATGGGGGTCGCGGGTACGGCGAACATAACCGGCCTTCTCCAGTCGGTCGACCATCGCGGTGACCGCACCACCCTTGCTCATCCCCATGGTCTCGGCGAGCCGGCTCGGCGTCAGAGGCCCGTCGAGGCTGAGTAGATTGATGCACTGCACGTCGGTGGAGTTGATCCCGGCGCGCACGGCGATCGAGTGCATGTTCATCACTGTGAGCAGCACATTGATCCGATTCGCCCTGTCCAGGGCCGCCTTCAACTGAGTGCGTCGCGGGGTTGACATGCTCCGCACCTTAGTCTGTCCGATGTGGACGATTCCGTCTCAGCACCCCGCTATTTTCGTTGACAAGTCACCTTTCTGTGCGTGGTCCACGCGGTCGTGGGCAGACGTCGGGTTGCAACTTGCTCTAAAATAGAGAAGAGTTATAGTAGTGCCTCATAGATATCGAGAGGCTTGCTGACCGAGGATGCGGGGACATCATGAGCGCATCACGCCCTGAGCGGGCTGTGGACGAGACAACGCCGGTACTCATTGTCGGCGGCAGTCTCGTCGGCCTGTGCACGTCATTGTTTCTCGGCCGACACGGGATCCAGTCGTTGATCGTCGAGCGCCACCCGGGCGCCTCGATCCATCCGCGTGTGGCGAGCCTGACCGCGCGAACCCTGGAGATCTTTCGCTCGGTCGCCGTGGAAGCCGCCATCCGTGCGGTGGAACCTGCCTTCTCCCTGGGCAGTCGGGTGCCGCTGGCGGAAAGTCTCGTCGGGGAGGAGTTCGACAACCTGATGGAGGACTTCAGCGCCTACTTCACCGAGGCCAGCCCGGCCAAGGGCAGTCTGATCGCCCAGGATGTGCTCGAGACCGTCCTGCCTGGTCTCGCGAGGCAGGCTGGCGCGGATCTGCGCTATCGGCAC
>JAFAZC010000022.1 GCA_019239965.1 Kutzneria sp. | reverse complement strand
GCTGGCGTTCAACTGGCCCAAGGTGGTGGCCGGGGCCGCGACCTCCACGGCGGCTTTCACGGTGGCCAACTGGTTGCCACGGCGCCTGCGTCCCGTGGTGCGGTGCGGCGGCGCGGTGGCGGCCTGGTTCACCACGGCCAGCATTGTCGCGTCCTGGTGGGTCTACGACGTTTCGCCACTGTACCGGTGGAGCTGGCTGCGGGAGTTGATGCCGGAAACAGTCGATCGGCACCTGCTCGTCACGGCCGGCTTCGACGAGGTCGGCGTGTCGGTGGCCGACCTGCTCCCCGGGTCTCGCGGCCGCGTGCTCGACGTGCTGGACCCGTGTGGGCGAGTCGAGGCGTCCATCCGGCGGGCCCGCCGCCGTCATCCTGCCGTCGCCGAACGAGCGCGTCCGGAGTCGCTGCCGGCCGAGACCGGCAGCGTCGACGTGGTGCTCGCCGTCATGGCAGTGCACGAGCTGCGGTGCGCCGGCCAGCGTGGGGCGGTGTTCTCGGAGATGGCCAGGGTGCTGCGTCCCAGTGGCCGGTTGGTGCTCGTGGAACATCACCGGGACCTCGCTAACGCGCTCGCGTTCGGCCCTGGCGCATGGCACTTCTACCCGCGGACCGAGTGGGAACGTCTTGCCGCGGCCGCCGGGCTGTGCGTGGTGGCACGGCGCGGAATGGCACGGTTGGTGACCGCGACGGCGTTCGGCCGCCCGTGCTGAGCCTTGCCGGCCAGCTCACGACGGCAGGTGTGCTCGCGGTCCTGCTTGGACTCGCCCATCTCGTCTTGCCGAGCGTGCTGGGATGGCCGGCCGGTCTTGCCGGCGTCACACCGATGTCCAAGGTGGTGATCGGCTTGCACACGGGGTTTGTCGGTTTGACCTGTGTGCTACTCGGAGTGCTGCTGCTGCCTGTTGACGCCCTGCTGTCGGGAGGACCGCTCGCCAGGACGGTGCTGGCCGTGCAGACCTGTTTCTGGGGCATCCGCTGGGTGTGTGAACTGTGTGTCGTACGGCGGATCCTCGGCGCCATGTCGACGCCGTGGCGACTTGCCCACCTGCTCGGCCTGGTCGGTTGGGCCTGGATGGCGGCGGTGGCGGGCGCGGCGCTGGTGTGGGTCTGTCACTGAGTCGGAATACCGCGGGCTGCCACGGAAGTTGACGATGTCATCGGTGCTCCTAGAGGTGGCACGGGCGGGACAGGGGTTGGTCATGGACTTCGGTATCGGCTATCACCCGACTCATGACGGTATGCGTCCCGGCGCTGTGGCTAGGATGCTGGAGGAACGTGGGCAGGACGCGCTGTTCTTCACCGACCACTCCCACATCCCGGCCACCGGCGATCCAGAGACAGCGGGATTCGAGGGAACGGCGTTGCAGCGGAAGTACTGGCATGTGTACGACTTGTTCGTGGCACTCACGGCCGCCGCGGCCGCGACATCGACACTGCGGATCGGCAGCGGAGTATGCCTTGTGGCGCAACGCGATCCCATCATCACCGCGAAGCAGGTGGCCAGCGTCGACCACCTGTCGGGCGGACGGTTCGAGTTCGGTGTTGGTGCGGGCTGGCATCGAGGGGAGATGCGCAACCACGGCACCGATCCGCGTCACCGGATGAAGGTGCTTCGCGAGCGGGTCGAAGCCATGAAGTCCATCTGGACCCAGGACGAGGCCAGTTACTCCGGCGAGTTCGTGGTGTTCGACCGCATCTGGTCATACCCCAAACCGGCTCAGCGGCCGCATCCGCCAGTCCTTGTCGGCGGTGACGGCCCGACCGCGCTGGACCGGGTGCTGGCATACGGCGACGCATGGTTACCGAACTACCGCGGCGACGACACGATTTTCGACCGGGTGAGCGAGCTGCGCGCCCGTGCCCACCGGCCGGTCGAGATCCAGATGTTGTCCGCGCCCCCCGATCCCGCCGTCCTGGAGCGCATGGCGCGGGCTGGGGTGCGGCGGGCCAGCCACTGGCTGCCGTCCGGGCCGCGCGGCACCGTCGAGCGCGCCCTCGAGCAGTGGGAGAACGCGATCAGTGAGTTCACCGGCGGATGACGGATCCGCGGCCTGCTGGACTGGTGCTCACGGGTCGGCCTGATCGTTGTCCGCCGAGTACCGGGAAAGGCCCGACCAGACGATATTCATCAGCAGGTCGGTGACCCGCTCCGGGGTGATGTCGCCCCGCCGTTCGCACCAGCGGGCCAGCCGCTCGCACGAGGTGACGAGGACCTCCGCGGTGGCCTCCAGCTCGACGGAATCGCTGGCGGGAAGATGGGCCATCATCAGCCCGGTCAGCAGGTCGATCTGCTGGCGCCGGGTCGCCTCCACCTCCTCGACCGCCGACAGCACGGTGATGGAGGCCTCGTGGCGCAGCAGGGTGTATGTCCGGCGCTGATCGGTGACGAGCCGGAAGTAGGCGAGTATGCCGCGTCGCAGCATGTCCTCGAGCCCGCTGGCGTCCGCCATGGCTCGCTCGGTGACCTCGCGCAACTGTGTCCTCGCCTTGGCGATGCATCCGACGAGCAGGCCCTCCTTGGAGCCGAAGTACTCGTAGAGCATGGGTTTGGACACCCCGACCCGTTCGGCGATGTCGTCCATTGACGCTGCGAGGTAGCCGCGCTCGGCGAAGACCTCCTCGGCCACCGCCAACATCTGGGCCCTTCGAGCCGCCCTCGGCATACGCCGGCGTGGCCCTGGGTCCGACTTCCTCATGGACTCAGCCTACCCAAGGTAAGCTACTTCGAGTAACCTACTGTGAGTAGATCACCGGGAAGTGTGCCCCCTGCGCCGGAGGGACAAGTCCATTGACGACAACCGGGATACCGGCATCGTGATCATTGGTACCGGGTTCTCCGGGCTTGGCATGGCGATCCAGCTCAAACGGTCGGGCATACACGATTTCGTGATCCTGGAGAAGGCCGACGACGTCGGCGGAACCTGGCGGGACAACACCTACCCGGGCTGCGCCTGCGACATCCGCTCGAACCTGTACTCCTTCTCGTACGCGCAGAATCCAGACTGGTCACGCCGGTATGCCGGCAGCAAGGAGATCTGGGACTATCTCCGTGGCTGCGCCGACAAGTACGGCATCCGTCGGCACGTCCGGTTCGGTGCGGAGTTCACCGGTGCCACGTTCGATGAGGAGACCCTGCGCTGGACGGTGCACACCGTCGGTGCGGGCAGTTACACCGCTCGGGCCGTTGTCGCCGGAGTTGGTGTCCTGCACATCCCCTCGATCCCCGAACTGCCCGGAATCGAGCGGTTCGAAGGGCGGCGCTTCCACTCCGCGGAGTGGGACCATGGCCACGACCTGACCGGGAGAAAGGTCGCCGTCATCGGGACCGGGGCCAGTGCGATCCAGTTCGTGCCGCGAATCGCCGAGCGCGTCGGCTCCCTGACCGTGTTCCAGCGAACACCACCGTGGATCCTGCCCAAGCCGGACCGGGAGACAAGCCGCTGGGAGCGGCTGATGTACCGCGTCGTGCCGTTCACCCAGCGGCTGCGCCGCGTGGCCAGGTTCCTGATCTACGACGCGAGGGCGTTGGGATTCGCGATCAACCCCAAGCTGATGAAGGTGCTGTCCAAGCCGGCCGCGCGCCACCTCGAACACCAGGTGCCCGACCCGCAACTGCGCGCGAAGCTCACCCCGACCTACACCATGGGCTGCAAACGGGTGTTGATCTCCAACGACTTCTACCCGGCACTGGCCCGGCCCAATGTCGAGCTGGTCACCGACGCGATCGCCGAGGTCCGCGAGCACAGCATCGTCACGGCGGCCGGGGACGAACACGAGGTCGACACCATCATCTATGGGACCGGGTTCCACGTCAGCGACGCGCTGTACCACCTCGCCATCACTGGCCGAGACGGTCGTGATCTGACCGAGGAATGGCGCACCCGGGGAGCGCGAACCTATCTCGGGATCACCGTGTCGGGCTTTCCGAACCTGTTCTTCCTACTCGGTCCCAACACCGGCCTCGGGCACAACTCCGTGGTGCTGATGATCGAGGCGCAGACCAGGTACGTGCTGCGGTGTCTCGCCGCCCTCGCCCGGCGCGACGTGGACGCGATCGACGTGCGGTCGGTGGCTCAGAACCGATTCGACCGAGAGATCCACGCCAAGCTCCGCAAGGGCGTCTGGAACGTCGGCGGCTGCAGGAGCTGGTACCTGGACCCGGAGGGAGTCAACCGCACGGTGTGGCCGGGCTTTGTCTGGCAGTACCTGCGGCGCACCAACAAGGTGATCCTCGACGACTACGAACTGCTCAAGGCGAAGCGGCCGCGTGTGGCCGCGCGCTCCGGCGCGTGAGGCGGAGGGGCGCCGGGACACCCCTCCGCCCGCTGCCGACTACGCGCTCTGCGCCCGGTTGTACAGATCCTGTGCCTCGTTGGCGAAGTATGGCCCCATGATGTACTGGGGGAAGAACTGGTACTTGATGCTGTTGACGGAGTTCAGTTTCCCCGTGCCGGCCTGTGGGTCGAAGTTGAGGAACCACGGCCCGCCGCTGGATCCCGGATTCATGTTGCAGGTCATGTTCAGGTCGTTGGTGGCATTGAGCGGGTCCGCCGTTGTCGGCCCGTTGCAGTAGATCAGCTTCGAGCCGTCGAACGGTGCGGCGCCCGGATAGCCGAAGGCGTACATGTCCTGATTGCGTGGCTGGTTGAAGGCAAGCCCCTGGCCGCCGACGACGTCAGTGAGGTGCTGGCCGTTGAGCGGGCTGACCAGACCGATCCCGACGTCGTAGTTGAACTGGGTCTGGTCGGCGTCCCACTGCGGCGTGGTCAGCAGCGACCTGGCCGCGAACTTGCCGAAGGGCGCGTTGCCGTTGGTGTAACCGGGAACGAACACCCAGTCGGTGTGGTATGCGCCGTCGAGTTTCACGCAGTGGCCCGCGGTGATGACCACGTCCTTGTTACCGCTGGTGACCGCGCTTCCCGAGCAGGCGGCGGCGCGGCCCTGGTAGGTGAAGAAGATCCGCCCCGAAGTCTTCACGACAAGGCCTCCGCCGGTCCACGGGTCGCCCACGGAGTTGGCCAGCGTGTCCGGGGGGGATGACGCCTGCGCCGGGACGGTCGGCGCGACCGTGCTTGGCGCGCCCACTTTCTCCGCGGGGGCGCTCACCGGACCAGGAGTGAGCCGACTGGGCTCGAGGAGCTGTTCAATCGGAACGGCACTGTGCATCCGTTCCGGCGTCCAGTAGTCCAGCGTGTGCCGCTGCTCCAAGGGCGTGACAGCGGTCGAATGGGACAGGGAGGGCGGGCTGGCCGTGTCCTGGGTAGCCGCGGCCGACAAACCCGGGGTGGCCGTCATGAACAGGGCACTGCCTAACAGCAGGGTGCCGACGAGCCGGCAGGGACGTTCCATAGCTCACCGTGCCTTTCTGGTCGCGTCGTTGATCGCGGCCGCAGGGGAAGGCGTCGCGTTACCGTGGTCGCTGCCTGTCGTTGCGGAGGAGGTCCATCGTCGCCGCAGGTCTCGGGCGCGGGACACCGCCGATCCGCTTATTCTCCGGTCACGGTCACGGTTGGCGCATCAGCGGGCGCAGCCGGTTGAGAAGGTCGTCGGTGTCGATCCCGCACAGTTCGGCCAGCCGTTCCAACGCCGGCGGATCCAGCTGGATCTCCGTAGTGTGTACGCCAGCGGTCCGCAGTCGCCGCCGTGCCCACCGGCGCAGCGGCAGCAGTTCGGGCTGCGTGTCCGCGACGACCCTGGCCAGCTCGAGGCGGACACGTTCGGCGCGAGTGCCGTTGAAGATCCTGCCGTGCACCCTGGCCAGCACCTCGTGCGGCAGGGCGTCCATGGCGAGGCAGAGCTCGGCGAGCCGCACCACCGAGCACTGCCTCGTGCCGAGCTCGTAGGTAGCCAAGGTCTGCAGCGAGACCGGGGTCTGCAGTCTGTGCTGCAGCACCTTCCTGGTCCAGCCGCGCCGTTTGCGCAGCTTGCGCAACTCGTCGCCGAGTACCCGCTGGTATGTAGCCGGATCGATCCGCACACTGGTGAGAGCGTGTCGACCAGCGGTCATGACACGATTCGGCGGGAAATTTTCGGTCGGGTTCCGACAGGCCGAGCCGCTGGAGGCTTGGGGGCATCCTGGGCTACCCTGGCGTCGATGGGACTCAACGCATTGCAACCGTGGCACCTCATCGTCCTCGTGGCGGTGGTCGTGGTGCTGTTCGGCGCGAAGAGACTGCCCGGCGCCGCTCGTGGCATCGGACAGTCCCTGCGTATCTTCAAGGCGGAGATGGCGGCCAAGGACGGCAAGGACGAGGAGAAGCCCTCGGCCCCGCCGGCCCCGCCGCAACTCACCGAGGGGACGCAGGTCGCCAAGCAGCAGACCAGCGACCAACGCCAGGACCGCACTCAGGCCTGAACCGGCCAGGGCCTGACCGCAGCCGAGCCACGGTCAGTTCACACACGTCACCCCGTCCGCCGTGATCGGCGCGTCGGAGGTGGTCGTCGGCTCCTGATCCGTCGTGCCGCCGTTCAGCGCCAGCCCCGCCGACGGGCCGAAGTTCTGGCCGGACGCTCCTGTCGCGCCGGGGCCCGAGTAGTCGGCGCCGAGGTAGACCTCGACGTGACCGGTGGGCAGGCTCGGCTCCTGGGAAATGGTGGCTCCGCCGCCGAGCGCGTCGGCGACCTTCTGCGCCGATTCTTTCGGGGTGGAGGCGCCATAGGTGACCAACGTGCTGGACCGTGCCGCCGTGTTGCCGGTCTCGCCCTGGCCGAAGCCCTTGGCGACCAGCTGGTCCATGGTCCTTCCCGCCAGGCCGGGCGCGCCGGAACCGTTGAGCACGTCAACGGTGGTCGAGGGGGCCGAGCCGGTTCCCGTGGTGTTCCCGGCCGCCGCCGGCGACGGGTCGGTCATGCCCCGCACGAACGCCGAGACGCGCTGCGGATCCACCTGCACGGCGTCGCCGTCCTCCGGGGTCTGCAGCGACAGGCTCCCGACCGGGATCGTGGTGAACCGCAGCTTCCCCCCGGTCAGCGTGTGCATCTGCTGGGCGAACCCGAGAAGGTCCCAGCCCTGGTCGAGCACGACGGACTTCTTCACCGCGTCGGCGAGTGCGCCCAGTTTCGTCGGATCGGTCAGGGTGCCGGCCGAGAGCACGTTCTTGGCGAGCCCGGCGAGGAACACCTGCTGCCGTTTGATCCGGTCGAGATCCCCCTGGGGCAGGCCGTGCCGCTGCCGGACGAAGGCAAGCGCGGACGGGCCCTGCACGGTCTGTTCGCCCGCGGGGAAGTGCGCGCCGGAGAAGTCGTCGTCGACCGGGGCCTTCAGGCACACCTGCACGCCACCGATGGCCTGCGTGATGTCGTCGAAACCAACCAGATTGACCTGCGCGTAGTGGTCGACGGTGACGCCGGTGAGGTCCTGGACGGTCTTGATGGCGGTCTTGGCGCCCTCCTGGTCGGAGCGTGTCTCCAGCTCCGTGCCGGAGACCCCCTGCTGGCGCAGGCTCTTCATCGCGTCGTTCTTGCCGTAGCTGAACGCGGAATTGATCTTGTGCTGACCGTAGCCGCCCGCGATGCTCACATAGGAATCACGGGGGATGGAGACGGCCGTGGCGTTGTCCCCGCCGTTGGGGACGTGGATCAGGATCATCGTGTCGGTATTGGTACCGCCGTCCTCGCTGCTTCCCGCGTGCAACTGGCTGAGGACCTGCGAGGGAAGTGGATTGCCCTGTGCGTCGGTGCGACTGTCCATGCCGACGAGGAGGATGTCGGTGGAACCATCCGCCGGCTGTTCGCCGCCGGCTCCCGAGTCGATGACGTTGGCCGTAGCCAGGCCGTTGCTGAAGTTCTGCAACTGGGTCCAGCCGTACCAGGTGAAACCGAGGACAAGAACCGAGACGACGACCAGTACGACCTTGGCTCGACGCCTGCGCACAACGGCGGCCTCACGCCGGCCCCTCGCCGCTCTGGGGTGGCTGCGGGCAGTCGCGTACCGGGCGGGGCGCCAGCCCTGCGGGGGCTCGGCTCCGATTCTGACCTGTCTGCCGTGGGTACGGGTGACAGGTTCGGGTGGAAGGATGGACCCTGGGCCGTGGTCGTACCGCCTTCGATCACTCACGCCCGATTCCTCCCTGGCCGCCAAGAGACTGACTCGTCGCGCGGGCGTCACGCCACGAGAGACATTCCCTAATAGGACGTCACGGCCCCGCCGTAGGTTGCGGCCTCCGCACTCGTCGCGCAACGCCTGACCAGGTGTACCCCGTCGACCGGCGCCCAGGCTACTGATGTCCCTCTACCGTGGGTGTCCGCCGCGCTGCCCACAGCGACCGGTTCGGCCGTCGGCCCGGCCACGGACGGGCAGCGGAATCGCGGCATCGACACTTTGCCCGATTTGTACGCTCTATGTTTTATTGTCCGGCCGCTACCGCGTTGGCCTGATCGGTATTTCGGTATTTCGCGCCCGAGATCAATTCCAGTCCCAGCGCAGTCCGTAGCGGCCCGCGGGCACATCCAACAGTACGACATGCGTGCTGCCGTCGGACTCGATGTGCTGTTCCGTCGTGTGTGCGGCCCGTGCCGGCCGACCCGTTCCGGGTTGCCACACCGGGTAACACCGTGCGGGCAGGCTGCCGGGCCGGAACAGCACCTGTAGTACGCACTCCCTCGTCGGCTGGCGCAGACCGACCGTCAGTTCGGTGATCCGTATTCGGGGATTGGCGCCGGCGACCTGGTATTCGACCAGATAGGTCTCACCTGTGCGCAGGGGTCGGCGGAACATCAGCTCGACGGCGGTCATATCGTCTTCGGGGGAATACACGGTCCGGCCGAGCCGGCAGCTGGCGTCCGGGGTGAACACCGGGCGCACGCCGCACGGATCGTCGCCCACATTCATGATCAGCATTCGATCGGCGCCGTCGGTGCGTGCACGCAGCACCGTTCGAACGCTCATCCGATACCGGCGCCCCTCGGAGTCCAGATACAGGTCCTGATGGCGGCTGAGGGTCTCCAGTCGCTGGTTGGTGTCCAGGTCGATGCTGTCGGAGACCATCCGGATGGCGCGGTCGCTGTGGCCGAGCGCGGCGTAGGGGATCGAGCCAGGCACGTGGTTGGCCCAGCGTCCACGGGCTTGCGATGGTTCGAGGAGGCCGGTCAGCGAACCGTCGGAAAGGCCGAGGATCTTTTCCAGGCCGCCAACGGTCCGCAGCGAACTGGCCCGCTCGGGACGGCTGCGTCCCCGTTGCCAATGGCTCAGGCTGGCGATGCTGACCTCGTGTCCGTTGGCGTGCAGTCGACGTTGGATCGCCTCGAGACTGAGACCCCGCGCCGCGATCGCCGCCCGCAGCGCCTGGTGGAACGGCCCGCCGGCCCGCAGCACCTCGGCCAGTTCCCGGTGTGTGGTGTTCAGCTGGTGATATGCGGAGGCCGGGTCGGTTTCGGATCGAACAGCCGGCACGGTGTCGAGCATTCGGCCTGCCTCCCCACCTCGGTCAGCTCCGCAGGGTGACGAGGGTAGGCCGTGGCCCATCAGGCGACAACAGTCCGTGTGTACATTTCCAGCAATTACACAGAATAGGCGTCACGTGTCCGAGCCAATTCGATGCTCCTAGTGACTAACGGCCGGTGTCGGTACCGTCGAGCCGACTATGGCGCAGGTGGTAGACGGTAAACCGCTCCCCGTCGCCGGTTGTCGGCGCGAATTCTTCCAGTCAGGGGAATTCCTTCATGAACAGTGTGGAAACCGGTCTCGACCACACCTAGTGACCACCATGAACACGACGCGAAGCCGCGACGCCGTCAGCCCGAAAAGCAGGGAGGCCCACGTCACACTCGATGGTGTGGAGCTGATCATCCCGGGACTCACAGACCCCCGGTGACCAGGAAGTATGGTGCCATCGACCGATACGTGGAGGCGTCAGAGCCGGACGCACAGCGTCCTCGCCGGAGCCCGTGCGACCAGCGCCACCCGGACATCTTCCCGTCCAGCCTCGGGGACATTCCCGATGGACCGGGGCGCCGCGGTGAGGTGAGAATCGGGGACGTGACCGATCTCGCGGCCGGACAGCGAGCCATGCACAGACGCCGCACCTGGGCTGCGGTCGCGATCATCGGGTTCGTCGCCGCGCTGCTGCCCATGGTGTACCTGCACCTGGAAGCCGGCGGACAATTGAGCCCGCTCAGGCACACGATCAGTGACTACGTCTTCGCGCATCAGGGAACCAAGCTGTTCGATAGCAGCGCACTGTCCCTGGCCATCGGCTCGGCCTCGCTGACCACCGGGCTCGCCAACGCCGGCCTGGTCCGTGGCCTTCCGTTGACCGCGCTGTTCCTGGTGTGGTGTGCCGGCCTTACCATCGCGGTGCTGTTTCCCACCGATCCGGTCGGCGGGGTGCAGTCACTGTCCGGGGCGATTCACCGGTGGGCGGCCATCATGTTCTTCCCCTGCCTGCCGATGGCGGGGTTCCTGCTGGCCAAGAGATGCCAGGTCACACCGGGGTGGGAACACCGAGCCGGTACCGTGCTCAGGCTTTCCGTTCTCAGCACCATCGTGCTCGCCGTCTTCGCCCTCATCCAGCTCTCGATCAACCGGCCTGACCTGATGCCGTTCGAGCACGTCCTGCGGAACTACCTCGGGCTCGCCGAACGTATAGCCTTCGGGGTTGACATGGCCCTACTGTTCGTGCTCGGAGCGACTCTGTGGCGTTGGGCACCCGCGAAGGGTGCACCACCCCGCGTTCCGGCGTGCCCGCAGGAAACCGGGAGCGACCCCGTCGGCGGTGGCGCCCGATGAGTTTGCTCGCCGTCCTGCTCGCCGCCGCGGGCGCCTGCTGCAACGCCGTGTCGGCCCGTCTGCAGCATGGTGGTCTCCGGAAGGAGACCGGAGGTGCCGGGCTGCGGCTCGGCGTCCTGCTGAGACTGGGCAGGCAGCCGGCGTGGCTGCTCGGCGTCGTCGTCGGCTGTACAGGCGCCGGGCTGCACGCCGTCGCCCTCGGCCTCGCGCCGATCAGTGTCGTCCAGCCCATCGGAGTGTTGGCCATCGCACTCAGCGCCGCCCTGTCGACCAGGCTGGAGCGAACCCGGTTCGGCCCGATCGCGGGTGCCGCCGTGGCCGCCAGCATGATCGGCACCGTCGCGTTCGTCTCGCTCACCGCGACCACCGCACGGGCGACACAGGTGACCCCGGCGGCCGCGCTGCAGGCCACTGTGCTGGTCGGCGTGGCGGTCATGATCCTGTGCGCCGTGGGGGCCCTGGTCGCCGACCACGTCCGCTGCCTCGTCTTCGCCGCCGCCTCCGGGATCTCCTTCGGGTATGTCTCGCTGCTGATGCGCGCGTCAATCCAGCAGTTCGCCGACGGCGACGGCATACCGTGGCTGCCGGCTGCCGGTATCCTCGCTGGCATCCTGATCGGTGGCTGGCTGGTCCAGCACGCATACGCCAGTGGCCGTCCCGAGGTGGTGGTGGGCTGTCTCACCGTGGTCGACCCCCTGGTCGCGGTGGGGCTCGGCATGGCGCTGCTCGGCGAGGGCGCGGACACCTCGGTGCCGACCGCTGTCGCCGAGGCGGCGTGCGCGGCACTGGCCGTGGCCGGTGTTGTGGTGTTCACCCGCAGCCGTCCGGGAACGGGTCTGCCGATCGGGTCGGCCGCCAGCTCAGGCCGACGGCTCGCGGTGAGCACGACAGGTGCCACGAGGACCACGGTGACGGCGAGGCAAACGGTGGCGACCCAGCACTACGACAGGAGTACGACATGACCCGGTCCCCGGCGCCCGACAGGCACCAGTCGTGGACCCATGACCCGTCCGAGCCGAGGCGGAGCCTGCGCGTCGTGATCGGTACGGAGACTTTTCCCCCGGACATCAACGGGGCGTCCCACTTCGCCTACCGACTGGCCCGCGGTCTCGTCGCCCGTGGCCATCAGGTGCACGTGATCGCCCCGGCCGTGCAGGGCACCCCGGTCACCGAGGACATGGACGGGGTAACGGTCCACCGGATGCGCTCCTACCGGACGCCGTTCCACGCGAACTTCCGGCTGGCAACCCCGTGGCAGTCAACACGGGCGCTGCGCCCCCTGCTTGCCGAGCTCGAACCGGACGTGATCCACGTCCAGTCCCACTTCCTGATCACCAGGTCGCTGATCGGGCTGGCGGTCGGACAGGGCATTCCCCTGGTGGCCACCAACCACTTCATGCCGGAGAACCTTTTCGACCACGTGCGGGTGCCCAGCTGGCTGCGCCGCTGGGCGGCCAGGCTGGCCTGGTGGGACCTGATCCGACTGTTCAGCAAGGCCAGGATGATCACAGCGCCGACACCTCGCGCCGTGCAGCTGCTCATCGACAGCGGCCTGGCCCGGCCGGCGCTGGCGATCTCCTGCGGCCTGGACATCGAGCGGTACCAGCGACGAAAGGCGGCCACCGACCCGGCCGTGCGCACCGTGCTCTTCGTCGGCCGGCTCGACGAGGAGAAACGGGTCCACGAACTGCTCAAGGCGCTGCCACTGATTCCCGCCAAGCTCAACGTGCACGCCGACATCGTCGGTGACGGCAGCCGGCGGGCGGCGCTGGAGGAACTCGCCGACCGGTTGGGTGTCCGTGACCGGGTCCGCTTCCGCGGATTCGTCCCTGAGGACGAACTGCTGGACGCCTACGCCGGTTGCGACGTGTTCTGCATGCCGTGCATCGCCGAACTGCAGAGTCTCGCGACGATGGAGGCGATGGCCGCGGGCAAGCCGGTCGTCGCCGCCGACGCGATGGCGCTGCCCCACCTTGCCCGGCCCGGCCGCAACGGCTGGCTGTACCCGCCGGGCAACGTGCCCGTCCTCGCCGCTCGGCTCACCCAGGTGCTGTCCGACGACGCCGCTCGGGCAAGGATGGGTCAGGAAAGCAGGGAGATCATTAGCGTGCACGGGGTTGACCGCACACTGGCCACCTTCGAGTCGGTCTACCGCGACGCGATGGGCGAATCGCGGCGGCTGAGCCCGTCGACACCCGATGCCGCCGACGAGCACGCCGGCGAGCCCGAGGGACAGGCCAAGCGTCGGGTGCGTCAGCGCTCTGCCTGATTTCGGAGTGTGGGCTTGATTCAGAGTGGGCGCCGAGTCCGTCCGACCACGGTGTGACCGCCCTGACTAGTGGTAGACAGGTGGAGTGGGGGACAAAGCGAACCGCCTTCGCGGCTGGTTGTGGCGGCTCGTCCAGGGACGAGCCGCCACGGTTGACGTCCGCCGCCGGGACCGTGTCGTCGTCGCCGCCGGTGTCCGCGCCTCGCAGCTGCTGGAGCTGACCGATGAACAGTTGACCGAGGCGGCCGGCCGGCTTCGCCACACCGACCGGGACGCCTACCCGGACGATGAGCTGATCGAGCTGATGGCCGTTGCCCGGGAGGCGTCCCGGCGTTCGCTCGGCATGCGGCCGTTCGACGTGCAGCTGCTCGGCGCGACGTGGCTGCTCACCGGTGCGGTCGTGCAGATGGCCACCGGTGAGGGAAAGACGCTGTCCGGCGCGATCGCCGCCGCCGGCTATGCGCTGCGTGGGTGGTCGGTGCATGTCGTGTCCGTCAACGACTACCTGGCACGGCGGGACGCGGAGTGGATGGAGCCGCTCTACCGGCTTCTCGGCCTCACGGTCGGCTGGATCGGCTCGGCGAGCACACCCGACGAGCGGCGGGCGGCGTACGCGGCCGACATCACCTACGCCTCGGTCAGCGAACTCGGGTTCGACGTGCTGCGGGACAGGACGGCCACCAGCGTCGGAGACCTGGTGTCCCCGGAGCCCGGTGTCGCCCTGATCGACGAGGCCGACTCGGTTCTTGTTGACGAGGCACGGGTTCCGCTGGTGCTGGCCGGTGCCTCCGCCCTCGGCGAGACCAACAGGGAGCTCGCTGGCGTTGTGCGGCTGCTTCGGGCGGGCATGCACTACGAAGTCGACGACGAGGGCCGCAACGTCTACCTCACCGGCGCCGGCGCCGAGGCCGTCGAACGCGCACTCGGCGGGATAGACCTGTACTCCGCCGAACACGTCGGCACCACTCTGCCTGCCGTGAATGTCGCGCTGCACGCCGAGGTGCTGCTGCGCCGCGACGTCGACTACCTCGTCCGGGACGGCAAGGTGGAGCTGATCAACTCATCGCGGGGTCGGGTGGCCAGGCTGCAGCGGTGGCCGGACGGCCTGCAGGCCGCGGTGGAGGCCAAGGAGGCACTCCCACCGAGCGCGAGCGGCGAGATCCTGGACACCCTGACCGTGCAGGCGTTGATCCGCCGGTATCCGATGGCGTGCGGAATGACCGGCACGGCGCTGGCCGTCGGCGAGCAGCTCCGCCGGTTCTACGATCTGCGGGTTGCCGTCATCCCGCCGAATGTGCCGTGCGTGCGAGTCGACGAACCCGACCGGATCTACGCCACCACGGCGGACAAGAACGCCGCCGTGGTCAAGGAGATCGCCGACGTGCACGCGACCGGCCGGCCGGTGCTCGTCGGCACCCCGGACGTCGCCGAGTCGGAACGGCTCGCGGCACGGCTCGCCGCGCTCGGCGTGCCGTGTGTCGTGCTCAACGCGAAGAACGACGCGGAGGAGGCGGCGATCGTCGCCGAAGCCGGCACCCACGGCGCCGTCACGGTGTCCACCCAGATGGCGGGCAGGGGAACCGACATCCGGCTGGGCGGTGCGAGCGGTGCCGATCACGGCAGGGTGGCCGGGCTCGGCGGGCTGTACGTGATCGGCACGACCCGGCACCACACCGCCCGGCTCGACGACCAGCTGCGCGGACGGGCCGGCCGGCAGGGCGATCCCGGCGGCTCGGTGTTCTTCGCCAGCCTTGACGACGACCTCGTCACCCAGCATGTTCCCGATGCCGCCGGCCCCACCGCGGTGGGGCCGGACGGTCTGGTCGGCGACAAGGGGGCCCGGGAGCTGGTCAACCACGCCCAGCGGGTCGCTGAGGCGGCCGCCTTGGAGATCCACGCCAACACCTGGCACTACCACCAGCTGTCCGCCCAACACCGGACTATCGTCGGGGCCCGCAGGGACGAGCTGCTGCGCACCGATACGGCGGCACGGGAAATGGACCGGGACTGTCCCGAGCGGTACAAGGCGCTGCTCGACAGTGTCGGTGAGCCCGTGCTCGTCGAGGCCGTGCGCCAGATAGCGCTGCACCACCTCGACCGGGCCTGGGCCGACCATCTGGCCATGCTGGCCGATCTCCGGGAAAGCATCCACCTGTGGGCGCTGGCAAGGGAGCGACCGCTCGCCGAGTACCACCGCGCCGCGATACCCGCGTTCCGGCAGGCGCTCGCTGACGCCGACGAGCGCACAAGAGAGACCTTCAGCACGGCGCGGATCACCGCGGACGGCGTCGACCTCGACACCGACGGCCTCCGACGGCCGACTGCCACCTGGACCTACCTTGTGCATGAGAACCCGTTCGGCTCGACCCTGGAGATGGTGCTGAACGGGCTCGGCAAAGCGGCGCGACGGAGGGTCGGATAGCGTCACGGGGTGCAGCGGCCCACCCTCGACGCGCTCCTCCGGCTCTACCACAAGTACGCGGGCGACCTCGCCGCCGCCCGCCGATCACAGCGCGAACTCCTCTTCGGCGCCGGCCGGAGCATGCGGGCGAAACTAGACGACATTGAGGCCGAGGTCACCTATCTGCTGCTGCGCGAGCGGCGTCCGTCGACAGTGGTGGAAATCGGCACCTTCGACGGCTGGTCGACCACCTGGATCCTGACCGCGTTGCGCGACAACGGATGCGGTGAGCTTCGGTCCTTCGACATCCGCGACGGAGTGCTGCGGCACGTTCCCGACGAGCTGGCCGGCGACCGGTGGCGGTTCACCGCGGGGGACGTGCGGGGCATGGGCATGGTGGAATCGATACCGCCGTCGACCGACTACCTCTTTCTCGACGCGGCGCACAGCGCGGCGTTCGCCCGCTGGTACCTCGCTGAGCTGTTTCCCCGCCTGGGTTCGGGCGTTGCCGAGATTTCGTCGGATCCTGTTCAGCCCCCACCCATTCCCAGGGGGGCGACCCCGACTCCAGTCTACCAGCGGCAACCGGTAGTGGATCTTGAAAGCGGTGTCCCTGTGGACAACCGCGAGCCTGTGGATGAATCGGCCGACGGCACCCTGGTGAGCGTGCACGACGTGTTCCACCGACGTCGGCCATTGCCGCTCAGCGAGGGCGCTGTGCTGCTGAAATGGTTGGCGGACAAGGGAATCGACTATTTCACGCCGTCCGCGAGACGGGCCCCGCTGGCCAACGCGCGGTTGCGCGAGCTGCGCGCCGAGCTCGGACTCGACGAGCCGATACGGGCCGGCCGTGCCAATCCTATGGTGTTCTTCGAACTGCCCTGACCGCCGATCCCGGTTGCCGTCGAACGTCCGCGACAACTCGGGAAGCGCGGGCGTCTCGACATGTACGGGCCGGGCCGGGCAGCGGAACTGGTGTCGGGGTTTCGGATTTGCCGACTGACCGCTGGGTGACCGAGCGTCAGCGCGGTGGCATCCGTGACATGAGTGGGTGTGCTGAATCTGAGGCGACAGCGGTATCGCAGGATGACATCCTGGATCGCATGCGCATGAACTCCCGAGCGTGGCCTTATCGCTTCAAGGAGGTTGCTTGGGGCCAGATCGGTGCGCGGTTTCATGGCATGGCAGCCGAATACACCGAGTTTCGTCCCATGGCGGACATTGTCGACAGCGTCCTGGCATGTGGCGGTGAGCACCGGCTGGCGGGGCTGACGTCGATGCATGATCTCGTGGTCACGGCTCGTCCCGTACCCGAGTATTCGCCGGTCGAGGTTGTCATCGTTCGATCGCCCTCGTCTGGTGCCGTAGGTCCGGGCGGCGTCATCATCGAGCATCGCTCGATCACCGGGCATGATGACTTGATCGTTCGTCCGGAGCCCGACGCGGTACCACTGTTCTGGCGCTTCATGACGGAGAAGTTCGGTGTCGAGCCGGCGCGGCCCACGGGTCGAGGCGCCGCCCGTTAGACGCCTTGGCCGCTGCCCGGTGCTTGCCGTGCGCCACGGCTGAAGCGGGCAGGCACAGGGGCTCGCCGCCTGTGCCGCGATGACGACGCCGGGTCAGGTGTCGTGTCGGCGCTGGTCGGCGGAGTTCTGGCGGATCTCGGCGGTGGCCTTGTGGAAGGCGGGCGCGGCGCGCGCGAAGTAGTCGAACAGCACCTCGAGCTGGTCGGGTGTGTAGCTGGCGAGGATGTCGCCGATGTACTGGCGGGCGGGGCCGACGACGGCGTCGACTTTCGGGGCCCAGTCGGGGGTCGGCTCGATGACGACCCGGCGCCTGTCGGCGGAATCGCGAACTCGGCGTACATGGCCGGCGCTTTCGAGACGGTCAATGAGACGGGTGGTGGCGCCGGTCGTGAGATTGGTTCGCTCGGCGAGCTCTCCGGAGGTCAGGGAGCCGGCCAGAGCGAGGATGCTCAGCGCGTACCAGTCGGTGGTGTGCAGTCCGGCGGCTTCGGCCACGGCGTGGCCGTGCAGTCCGACGGCGTCGAGGTAGCGCCGGTAGATCGTGCTGGCGTCCGGCGGCATCTGGGTTGCCATGTTGCGCTCCAACTTCCGGCGGCCTATTATCTGCACATGAGAAGATAATGCATGTATGCAGATAGTAGCCCGGCTGGCGGTGTGACCACTGATCATGCCGTGGACCACGGCGGAACGCGCGAGCCCGGTAGTGGCGGCGACGCCGGAAAGCTCTTCGTGATCGTTCGGCGGAAAGTCGGCGCCGAGAGGCCATTCACCGCCGCACAAACCCAACCAAGGAGACGACTGATGTCCGAAGGCCGTTTTGTCCTGCACGAGCTGCGGGTTCCCGACGTGGTGGAGAGCGCCCGTTTCTACGCTGAGCTGTTCGGGTGGAATGCCACAGATACGCCGGTCGGCAAGCTGTTGCGAGCCGGTGACACGATCGTCGGCGGTGTGAGCACGGTCAAACAGAACATTCCCGTGCACTGGGGCGGATACGTTGCCGTCACCGATGTCGTGGCCACCGCCGCGATCGCGAAGGAGTACGGCGGAATCGTAACCACTCAGGACGGTGAGCCCGCCAACGCACCCGGCCGGGGTTGGGTTGCCCCCATCCTGGATCCCGACAACAAGGTGGTCTTCTTGATCACCGAACCGCGGCCAGCGGCCGCGCCGGAGATCGGTACTTTCGTCTGGGACCGGCTGCACGCCGCCGACCCTGCCGCCTCCGCCGCCTTCTACCAGAACGTTCTGCCCTGGACACCGTTCCCGCGCACTGATGGCGCCGCGGGCGGCTTCCGGCTCGGCGACGGCACCATGGTCGCCGACATGGTTCCGGCAGGTGATGGCCGGCCACGCTGGTCGTCCTATGTCCTCGTCGAGGACCTCGACGACGCTCGTGACCGCGCCAGCGGGCTGGGCGCCACGGTGGTGATTGAGCGGGCCCAGTTCCCCGCTGGCAGCGGCGACCTCTGTGTCCTCACCGACCCGCAGGGCGCCGAGATCGGCCTATGTCAGGCTTCCTGATCACGATGGTCGGCGCCCCCGGCTGTCGGAGGCCGGCGGCACCGACCGCATGGTGACTACGGAAGTTGGCCCACCTTGTCGACCACGGCGGTACGCACCACCGTGTCGTTGAACTCGATCGCATCCTTGTCACGTCCGCTGAGGACTGGTTCACCGAGGAACCGGTGGCTTTCCTTGTCGAACAGCAGTTCCACCAGGCCGAGGCGGGGATCGGCCATGGCGATCCCGACACCGGACCGGCCGGCCGCGTCGGTTGCCTGATCCACCCGGGTCAGCCCGGGCAGTTTCGCCGCCGCTCGGAACAGTGCGGCCTGTTGTGGGCCAGGCACCTTGCCCACAAGGTCCCTGATCACATCCCACGTCCTCAGGTCAGGAGTGATCTGGTCAGCGTTGGGAGCTGGATGCGGGGTGGTCGCCAGTACCTGTGGGTCGTTCCGCAATATCCGCAGCAGTTCGTCGGGATCTGTCGGCAGCTCCGCCAACCGCGTGTAGGGCGCGTGGCTGAGCCCGTCCCCTTCGTGGTAGGGCGGTATCGCAACGGTGTTGGTCAGATAACCCGACCACCTGATCTCCCCGGCTCGTGTGCCATCCGCGGACTCCCACGACCGGACGAGGGTCTTCTCGCCATTGCCGATGACGTGCAGGACCTCGCGATAGATGTACTGATCGGAGCGAGGATGCGGATACCCGTGCTGGTCAACGGTGTTGGCGGCCGCTTCCAAGATGACGGCGGCCGAGGCCGTTGGGGGCTGCCCAGCGGGGCCGAACGTCTGATAGCCGAGGAGGCCGGCGAGTACCACCGCCAGGGTTCCTGCGGGCAGGGCGACCCGGCGTAGCGGTACGCGAACCCGGCCGGCTGGCCGGGTGAACTCCTCGCGCAGTCGCAGTGCGCCGGCGATACGGGCGCGTTCCGACATCTCCGGGATGTCGGTACGAAATCTCGTCAGTTTGTTGATCTCGTTCACGTCGTGTCCTCAGTGGTTTGTCGTGTCGCCGAGGGTTGCGCGCAGTCGGCGTCGTGCGCGGTTGAGTCGGGAGCGAACCGTGCCGACTGGGATGTGTAGCGCGGCGGCGATGTCGTCGTAGTTCAACTCTCCCCAGGCGAACAGCAGCAGCGTGTCCCGTTCCTTGGCGGTGAGCCTGGCGAGCGCACCGGACAACCGAGTTCCGGTGGCGACGGCGACTACCCGGTCGGCCACCAGATCGGCGTGGTTGTCGGCGAACACGGGGTCGACTCCGGTGCGCGCCATGGCCCGGTATTGGGCCACCTCGGCGCGCCGATGTCGGCGGACCAGGTTGGTGGCGATGCCGTACAGCCACGGCAGCGCCGTGCGCGCGGTGAGGTCGAACCGACGGCGCCCGCGAAACGCAGCGAGAAAGGTCTCCGCGGTGAGGTCGTCGGCGAGGGCCGCACCGGCGCGTCGGGACAGGTACCGGTGCACCGCTGTGGCGTGCAGGTCGTAGACCTCCCCGAACCGTTCCGGGTCCGACAGCGACTCCCCGATGGCTGTCACGGCGGCGTCCCGGACGTCGGGCTCCGGACGGATTCCCGCGGTCATCGCGCCGGATCGGCCGGTATGGCATGCCACGTGGTGGATCGCATATGTGCTCCTCGGCGTCGTCGTGAGCACCTCAGGTCAGGGCTCTCACCCTGTCTTTGCCCGCACGACGGGCTCCGGTTCGCTGGCAATCGCCCTATCCGCGGCCCGGCACCGACGCCCGGTCGACGATCAGTTGGCGTAGACCGCGAGTCTCCTTCGGGCAGTTCCAGCCGAGTACGCCGGTCACGACTCCGTCGACGGCGTACACACCGGTGAACCGCCGCTGTTCGGGATCTCCCGTTACCACGGAGAATTCGGCGCCTTCCCGAATGACGCCATACGACTGGATCTTGGCGTCGAACTGGTCTGTCCAGAAGTACGGGATCGGCGTGAAGTCGACGTTGGCGCCAAGCAGGTTGCGCGCAGCGGCGACGCCCTGCTCGGTGGCGTTCATC
Source organism: Kutzneria sp. (assembly GCA_019239965.1). Classification (GTDB taxonomy): domain Bacteria; phylum Actinomycetota; class Actinomycetes; order Mycobacteriales; family Pseudonocardiaceae; genus Kutzneria. The sequence goes on along the minus strand of JAFAZC010000022.1, from coordinate 43,203 downwards.
CGGTGTTCGAGCCGCATACGCACGCCGAAGTGGGTGTTGGTCCAGCTGGCCACGTCACCGGCGGCGTACACGCCAGGTGCCGCCTGGCACCGGCTGTCGCACTCGATTCCGTCGCCGAGCGGCAGGCTTGAGGACGCCAGCCAGTCAGTCGCCGGCACCGAGCCAATGGCCACTAGCACGCATTCAGTCGCCAACCGGGTGCCATCGGCCAGCAGCACCCCGCGCACCCTGCCGTCATTCCCGTCCAGTTCGCGCACGCCGACCCCGGTCAGCATCCGCACCCCGTTGTCCTGGTGCAGGGTCGCGACCAGCTTTCCGACCTGTTCGCCGAGCTGTCGGATCATCGGCGTGGGCAGCGGGTCGACGACGGTCACGTCCACTCCGAGGGAGCGGGCCGTCGCGGCCACCTCGGTGCCGAGGAATCCAGCGCCGATCACGACCGTGCGCGGACCGGCCAGCAGCGCCGCCCGGAGCGCGGCCGTGTCGTCGAGACCACGCAGCACGTGCACGCCGGCCATGTCGTGGCCCCACGGCGGCGTTCGCGGCCGGACACCGGTGGCGATGATCAGACCGTCGAAACCGAGCCGGTCGCCGTCGGCGAGCTCGATCGTGCGGTCGTCGAGATTCAGCCCCACGGCCGGGCAGCCGGTCAGCAACCGCATGTCCAGATTGGCCAGCTGCTCATCGGACCGCAGTCGGGTCCGTGCCGCGTCCCATTGGCCACCGAGCACCTGCTTGGACAGCGGCGGTCGGTCGTACGGGGGATATTTCTCGTCACCGACCAGCGTGAGCGCGCCCGTGTAGCCTTCCCGCCTCAGCGTCTCGGCCGCGGTCAGCCCGGCCGCACCCGCGCCGACCACCACGATGTGCCGCATTCGATCACCCTAACCCGGGGTGGTCGACGGCACCGGCGCGGCTACGTCGTGATCTCGAAGACCGGATAGCGCGCGGCGACGTCGAGCAGCTGATCGTCGGTGGCCCCGGCGTCGAGTCCGGGAAAGAAGGCGCCGACTTCGAACTTCCAGCGCCGCAGATAGGAGCGCAGCACGGCCGGCTTGTGCTCGTCGGACAGCTCAGTGGAAACGAACCGCTCAACACGGCCGCCGACTCGCAGTTCGCCCTCACCGGCTGCCCGCAGATTGCGCACCCACTGGGTCTGACCCCGCGGTGAGACCAGGTACCTCTGATCTCCCGCAGTGAGCAGGTTGACCGGCGTTGACCGCGGCCTGCCGCTGCTGCGGCCGCGCACGGTGAGGATCCGGCTGCCCGCGACACTGAGGCCTGCCCGGGTCAGCAGGACCACGATCCCGTTGAAGGCCTTGGTCACCACACCGGGTCGGATGTAACGCTGATCGGTCACCGTTCGACTGTACGCCGCCGCCGAGGTGGCGGGGTTCTACATCGCCGACTGGGAGCCGGGCCTCGCACGGATCCCCAGCGGGTAAACGTTCTGCTCAACGGTCCCGGCAGCCTGCTCCGCCGACAGCGCCGCGAGTACCGCGAGGCCTTGGTACATCGGCATGTGGTCGGGGGCGGTGCAGGCCTGCTCGCACATCCGCACGCACACGTGGACCGTCTCGCCGGGGCCGGGACGCACCGTCGCCACCGGCTCTCGCGTCCTGACCGGCAGTGGTCGGGCACGGGTGGTCCAGATCCTGGTCCGCCGCCGGAAGGCGATCAGGCCGATCAGGGCACAGCCGGCCCACCACAGCGCCACAATGCTCAGCTGGTGCAGTGGAACACCGTGCGTGAAGCCGGCGCCGACTCCACCCTGCATGGAGCCGTACAGCGGCAGGTAGTGCACGATGTCCTGGTCGGAACTGCTGTTGACGACAGGACTCTCCAGGCCGACGTCGATGATGCTGATCATGATGATGGCGAACATGCCCTCGAGTTCGCCGCGGAGCACGACGCCGAGGGCGATGCCAATGCCGCCGTAGGTCAGCGCCGAGCTGAACAGGCTGACCCAGAGCAGCCACGGCTGCTCCGGCGGCCAGTACAGCCAGATGACGCCGGTGGCGTAGACCGAGACCAGCACCGAGCTCAGCATCAGTGCCGTCATCTTGGCCAGCAGCAGATGCCGACGCGGATAGCCGGCGGCGACCAGCCTGCGGTCGAAGTCACCTGAGCGGTAGGTGACACTGAACATCAGGAACCCGACAATCAGCGTGACCGCGTTGAGTCCGCCGGAGACCAGCGTCAGGTGCATGGCGTTGACCCGGAGCACCTCGTCGTTCCCGCGGTAGCGGAAGGCGATGGGACTCTGCGACATCGTCAGCCGGATCAGCGTGATCCATACCGGGATGAACACGCCGACCAGCACGATGGCCAGCCGGTTGCGGGCGTGCTCAATGATCTCGAAGCCGGCCGCCGTCCGGTAGAGACGCCTGCTCGCCGCTACGACCGCTGTCGGGTACACCCTTCTGCTCATCGTCATGACCTGGCCACCGCCTCGGCGTGCATCGGTGACACCACACCGTCGGCGAGTCGGTACGCGGTGTCCAGCCGCTCGATGTCGTGACTGAGATGGGAGATCACCAGCAGCGAGCACCCCCGATCCCGCAGTTCCCCCGCCATCTCCCAGAAATGCAGATAGGTCTCCCAGTCGAATCCCTGATAGGGCTCGTCGAGCAGGACGACCGAAGGATCGTGCATGAGGGCGAGCGTGAGGTTGAGCTTCTGTCGGGTGCCGCCACTCAGCGAGCGCACCCGGGTGCGCCGGTACTGGGTGAAGTTGAGACGCTCGATCAGTTCCCCCGCGCGGTTGAGGTCGGGCAGCTGATAGGCCTGCTGGAAGTAGCGCAGATGCTGGTCGACGGTCAGCGCCTCGTTGAGGACGGTGCGCTGGGGACAGTAGCCGAGCATTCCGCGCTGGATCACCCAGCCGTGGTCCGGTTTGAGTTCGCCGGCGAGTATGCGCAACAGCGTTGTCTTTCCCGCACCGTTTTCGCCGACTATGCCGGCCAGTTCGCCGCTCGCGAGCGTGAAGTCGACTCTTTCCAACACACGGCGGTGACCGAACGCCTTCTGTACGTCGGCTACGTAAAGTGTCGAGTTTTGCACTGTTGCTTCACCGGTCCGTGTGGTCACCGAATGTGCCGATCTCGTTTGAGGTTTCCACTGTATGACAGCTGGTGCGGGATGCAAGTCCAATCGCCGATGACGTGCGCACGAGTTGCTCACCTGCGAAGATCCCACTATTCGGGTGATGTTCGCGAGCTCAACTTGTTGCTTGTGGGGACAGGACGCATGCTTCCATTACCGAGCGTGGATCGATTCCACTGGAGTTGCCATCAAGCGCGGCAGGCGGGTGGTTGTCATGGGCATTTTCGCTCTTTTATGCGCACCGTTCGTGTCCCCTCGGTCAAGCGACCTCCGGTTGTTCACCCGCTGACTCAACGTTCTTTCGGCGCGTGATCGCACCCCGTTGACCGTTGTCTTGTTAACGTGCCGTCCTGGGGGCCGCACGTTATCGCAGCGCACTCTCACCCCGAAGGAGTGACTTCAATCGTGGTGCCCCGCGTGAGTCAGACTCTCGACATCCAGCCCGACACCGTCGAGGAGGCGAACGTCGAGCGTGCCTCCGCGGTAGAGCCCATCGCCGTGGTCGGTATGGCCTGCCGCTATCCCGGCGGAATCGACTCGCCCGCTGCCTTCTGGCGACTGCTGGTGCAGGGCGAACACGTCATCCGGGAGGGCCCGGAGGGGCGATGGGACTTCGAAGCCTTCTTCGACCCCGATGTCGACGTGCCGGGACGCTGTACATCACGCTGGGCAGGCTTCTTCGACGACATCACCGGGTTCGACGCGGCGTTCTTCGGCATCTCCCCACGTGAGGCCACGACGATGGATCCGCAGCACCGGCTGCTGATCGAACTGGCCTGGGAGGCGCTGGAGCGCGCAGGCATGCCGCCGAGGGACCTCGCCGGCAGCCGCACCGGGGTGTTCGTCGGACTGTGCCACTCCGAGTACATCGGACGGCTCGCGGGACGCTACGAGGACATCGACGCGTACATGATGACCGGTAACGGCCACAGTACCGCGGTCGGCCGCATCTCCTACCTGCTCGGGCTGACCGGCCCCAGTGTCGCGGTCGACACCGCGTGCTCCTCCTCGCTTGTCGCGCTCCACCTCGCCTGTCAGAGTCTGCAGCTGCGTGAGTCGGACCTCGCCATGGCGTCGGGAATCAACATCATGATCAACCCGGAGACGCCGATCAGCTATTCGAAATGGGGCATGCTCTCGCCGACAGGCCGGTGTCATCCGTTCGACACCCGCGCCGACGGTTTCGTCCGCGGCGAGGGCGCCGGCACGGTGGTGCTCAAACGCCTGGACGACGCGATGCGCGACGGCGATCAGGTGCTGGCGGTGGTCCGTGGTACAGGAGTCAACCAGGACGGCCGTTCGCAGGGGCTCACCGCGCCATCGGCCGACGCCCAGCGCGCGCTGTTCACCGAGACCGTGCGTCGGGCCGCCGTCGACCCGCGCCAGTTGGGGCTGGTGGAAACGCATGGCGCAGGCACACCCATCGGCGACCCGATCGAGTTCGACTCGGTGAGCAGCGTCTACGGCACCGGGCTGGGCCGATGTGCGCTCGGCGGAGTGAAGTCCAACCTCGGCCACACCGAGGCGGCCGCCGGCGTCTCCGGGGTGATCAAGGCGGTGCTCAGCCTCCGGCACGGGGTCGTGCCGCCGACGCTGAACTTCACCGACTGGAACCCCCAGATCAAGCCGGATTCCACCCGGCTGTTCGTGCCGACCGAGCCGACCCCGTGGCCAGTCGCCGACGCCACCCGGCTCGCCGCGGTGTCCTCGTTCGGCGTCGGCGGGACCAATGCCCACGTGATCCTGCAGCAGGCGCCGCCCCAACCCGAGGAGCCGGCCGCACCGGACACCGGCACGCCAAGGATGATTCCGCTGTCCGCCGGTTCCTTCGAAGTGCTCGGCACCGCGGCGAGCAGGCTCGCCGACTGGCTGCGCGAGGATGGCGACGATGCGCGGCTGGCCGACGTCGCACACACCATGGCGCGACGGCGATCCCACCATCTCGCCAGGCTCGCGGTCACCGCCCGCACCGTCGCCGAGCTCGTCACCAGGCTGGACGCCTTCGCCGACGGTGAGCCGCAGCCGTCGGTGACATGCACCACCGCGCGGCTCGCGGCCTCCCGGGGGGCGGTGTGGGTGTTCTCCGGGCAGGGTTCGCAGTGGGCCGGCATGGGGCGAGCGCTACTGGCCGAGGAGCCCGTCTTCGCCGAGACCGTCGCGGCGATCGAGCCGCTGGTCGCCGCCGAGGCCGGCTTCTCCGTCACCGAGACGATGTCCGCGGAGGAGATGACCGAGGAGATCGACCGGATCCAGCCGACCCTGTTCGCCATGCAGGTGGCACTCGCCGAGGTATGGCGATCCAACGGCGTCCAGCCCGCCGCGATCATCGGCCACTCGATGGGGGAGACGGCGGCGGCCGTCGTCGCGGGTGGACTGTCCCTTTCCGACGGTGTGCGGGTGATCTGCCACCGGTCGAGGCTGATGCGTCGGGCTTCCGGCCTCGGCACGATGGCCTCGGTCGACCTCTCGCCCGCCGAGGTGGACGCCGAACTGGCCGAGGCGGGAGCCGCCGGGGTCACCGCGGCCGTCCTGTCCTCACCGCGGTCCACCGTCGTGTCCGGCGACACCGGCGAGGTGGTGCGCCTTGTCGCGCGGTGGCAGGAACGCGGCCTGATGGCACGGCAGGTGGCCGTGGACATCGCCGCGCACTCAACACACATGGACCCGCTGCTCGCCGAGATCACCAGTGGCCTTGACGGGCTGCGGCCGACGGACACCACCGTGCCGGTCTACTCCACCGTGTTGGCCGATCCGCGCCAGTCCTTCGTGTTCGACGCCGAGTACTGGGCGGCCAACCTCCGCCAGCCAGTGCGGTTCACTGATGCGGTCCGGGCGGCGGCCGAGGACGGATATGGCGTGTTCGTCGAGGTCTCCCCGCACCCGGTGACCACCTACCCGATGAGCGAGACGCTGGCCGAGGTCGGCGACGGCGGTGTCGTGCTGCCGACGATGAAGCGGGACTGTGATCCGCTCGAGTTCCTCGGTATCCAGTTGGGCACGCTGTACTGCGCCGGGGTGCCGATCGACTGGGAACCCCGGTACTCCGACGGGCGGCTGGTCGACGCGCCCACACTGAGCTGGGATCGCAAGCGGCACTGGATCGACCTGCCCATGCCCCATCCCGACCTGCACACCTCGGCGGGAGCTGACCTCCATCCACTGCTCGGCGTGCACGTCGCGCTTCCTGACGGCGACGGCCGGCATGTCTGGCAGGCGGACCTCGGTACCGCCGTGCTGCCGTGGCTGGCCGACCACCGGGTCGACGACGCGATCGTGCTGCCCGGTGCGGGATTCACCGAGATGGTGCTCGCGGCGGGCAGCGAGTTCTTCAAGGTCCCCGCCAGCCGGCTCACCGTGAGCGGGTTGCGGTTCTCCCGGTTGCTCCCGCTCGGCGAGCACACCGAAGTGTCCACGATGCTCACCTCGCTGGCACCTGACCGGGTCGGCGTGCGTGTGATCACCAGCACCGACGATGGGCAGAACTGGGTGACCCACGCGATGGGCGAGGTGTCTCTCACCGAGGACAGGCAGTCGCCGGCTCCCGCCGACGTCGCCGAACTCGTCGAGGCACACGGCGTGGCCGAGGAGTTGGATGGGTTCTACGCCGGCCTGCGCGCTGACGGCTACTTCCACGGGCCCTGCTTCGCCGGACTGACCGAGCTGCGTGTGCAGGAGATTGACGGCGGCACCGTGTTGGCCAAGGTCAAGGTGCCCGCCAAGGCCCGTGGCTCCGCACGGTCATTCCGGTTCCACCCGGTGCTGTTCGACACGTGTCTGCAGGCGCTCGGCGCCGCCAAGATCAAGGGCAGGCCGGAAGGCGGTCCGACCCTGCTGCCGGCCGGTGTCGGGACGCTTCGGGTGTACGGCGAACCAGCGCGCGGCGTGTGGTGTGAGGGGCAGGCGGTGCTCGACGAGAGCGACGGGTCGGCCATCGGGCGGATCAGGCTGCTGGACCCGGACGGCGCCGTGCTCGTGGAGGCCGAGGAGATCCGGTTGGTCTCCCCGGAGCGGGACACCGGTCCGCGCCGGTTGGATCCGTTGTTCCATGAGGTCGCCTGGCAGCCAGCGCCACTGGACACCGATGCCTGTGTCCAGGACGGGCCGCGTCGGTGGCTGCTGATCGGGGAGGGTGACGGCGCCGCCGGCGCACTGGCCGACGTGCTCAGTGAGCCATGTGACGTCCTCGAGAGGCCGCTCGATTCTGCACTGGATATCGCCGTCGCCGAGGACGTCACCGGAGTCGTTGTCCTGCAAGGGAATCATGACGCGGAGCCGGCAGGTGGCGAAGCGCTCGCCCGACTGGTGCGCGTGGTCGACGTGGTCCGGTCACTGGCCATGGGAGGCCGCTCGCCCCGGGTGTGGATCGCCACCGAAGGGGCTCAGCCGGTGCTGCCCGGCGAGGACGTGCGGCTGTCCCAGTCCGGGCTGCGCGGTATCGGCAGGGTCGCCGGCTATGAGCACTCGGAGCTCGCCGTCACGCTGGTGGATGTGGACAGCACCAACGCACTGGCCAAGGAACTGCTGTCCGGCCGCACCGAGGACGAGGTCGCCTGGCGTCAGGGCGAGCGGATGGTGGCACGGCTCGTCAAGACCCCATTGCACGACGGAACCTGGAAAGCCCGTCCGCGCACGACCGTCCACTACGGACGGGACGGGTTCGCCGTGGACATGGCCCGCCCCGGCAACCTGGACACCGTCGGACTCGTGGTCCGGCCACGCCGTGAACCTGGCCCCGGGGAGGTCGAGATCCAGGTTCTCGCCGCCGCGCTGAACTTCCGGGACGTCCTCGTGGCCATGGGGCTGTACCCGACAGAGGACGGTTCCCTTCCGCCACTGGGTGGGGACTGCGCGGGCGTGATCACCTCGGTGGGGGCGGGCGTCAAGGGACTTCGGGTCGGCGACCGGGTGTTCACGCTGGCCAACGGCGCGTTCGCCTCGTTCGTGACAACGCCGGCCGACCTCGTGGCACTGATCCCGAACGGGATGTCGCCTTCCGAGGCCGCGGCGGTGCCCGCGGTGTACCTGACCGCCTGGTACGGACTTGTGCACCTGGCGAGGCTCGCGCCCGGTGAACGGGTTCTGATCCACTCCGGCACCGGCGGTGTCGGACTCGCGGCCATCGCGATCGCGCGCGGCCGTGGGGCAAAGGTGCTGGCCACGGCCGGTAGCGAGGAGAAGCGAGCGTACCTGCGCGAACTCGGTGTCGAGCAGGTGATGGACTCCCGTTCACTCGACTTCGCCGAGCAGACGATGGCCGCCACCGACGGGCACGGTGTCGACGTGGTGCTCAACTCGCTTGCCGGACCGGCGCTGCGTGCGGGGCTTGATGTGCTCGCGGTCGGCGGTCGGTTCATCGAGCTCGGCAAGCGGGACATCTACGCCGACAGCAAGCTGGGGATGTCCCCGTTCCGCCGCAATATCACGATCAGCAGCGTCGACCTCGACCTGGTGTTGCGTACCAAGACCGACCTTGCCCGCACGCTGCTTCGCGAGGTGGCCGAAGAACTGGCGGCAGGTCGGCTCGAATCGTTGCCGCGCAAGGATTTCTACATCGAACGGGCCGCCGACGCCTTCCGGATGATGGCCGCCGCGCGGCACATCGGCAAGCTGGTGCTCACGGTGCCGTCCTCCGGTGAGACCCAGGCCGTCGTCCCCGCCGGCCTGGTTCCCGTCGCCGTCGCCGACGGCAGCTACGTGATCACCGGTGGTCTCGGTGGGCTCGGTCTCGAGATGGCCAAGTGGCTCGCGGAGTGCGGGGCCGGGCGGCTGGTGCTCAACGGACGGTCGGCACCCTCGACCCAGGCCGAGGAGGCGATAGCCGGCCTTCTCGCGGCTGGAACACAGATCGAGGTCGTCTGCGCCGACGTGACCGAACCCGGGGTGGCGGATCGGCTCGTCGAGGTAGCCATCAGCACGGGGCTTCCGCTGCGCGGCGTGCTCCACTCGGCGGCCGTGCTCGATGACGGAATCCTTGTCAATCTGGACAGGGAGCGGATGGAGCGGGTGTGGCGCCCCAAGGTTCACGGAGCGTGGCGGTTGCATGAGGCCACTCAGGGACATCACCCCGACTGGTTCGTGATGTTCTCCTCGGCTGCCTCCATGTTCGGCAACCCAGGACAGGCCAACTATGCCGCGGCCAACGCCTGGTTGGACGCCTTCGCCAGCTGGCGAAGGCACCGGGGGCTTCCCGCCCTCGCGGTCAACTGGGGTGCGTGGGGACAGGCCGGCAGGGCGACCGACTTCGCCGACCGTGGCTTCAGCACACTGGACACCGCTGACGGCATCGCCGCGCTGAGCACCCTGCTCGACCACCAGCGGGTCCGAGTCGGCGTCTTCGACTTCAACGGCGAGGAGTGGTTTTCCGCGCTGCCGTCGGTGATGCAGTCCTCCTTCTTCGCCGCGATGCCGAAAACCAGTCGCGGCGAAGCACAGGCCGCGGGCGGCCGAATGCGTGCCGAACTCGCCGCGATCGAACCCGACAAGCGATCCAGGGCCATGGTCGACTATCTCGGTGAACAGATCCGGCTCATCCTCGGCCTGAGCTCCGCCACCGTGGAACCGGACGCTCAGCTGACCACCCTCGGATTCGATTCGCTGACCGCGCTGCAACTGCGCAACCAGCTGGAAGCCGACCTGGCGATCAAGATTCCCGCCACGGCGGTGTGGACCCATCCGACGCCGTCGGCGCTCGGTGCGCATCTGTTGGAACAACTGGACATCTGAAAAGGCCGGAGGCAAGCGGGCGATGAAGCGCTTCAGTCCTCGGAAACTGGTTGCTTCCGGCCGGATTGACATCTACTGACACCGTCTGAGGGGGCGTCACGATCATGGCGATTGCCATCACCGGCGCGACCGGGCTGCTCGGCACCCGACTGCTGGAACTGCTCGCCCGCGACCATGATTCGATCATGGTGCTCTGCCGGGCCGGTGGTGCGCCCGCCGACGAGCGGATCGTCCGGTACCTGCGGACCAGCGGTCGTTCGCGGCAGGAGATCGAGGCTGTCGCCGCGAGGATCCATCCGGTCCAGATCGAACTGGACAAGCCGAGACTCGGATTGGACGCCGATCGGTTCCGGTCGCTCGCCGACTCACTGGACGCGGTATGGCACTGCGCCGCGTCGATCGACCTCAACGCCGACACGCAGGAGTTGAACCGGGTCAACACGATCGGCACTCGACGGATCATCGAGCTCGCCGACGCCGGCGCGAGACAGCCGATGCTGCACCACGTCAGTTCGATCGGTGTGGTCGGCCGCAAGCCGGTAGGCCGGATCTACGAGGACGATCTGGACTCCTCATACGGATTCACCACCCGGTACGAGGAGTCCAAGTACCTGGCCGAAGTCGCCGTCCGGGAGTGGTCCTCGAGGACCGGCCGGCCCGCGGTCGTGCACCGGCCGTCTGTGCTCGTCGCCGATCAGCGGCCACATCCGGACCTACCGGCACACCCACTGCTGACCGGGGTGCAGCTGGCGCGGAAGCTGGTGTCCTCGTTCGGAGTCGGCGCCCTGGCCGGGGATTCCCGCCTCGTGGTGCGGATTCCCGGGGACCCGATGTCCGCGGTGAACATACTCCCGGTGGACGAGGCGGCCAGACTGATGGTGGCCGTCGCGGAGCACTCGCCAGCTTCCGGGGTCGACACCTATCACATCGTGCATCCGCAGGATGTGCCGATGGCACTGATGATGGAAGTCTTCCAGGAGCTGTTCGACGACATACTCCCGCTCGACCTGAGGTTCGTGCCGAGCGCACCCAAGTCGCCGGCTCCGTGGGAAAGCCTGTTGTACCAGACGATGAGCACGTTCCTGCCCTTCATCTCCTACCGGCGCCGTTTTGACGACCGTCGTTTGCGCGAACTGGGGCTGACCGGCGCGCACACCGCTGCTGTCGACAGGGAATACCTGATGCGCTGCCTCGGTGGGCCGGCGCACGCCACATCGACTCCGGTGCAGCGGGACCCCGGTCACGAGAGCCTGGCTCACGTGACGATGGGCTGAACTCCGACGCCCCTGGATCTCGATCGGTCGTCTAGATCTCGGCCCGTTTCTAGATCTCGGGTGGCGTTCGTGCGTGGATGTCCTCGGGCGTGTACTGCTCGCGCTTGGTGGTGAGAGCCCATTGGTGGCCGTGCGGGTCGGCCACCCTGCCGTAGCGTTCCCCGAAGAACATCTCCTGCACCGGCATTTCCACGGTGGCGCCGGCGAACACGGCACGCCGGGCCAGATCGTCGGGGTTGTCGGTCTCCAACGTGAGCAGAACCGGGCTGCCCCCGATCGTGCCGGGGGCCAGGGCGTTCAGTTGGGGAACCTCCTCGCTGATCAGGAGTCTTGTGTCGCCGACAGCGAGCTCCACGAACAGGACCGTCCCGTCCGGCATGACGTTCCTGAACAGTTCCACCGCGCCGAAAGCCTTGCCGTAGAAGAAAAGTGCGCCCTCCACGTCTTTGACGAACAGGTGCGGCACGAGTCCGAGGGCTCGGCTCGGGGCCCGCCTCACGCGGTGTCCGCCCGCTTTGATCTCGAGGTCAGGCCGGCGTTGGCGGCCGCTTCGACCAGTCGTTCCAGCAGTTCGGCCTCCTTGGCCGCGACGCGCCAGCCCAGCTCGGTCAGTTGGTAGTAGCGGCGGCGCGAATCGTGTGGCGCGTCCTCGTGCCTTTCGGGGATCTCCTCCACGAGGCCGTCCGTGGCGAGCCGGGCGAGCGTGCGATAGAGGGTGCCGGGCCCGAGTTGCACCGCGCCGTCGGTCAGTTCGCTGACGAATCCCATGATGCCGTAGCCGTGGGCCTTGCCGCCCGCGAGCGCGAGGACCACCTGCAGCGCGGCAGGGGTCAGCGGGCCGAGGTTGTCAGCCGTCACGGCCGTAGTATACGTTGTCGTCACATATATCCGATATGGATATAATAAAGTTGGATACGATTGCGAGGAGTGTCATGCGTATCACCATGGTGGGCATCCTGGTCGACGACCAGGATCGGGCGAAGGCTTTCTATACCGAGAAGCTCGGTTTCCGCCTTAAGTCCGACGCCCCCTACAGCGAGTCCGAGCGGTGGCTCGCCGTCGCCGACCCAGCCGACGCTGATGGCACCGAACTGATGCTGGGTCTCGCCAACGACGCCGGTCGAGCATTCCAACGAGCCCAGTACGGTCGCGGCAAGCCGGCGATCGCCTTCACCACAGACGACTGCCGGCGCGAGTACCAACGGCTCAGAGCCCATGGCGTCAAGTTCACGGTTGAGCCCACAAAGATGGAATACGGCGGAACCGACGCCGTATTCGACGATACCTGCGGCAACCTGATCTGTATCCATCAGGACTGATCGCCGCCGATATCGGCTATGAGGTGGATCGCTCGCAAGGGCGGCAGGCGTGCGCCGACGTGGTTACCTGAGCCGGCCACGCCGGCGCACGCGACACCGGACTAGGGAGTCCAGGGAGCGACGATGTGCCAGGTCACGTCCTGGCCGTACCAGGCGGGATTGGAGTAGGTCGTCGATCCGCTGTTGTCCGCCAACCACAGCTGACTGTCGACGTGTCGGAGGAACTTGCCTGGATAGTTGTAGGACTCGAACGAAACGTTCGTTCCGGACAGTCCGGGGACCGCGCACCAGGTGGCGTCCTGGTGCATCAGGTCGGTGCCGTTGTCCGGGTCGCGTCGTACCCGCGAATCCTGGTGCCGCAGGTACTCCCCGGGATAGTTCTTCGACTCGATGGAGTAACACTGCTTGTCGGCCAGGCCCGGCACGAAGCGCCATGTGGCGTCGGCCTTGAGCAGCGCGGCACTGCCCGCGTCGACATGCTCGGTGTAGCCCAGCGAGTCCGCGTGGCGGATGTAGCGGTCGGTATAGCCGGGCGTGGTCACCTCGATCGACTGCCACGTGTTGGTGGGCAGACCGGTCCTGCCGTACACGGGCGTGCCGGCGATCACCGCCTGGTTGGCCGCCCGGATCCTGGCGGCGTTCGGCTTGAGCACCCTGCGATCGTAGGTGTATAGGCCGTTGACCTCGTTTTCCACGTCCGTGAGTTCGGTGTAGATCGCCGCGGACAATCCATTCCGGTTTATCAGGCTCTGCACCTGAGCGAGCAGACCCAGATACCGGTTGGTCAGCGTGGGAGCGTCAGCCTGCATTTCGTAGCCGAAGCCGTTGCCAGGACTCCACTCGTGACCGCCGACCCGAAGGCCCAGACCGCCGAACTCGCCGAGCACCGCGGCACGACCGTTGGCAGGCCGGTGTGGGTCACCTGGACCGACATAGATGTGGTCGTCGATAAGGTCGCCATTGCCGCCGTCGAAACCACAGCAGTTCGAGCCGGAATTGTCGTCGACCAACCGCGACGGATCCCAGTTCTTCACCTCGGCGATGATGTGTGCCGGGTCGTACTCCCCCCATCCCTCATTGATGGGAACCCACTGCACGATCGAGGTGACACTGCGATGCTGGTCGATCATCTCGTGCAGTTCGGCCTCGAAGTTCGTCTTGGCCTCGGGCGTCGGCGCACGGTCATGGACCATCGACGGCATGTCTTGCCAGACAAGCACACCGAGCTTGTCCGCCCAGTAGTACCAGCGATCCGGCTCCACCTTGACGTGCTTGCGGATGGTGTTGAAGCCGAGGTCCTTGTATGCCTGGATGTCGAACTTCAGCGCGTCGTCGGTCGGCGCCGTGTAGATGCCATCCGGCCAGAAGCCCTGGTCCAGAGTTCCAAGCTGGAATACAAACTGTCCATTGAGGACAGGGCGAAGAGTGCCGTTGACCGTGGTCAGACCGATCGAGCGCATGCCGACATAACTGCCGACGCTGTCGACCGCGTTGCCGCTGGCCAGCGTCACGTGCACGTCGTAGAGGAACGGGTCGCTCGGCGACCACAGATGCGGGGCGGGTACGGGGACGGACAGGGTGCTTCCTGGCGCGCCGGTCGCGCTGCCGACGACGAGGCCACCGGACAGCACCCCCACCGTCGCGGTGGCGCCGGCACCATCGGCGGCCTGCACCACCACGTTGAGCTTGGAATCCGCGACATCCGGGGTCATGTCCAGCCGAGTGATGTGCGCCGGCACCGTCGGCTCGAGCCACACGGTCTGCCAGATGCCGGTCGACGCGGTGTAGAAAATCCGGTTCGGAGACAGCCGCTGCTTGCCGATCGGCTGCCCGCCGGCGTCCGTCGGGTCATACACGCCGACGACCAGTTCGTTCTCGCCAGCGCGCAACTGGTCGGTGATGTCGAAGGAAAACCTGGTGTAACCGCCGGTGTGCGTGCCGACATGGGTGCCGTTGACCCACACATCGGCCTGCCAGTCCACCGCACCGAAGTTCATTTGGACACGCCGACCCGACCATGAGGCCGGAATCGCGACGGTGCGCCGGTACCACATCCTGTCGTGGTGTTCTCCGACACCGGACAGAGCGGATTCCACTGGATACGGCACGAGGATGGTGCGACCGAGCGGCTGGCCGACCGGCGGCGCGTCTCCGGCCGCGGCGGGTGCCCACTGCCAATCGCCGTTCAGGTTCAACCAGTCCACTCTGGTCAGTTCTGGCCGGGGGTATTCGGGCAGTGCGTTGTTCGGACCGACCTGGTTGGTCCACGGGGTCGTCAACGGCGGTGTGACCGCCCGTTGGGCCGCACCGTATGCCGGCGGAGCGACCAAGGCGAGCGCACCACCGGTCACCAGCGCCGTGACGAATCCCGCCACTCTGAGCAAACCCGGGCTTCGCAACGCTCCGCGTGCTGTGGCGGAACGGTGTGGGGCGGAGTTGATACGACGATGCGCGTTCATGGTGCCCCCTTCGCAGGCTGTGCGTGCTCCGGAGCAAGACGCCACCGCGCCCGCCGCGACACCCCGATGTGTATCAAGAAAGGCAAATTCAGTGCAACCAACGGGCCGACATTGATCGCATAGTGTTAAACAATCGCCGCTCGAGTGATTCCCGGGCTCGAATATCTAGGCGGCCGGTACCGCGGCCGGTCGTGGTGCCTTCGTTCGCAGCTGGTCCCGGCCGATCAGCACCCTGCTCAGTGGAGTGTGGATTACGAGCTCGACGACCGCAAGAGAGCCGGCCAACGCGAACAGATAGGTGAAGACCGTGTTGACCAGCGGGGAGAGATCAGCGGCGAACCAGTCGTTGCCGAGCCAGCCCACCAGCCAGATGAAGGCGGGGTGGACGAGAAAGACGCCGAACGACCGTACCGAGGCCGCCGAGACCAGTCTGTGGCCGAGTCCACTGTGCCCGCGTCGGTGCCAGGACGCTCCGAGCCAGTACAGGCCGAGGATCATCGCGCAGAACCACGGAATCATCTCCGGTTGCAGCACCCCGGTGACGTCCCAGGGATTGCCGCCGGCTGCGATGCCGACGAAGTACCAGCCGCCCACCAAGGTGGCGGAACCAATCACCAGCCACAGCACGAGCCGGGAATGGGACAGCACCCAGGCGTGGAAAGCCTCGAAGTGGTAGGCGGCAAGGCACCCGGCGACCGCGTACAACTGGTAGCTGACGATCAGCGTTCCCTGATTGGTCCACAGTGTGCCGAACAACCCGCCCTGGTCCGGCTTGATCAGGTATGTCCACGCCCCGGTGATGCCGACCTGGGCCAGCACGCTGGCGGCGAACACCAGACGGTGGTGCCCGACAGTGGCACGCAGCACTCTGAGCACCATCGGGAACAGCAGGTAGAACTGCAACGACACCATCAGGAAGTACAGGTGGTACCACCCGACACCGCGGTAGATGTCCTCCAATAGTGTGGTGAACGCGTCGGATGCTGTCGGTGTCGGCGCGCCGACCTGACCGAGCAGGAAGTAGCCGACGGTCCAGACCAGATAGGGAACGCCGACGAGGACCATGCGCCGCCGCCAGAACTTCCGCGTGGCCGCGGGGGGCATCGCACGGTCGCGGTAGGTGTAGACCAGGACGAAACCGGTGAGGAAGACGAATGTCGCACGGTTGAAGTGCAGGAACGTGAGTAGCGCGTTGGCGACGACATTGTGCGGGTCACTGGTCATGCTGATGGTGTGCACCGCGACGACGCTGGAGAAGGTGAGCACGCGCACCAGGTCGATCTGGGCGAGGTGGCGACCACGGGAATGTTCCCGGCGGGCCAGCACGGTTGGCTCCCGGGTGGGCAACAGTCGCATGCTCACGGCGTCTCCTCGCGAAGGCTCATCGGTTGCATGAGCGCAGGCGCTGCCGTGCTCGGTGGTTCGCTCGCAACCTCGCGCACGATCAGTCTCCTCTTGCCCTGGATGGCCCTGCCCGCACCGCATCAGCTTGCCGCCCGCACCTGAGAGCCGGCTGAGCGAGCCGACACTGGTGCCGTCCGTTCCTGAGCCACCGCGCGAACCGGTGCCATCACCCGGGTGAGCACATGCCCGTTGACCTCGGAGAACCGCGGTCAGGCTGGCAAGTCCACTGCCAGGATATCGACAGCGAGATCTCAGGTGGGCCCGGCGTGGGCCGTTCTGCCGGCGGCTATGCTCCGATGGCCAGCCAGAACACGACACCGGGGAGAACGATGGCGCAGGCACTGGGGGCCGACGTCGACGGCGGGGTCGGGTCGGCCCGCTGGTCGGGACTTGCCCTGTCAGTCAGCGGCATCGCCTTGGTGCTGATGCTGATCGGCGTCCCCGCCCTCTACCTCGGCAGCGGCATGATCGACTTGCAGGTGTACCGAACCGGGGGCCTCGCCTGGCTTGACGGGCTGCCGCTGTACGCGAAGGACTTCCCCGGCAACCTGCCTGGTCCACCGCTGCCGTTCACCTATCCGCCGATCGCCGCCGTGCTGTTCGGTGCCGTCGCCTTGCTGCCGATGTGGCTGGCGAAGCTGCTGCTCAGCGCGGCCGGACTGCTCGCGCTGGCCGGCACCTGCCTTGTCGTCTCGTCCCGGCTGGCCGCGTCGGCCGGGCTGCGGGGCAGGTCCCGGTTCGCGCTGACCATTGGCGCGGCCGCCGCCGTGGTGGCGATGTCGTTCGAGCCGATTCGCGCCACCCTGGACTTCGGCCAGGTCAACATGCTGCTGATGGGGTTGGTCGTCGTCGACTGCCTTGGTGTGCGCAACCAGGCGGCACGGGGTTGGCTTGTCGGGTTCGCCGCGGCGATCAAATTGGTCCCCGCGGTGTTCGTGCTGTACTTCTTGGTCCGTAAGGAGTGGCGGGCCGCGGCCAACGTGGCCGTCTCGTTCGTGGTCTTCGGCTTGCTCGGGTTCGTGTTCGCACCGAAGGACACCATGGACTACTGGTTCGGTGTGCTGCTCGCAGACCCCAGTCGGGTCGGCGGGGTGGCGTACGCCACCAACCAGTCGCTGCGTGGTGTGCTGCATCGGATCAATCCGCCGGCCCACGTCGAGTCGGTGCTGTGGCTGCTGCTCGCGGCGGCGGTGGTTGCCATCGCCGTTGTGGCCGCGAGGCGCGCGGCCAGGGCCGGCGACGACGTTGCCGCGGTGATCGCGATTGCCGTCGCTGGCTTGCTCGTGTCGCCGATCTCTTGGTCACACCACTGGGTGTGGGTGGCGCCGGCCATGTTGATGCTGGGTTGGGCACTGTGGCGGGCGCGGGCGTGGCGCTACCTGCCGTTGTGGCTTGTCGCCGGCGTGGTGTTCGGTTTCGGCCCGTTCGGCTGGCTGCCCGCGGAGCACGACCGGGAGATGGGATGGACCTTCTGGCAGCACCTGCCCGGCGACAGCTACGTGTGGCTCGGCCTGGCCCTGGAGATCGTGCTGGCGTTTTTCTGGCGCCGCGGCGCCGATGGCGACTCGAAACCGGCTGTCGCGGACGGGTCAGCGGAGATCACGGCGACCGCAGGTGGGCGAAATGTCACCTGACTAGGTGAAATTGGCGGTGACGCCAGGGTGACGCGGGGCGGCCATGGTGGACGCACCAATCGCGACATCCGCTGCGAGGTGCACCGTGCCGACTCCGCACGCATACGGCATTGACTACTCGGGAGGCGAGTTCTCTCCGGGCCAACTTGACGCGTACAGCGCCGAGAGCGGACGGGACCTCCGGGTGCTGTTCCGATACATCGGATATCCCGACAATGGGCACTACATAAGCCACTACCCAGGTGCTTACCAACGGCACGTCGACGCCGGCCGAGTGGTGCTGCTCATCTACGAGTGGGATGTCGACGACGTCGTCGGCGGGTGGCAGTCGGGCAGGGAGCACGCACTTCGCGCGGTGAACGACGCCAATGGCATCGGCTACCCGGACACCCTGCCGATCTTCATGTCGGCCGACAAGCACCTGAACGAACTCGGGGTCTCGACGTCAACGGCGATGGCCTACCTTGACGGTGCCGCGTCCGTGCTCGGCCGCCAGCGCACCGGTGCGTACGGGTTCAGCGACTTCATCTACGCCGCACAGGATGGTGGTCACGCCCCGTGGCTGTGGCTGTGTGGGGCCAAGGACACCGTCCGAGACGGCATCCAGTTCTACCAGTGCAACAACTACGGCAAGTTTCAGCTCCGTCCGGACATGGGAAGCAGCGAGCCGATAGACGTTGACCTGGACGAGATATACATCGACCCGGACGCCATATCCCAGGGAGGGTTCCTGATGGCACTGGAACAGTGGAAGCAAGACCGGATCTTCGAACGTATCCTGAGCATGAGCGAGGGAGTCGCGGGACAGTCGCCCGCTGGTGACCAGTTCCTCAACGAGCAGGCGCAGCGGGACGCCGTGGCCGCCAACATCGACACGTTGATCAAACAGGTGCAGACCCTTTCGGGCAAGGTCGACCAGTTGATGCGCGATCGGGTTGGTGACTGAGCATCAGGTGACCCCGAGATCGGGTCAGTCAGTCACGGGCCATGTGGTAATGGAAGCCGGCACTCGCCATACGTTCGATGGCCTGCCTGATCAGGTCGGGCCCTGGGCCGAGGTACATCCTCATGTAGGGCAGCGCGGTGGCCGTTGGCGCATATGGCCATGGCCATGCGGGTGCGAACAGCACACCGGTACGGGTGAAGCAGTCATGCCGGAATTGTTCGCAGCCGTTGTGAAGTTCCTGATATGCCCGGGGAAGCTCGAACATCAGGTATGAGCTGCACTGTCCTGCGTGAATGCCGTCGTGGTAACCGAGATCGGCCCGGAACATGTCGCCGACGAGGCGTCGCTTGGCTGCGTAGTCAGCGCACTGCCGGATGAGGAACTCGGCGCTAGCCGGATCGGACAGCCATCTGGCCATCGCGTGTTGGTAGATTCCCCCGTACATCAGTGAATTGTGCAGACGATAGTGGTTCACCAGCGTGTCGAGCACCGTGGGATCGGCGGTGAGCGCACCGATTCCCCAGCCATTGCAGTGGAACTGCTTGCCAAGCGACCGAACGGCGAGCCAGCGACGGCGCCAGGTGGACGGCGCGTCGTCGAGTCGGACAAGTAATTGGCGTAGCGCCGAGGTTGGTTCGACGCCGGGATCGTGTACGGCGTAGTACGCGTCGTCGAGCAGCAGGCCCGCGCCGTCGGTGATAGCCGTCTCTATGCAGGTGTCCACAAAACGCGGATCCCAGTTGACCGCGGTCGGATTGTGCTGGGCGTTGACCACCACCAACGCGAGCCGCTGGTCCGCGCTCGCGCGAATTCTCCTGACGAGCTCGCCGAATTCCTCGGCCGACGGGTGGAACCTTCGCTCGGGCCGGAGATTGTGGTAGCTAACCCGGTAGCCAAGTGATCCGAACACTCCCTCGTAGTCCCAGCTCGGGCCGGCTGTGAGCACGACAGGCGTGCGGCCGTCGACGGCGTCCTCGTCGAGCAGGAATCGGCCGAAGTCATACATCGCCCCGCGGGTCCCGGTCCAGGTGGCACCGATTTCGTAGTCCCGACCAGGTGTCGTGACGCCGCCGAGGCGCTGGCTGTCGATCACGTAATCCCGGACCGCCCGGCGCAGTGCGGGCAGGCCGTACATCGACAGTTGGTATCCGTGAGCCCGCCGTGGCTGCCCATCAAGATGCGCGAGCATTTCAGTCGGTGCCTGACTCCAGGTTTCGCCGAAACTCAGACAAATCGGGTTCCCGTATCGGCAACCCTGAGTCAGATAGTCACGAATGAGCCCAACGTCAGGCATCCTGCTCGGCAGGATGTCGTCGGAGACCAGTGCGGCGAAGTCCTGTTGAGTGCTCACGTCTCTCCTGTCGCATGCGGCAAGGGATCGCCTTGTCGGTTACGGCGGGGCTTGTCATGGGTGCCGCCAGCGGCAAGTGTGGGGGCCGAATACCGGTTTGGTAATGGATGACCGTTAACCACCGCTTGGCAACGGATGTGACCATTCCCCGTACGGGGGGACCGATCCTTGGGCCGCCGGAATACCATCGAGAGATTGCTCATAGACTACCGAACATGGGATGTATGTCGCCGCTGAGGAGCCTCTCGGCGGCCGATGCGGCCCCTTCGCTTCGCCGCCGTTTGTGCCCACTACGTGCCACCGTTCCATTGCCGAGACAACGGGAGAACCGAATGGACCGCCGACCCCGCGCCCATGTCATCGATCCGACCGCGCGGGACATCCACGCTGAGGCGGCCGATCTGCGCCGCAACGGACCGGCGAGCCTGGTCGAACTCCCTGGCGGGGTGGTTGCATGGGCGGTGACAAGCCACGATCTCCTCAGGCGCCTGCTGAGTGATCCGCGTGTCTCCAAGGATCCTCGCCAGCACTGGCCACTGTTGATCAACGGCGAAATTCCCGATGACTGGCCGCTGTGCACCTGGGTCTCGGTGCGGAACATGTTCACCGCGTACGGCTCGGACCACCGGCGGCTGCGGTCACTGGTGGCCGCGGCCTTCACGCCACGGCACACGGCCGCGCTGGAACCTCGTATCGAACAGATCACCGGTGATCTGCTCGACGGCCTCGCGGCAAGGCAGGAGCAGGGGACTGTCGACCTCCGGGCGGAGTTCGCCTATCCGCTGCCGATCGAGGTGATCTGCCAGCTGCTCGGCATTCCCGACAAGTCACGTGCCAGTCTGCGTTCCGCCATCAACGAAGTCTTCCGCACCTCGATGACCCCGCAGCAGGCAGCAGCCAACCAGCAGGAGCTGTACCTCATCGTGCACGACTTCGTAGCGGAGAAGCGGGCCGCGCCAGGCGAGGACATGACCAGCGCGCTCATCGCCGCCAGGGACGAGGACGGGTCGAGACTGAACGAGACCGAACTGGTCGACACGGTGCTGTTACTGATCGGCGCCGGACATGAGAGCACCGTGAACCTTCTCGACCAGGCGATCACGGCCCTGCTCGCCCACCCCGGGCAACTCGACCTCCTCCGCGCCGGACGCCATGACTGGAACGAGGCGATCGAGGAGGTACTTCGGTGGCAGGCGCCGGTAGCCAACGTGCCGTTGCGCTACGCCGTCGAGGACATTGAGAGCGACGGCGTGCTCATACGTGCGGGAGATGCGATCCTTGCCGGCTACGCCGCGGCGGGCCGTGACCCCGACCACCACGGGTCGGACGCCGACCGCTTCGACATCACTCGGCGGCAGCGCAACCATCTCGCGTTCGGTCACGGTGTGCACTACTGCCTCGGCGCGCCGCTCGCCCGGCTGGAGGCCAGGATCGCGCTGCCCGCCTTGTTCGGGCGTTTTCCCCAGCTTGCTCTTGCCGTGTCACAGGATGAATTGCTGCCGATGCAGTCCTTCATCTCCAACGCCCATCAGTCGCTGCCGGTCATCCTCGGACCGACAGCGACCGAGTGAGCGTGTTCAGAGGTGCTGCCAGTCGATGGCGAAATCAGTGCCGCCGGTGAGTTCCGTCGGTGTGGCGTCAACGGTCCCGTTCTGTACCATGTCCACCTTTTGCGCATTGGCATTGCCGAAAGTGCTCCCGTTGGCCATCGAGCCGGAGAAGTGCACGGTGCCGAAATCGGCCAGCGGTTCACGTGAGCCAGCGCTTGGTGCTTCGGCGACGACTTCGGCGCTTGAGTTGGAGGCACCGGCCGCACCACTCGGGGTGATGTGCTCGGTCCACCCCTCGGTCTTGTTCTGCAGCACCATGTCGTACACGCCGTTGCCCTGATAGGCGATCTTGGAGTAGAACTGATCACCTGGCCGCACTGTGTCACTGAACGATGTGATCGGGTTGGTCGGATAGGTCTCCCACCATGCCGAGTAGACGGCCCGTCCAATGATGCATTGGCCACGCGTGCCGTCCTGCTCGACGGTCGAACTGCCCCAGCCGTCGAGGCCTATCCAGAACACCGCGTCTCCGTCGCCGGAGCCGCAGTTCATCGTTGGCTGTACCCAGGATGCCTCGACGCTGGTGTACGTGCCGCCGTTGGTGACATAGCCGACCCAGTTGCTACTGGTCAGCTGAGGGCCAAGCGAACGGGCATGTGCCGTGTCGGCCGACGCGGCCGCCGGGGCGGCGGTGAGAACTCCCGACACGATGGCCGCGGCTGCCGCGGCCGCGAGCGAGTTACGGAGCAAGGCCATGGCGACCTTCTTTCGGTCCAGATTCGCAGGGGTAGCCGGTGGACCTCGGCGCTTGCCGGAGGTCACACGGCATAACACCAGCTCAGCAGCGTTTCCATGGTCTGAGCAAGGGGCGATGGGACTGCCGACGTGACCACTGTTCACATGCATAAAACGGTTTATTCGGACAAATCCGAGGTCGACGGCCAGATGGCGCAATGACCACGGCTCCCACCCGTGACATGCTTCCCCCGCCAGTCCGGCTGACAGGGAGGACGACAGTGAGAACTGCGACGGCGATGGCCCTGACCGCCTTCGTTGGCGCGTCCCTTGTTGGCTGCGGCGGTCCCGCCGGCAAGGATGCCAAGAACGTCACGCTCACCATCGCCGCGAACGCGATCACCGGCGGCAAGAACGCCGCGGAGGCCAACTGGCTGACCGACTACGTCATTCCCAGGTTTGTCGCGGCGGAGAAGGCCAAGGGAGTCACCGCGAAGGTCGTCTTCCAACCCAGCGGTGTCGATGACGAGCAGTACAAGACCAAGCTCTCTCTTGATCTCAAGGCTCGCTCCGGTGCCGACGTCATCGACATCGACAGCATATGGATTGGTGAGTTCGCACAGGCCGGGTACGTCAAGCCGCTCTCGGAACTGCCGGGGAAGGCGGCCGAGGACTGGGACGGCTGGAAGCAGATGTCATCCGCCGCCCAGGATCTCGTCCGTTTTGACGACAAGCGGTACGCGGTGCCGATCGGCATCGACGGCCGCGTGCTGTACTACAACAAGGCGCTGTTCGCCAAGGCTGGTCTCGGCACCGACTGGCAGCCCAAGAGCTGGCAGGAGATCTTGGACGCTGGCCGCAAGCTCAAGACACTGCCCGGCGTCACGCCGATTCAGCTGGACGCCGGCACAGCCATGGGCGAGGCCACAACGACCCAAGGAGTGCTGCCCATTCTCGCCGGCGCCGGCGCACCGCTCTACGCGGGTGGAAAGTGGACCGGCGCCACCGCGGGAATGAAAGACACGCTCGGGTTGTATCGGGACATCTACCAAGGCGGCCTTGGTGAACCCGCGCTCCAGCAGGAGGCGAAAGGACGAGACAAGTCGTTCCAGGAGTTCGCCGACGGAAAGATCGGCATTCTCGGCGAGAGCGACTACTTCTGGCGCTCGGTGATCAATCCGAAGGGCGGCACCGCTCCCATGGCCGACCGGGACACTGCGGTGGGTTATGCACTCATCCCGGCCCAGGCACCCGGTAAAGGCTTGCGCGGCAGTGATTTCGTCAGCTATTCCGGAGGCTCGGTGCGAATCATCAACCGCAACACCAAGTACCCTGACCAGGCGTTTGACCTGCTTGCCTTCATGAACTCGGCGGATGCGGTCAAGGCCGGCGTCGACGGGGCGCCGAAGATCACCGCGAGGACAGACGTCAACGACGAGGTGCTTGGGGGCGACCCGATGTTGAAGTTCGTCGCCGACAGGGTGCTGGCCGTCACCTCGTTCCGGCCGCCGCTCGCAGTGTATCCGCGGGTGTCGTTGGCCCTGCAGGAAGCGACCGCGGCGGTGGTCGCAGGCAGGAGTCCGGACGATGCGGCGACGGCGTATCAGGCGACGCTGGCGGAGATCGTCGGCGGTGCCGCCAACATCGCCTCGTGACCGCCGGCGCCGGCCCAACCATGACACGGGTTCGCGGCCGTAACACCGGGGCGGTGGCTGCCGATCAGGACGCCGCCGGTCTCGGCCGTTGGCGTGCGGGCCTTTTCGTGCTTCCTGCCCTCGTCCTCATCGGGGTCTTCCTGGTGCTTCCCGCCTTATGGACCATTTACCTCGGTGCGACGGACTTCCAGCTCACCGGGACGGCGGCGGCACAACCGCGGATCGTCGGGATGGACAATCTTCTCAGTGTGTTCAGCGGTGGAGGCTTCGCCGGGTCGCTGCTGCTCACCCTCGAGTACGTGGTGGGCTCGGCCGTAGTCGGTCAAGCTGGCCTTGGGCTTGCTCTCGCCTGGGTCATGAGGGACCGGCGAGGCGTGCTGCGCAGGGTTGTCGACGCCGTGGTGCTGCTTGCCTGGATTCTGCCGAACTCGGTGGTCGCCTTCCTGTGGATCGCACTGCTCGACCGCGACTCCGGAACGCTGAACGCACTGCTTGGCACGCCCGGCTTCGGCTGGCTGCTGCGGTATCCGATGCTCTCGATCATCGTGTTCAACATCTGGCGTGGCACCGCGTTCTCCCAGATGCTGTACAGCGCCGCACTGGCGAACGTACCACGGTCACAGCTGGAGACGGCACGACTGACCGGCGCGACGCCGTGGCGGCAGTTGTGGGATGTCGTCCTTCCGCAGATTCGCGGTCATGTGCTGACCAACCTCCTTCTGGTCAGTTTGTGGACCTTCAACGACTTCACCCCGTTCCTGCTCACCGCGGGTGGACCCGACCACCGTTCGGAGACGCTGCCTGTCTTCGTGTATGTCACCGCCCTCACCGGTGGCCAGCTTGGTCTCGGTGCGGCGATCTCGTTTGTCATGCTGCTGGTCAACCTGGTCATCGCGTTCGGCTACTTGAGGCTGCTCGGCCGGCGAAAGGACGGTGCGGCATGACGAGCTCGGTGATAAGCCCCTGGGAGGTCACCGGCCGAATCGGGCGCTACGCGTTCCTGAGCGTGGTACTGGCCTTTTTCGCCCTGCCAGTACTGTGGCTGGCCTTCGCGCCGTTCAACGCACATCCAACCATGGCCACCTCGTTCCCGGAGTTCACCGTCGAGAACTTCCGGTCCCTGATGGACAATCCGAACGCGCTGTCCTCGATCGGAAACTCGATCGTCCTCGCGGGAGGTACCGCACTCCTTGTGGTGGTGTTGGCCGCATTGGCGAGCTACGCGCTGAGCCGGGCGTCGATCCCGGGGCGGGACGCCTTGCTCTACACGTTGCTACTGCTGTCCTCCATCGTCACCGGAACCGCGGCGATGGTACCCATCTTCCTGCTTGCCTTCCAGCTTGACCTGATCGACTCACAACTCGGGGTGATCCTGGTTCTGACAGGAGGGTTGCTGCCGGCGGCAATCTTCATCCTCAAGGACTTCGTGGACACCACTCCTCGTTCCTACGAGGAGTCCGCACGGGTGTTCGGAGCGAGCCCGCTGCAGATCATCCGGCACGTGGTGGTTCCACTGATACGACCGGGTCTCGCCGCCGTCACGGTCTGGGCCGTCGCCAACGTGTGGGGAAATTTCCTGATTCCGTTTCTGTTGCTGAGATCGCCTGACAAGGCTCCGGCCTCCGTCGTCATGTACACCTTCTATACCGAGGGTGGGCAGCCGGACCTCGGCCTGATCTCCGCATTCTCACTGCTGTACTCGATTCCTGTCGTGGGAATGTTCCTGTTCGTCAGCACTCGATACGGTTTCCGCTTCCACGGAGGGATCAAACGCTGATGGCGGCCATCACGACAACGGGGCTGGGCAAGGTCTATCCCGGCGGAGTCAGGGCGCTCGATGCCCTCGATCTGTCCATCACCGACGGTGAGTTCTTCGCGCTACTCGGCCCTTCCGGTTGTGGCAAGACGACGTTGCTGAGGACCCTTGCCGGACTCGAGTCTCCGACCTCGGGTTCCATCACGATCGGCACCTCGGACGTGACGCGACTGCCTCCAGGCAGACGCGACGTGGCCATGGTGTTTCAGGACTATGCTCTCTTCCCGCACATGACGACGGCGGACAACATCGCCTATCCGCTGCGGGTCAACGGTGTTCCCAAGTCAAGCCGGCACGACAAGGCCGCTCAGATCGCTGCGGAGTTGGGGCTGGCGGAGTTGCTCGCGCGGAGGCCGGGCCAGTTGTCCGGCGGTCAGCAGCAACGGGCGGCACTGGCAAGAGCGATGGCATGCCACCCCAAGGCATTCCTGTTCGATGAGCCACTATCCAACCTGGATGCCAGGATGCGGCTTGAGGCCAGGTCTTTTCTCAAACGACTGCAACGCCAACTCGGGGTCACCACGGTGTTCGTCACTCACGACCAGTCCGAGGCGCTGGCCATGGCCGACCGGATCGCGGTGATGGAATCGGGTCACATTCGACAGATCGGCACACCGGTCGAGGTGTTCCGACGCCCCAGTAACATCTTTGTCGCCAGCTTCATCGGGTCCACACCGATGAACCTGCTCGAGGCGATGGTGGTCGACGGGCAGGTGGAGACCTGTGGACAGCGGCTCGTCGTCCCGAACGGTGTCATCGCCGGATTGGCCAACGGTGTTTCCTTCGTGCTCGGACTGCGGCCCGAGTACCTGACGTTGCACACGGCATCCGTGCCGGGAGCGTTGTGTGGCGTAGTGGCCGTAGTGGAGAACCTCGGCAGTCAGCAGCTTGTTTCGCTCGAGGTTTCCGGCACAACGGTGCGGTGTGTTGTCACTGAGGACGCCGAGCCGGCGCTGGGAGCCGAGTGCTGGTTGGTACCTCGAGCCGAGCGGGTGCTGGTCTACCTGGACGGTGAACTGGTCGAGGACGCCGTACTCTCCGATGCCCGCTGATCAGGAAGCTCGGCACCAGGCAGCATGTCTCGCTCGCCGCGAGGGATGGAAACGGCGCCAAGCCAGCGTT
Source organism: Kutzneria sp. (assembly GCA_019239965.1). Taxonomy (GTDB): domain Bacteria; phylum Actinomycetota; class Actinomycetes; order Mycobacteriales; family Pseudonocardiaceae; genus Kutzneria. The sequence goes on along the minus strand of JAFAZC010000022.1, from coordinate 16,110 downwards.
GGTAGACCTCGGACCTGTCTGCGCGCTCCCAGTAGCTCCTCCTCGCAAAGTCGATCAGTTGGTCCGCGTGCTGAAACACGGAAGTGCCGACACGGAGCGCGACAACGTGACGCATCAACGGGCTCTCTCCATGCACCGGGACGATGCTGACGCTCTCATCCGCGACGGCCGTAGCCTGTACCAACGTGACACCGAGGCCACGACCGATCACATCGAAGGTCATGTCCCCGTCAATGTGGTATGCGATGTCCGGTGAGAATCCGCTCCTTTCGCAGACCCCGCGGAGATACTCCGCACAACGGATCTCCAAGTCCTCAGGCACGATCCATCTCTGATCAGCCAAGTCGGACAAACGTACGCTGCCCTCCGCCGCCAGCGGGCTCGTCGCAGCCATGGCGACAAACATCGGTGCGGTGACCACTTCGTGCACTACGACACCTGGCGGGCGCAGAAGAGGTAACTGGGGATGCTCGACCAATACCGCGAGCTCGACGCGTCCGGCGGCGAGCAGGTCGATCGCGTCCTGCCCGCACCGCTGGTGACGCATCGTGACGTCCGCACCTGGCATCATTTCGCGCAGTCGCTGCAGGATCGGTGCGGCAAGTGGGGTCGAGTGGGCGGCGACCCGTACGGAGGTCAGCGTGCTGTTGCTGCCAATGCGTAGCTGTGCCTGGGCCAGTAGCTCATCGAGCCCGGGCAACAGGGCTCTGGCGCGGTCGATCACCAACTCGCCGAGAGCTGTCGGCCGTGCACCGTGTCGGTCGCGGTGGAACAGTTCTCCGCCGAAGGTCCGCTCCATCCGCTGGAGTTGGTAGGTCAACGCTGGCTGCGTCAAGCCGAGCGCCGCGGCGGCCTTGGTCAGACTGCCCGTTTGGCTGATCGCGCAGATCATCTTGAGCTGTCGGATCTCGACCTCCATGTCCTTATCGTATTGCTCGTTTGTGGTCAAACGACTCTTTCTGTGACTCAGGTCACATAACGTTCGCTGATGGAATTGTCTTATTGGACAACATGTCCTTGCGGTTTCATAATCTCTTAATAATTCCCTGTCTGCATAATTCCTGGAGCGAGAGCCTTGCCTGAGGTTGACGTGACTGCTGCCGGTCGAGTTCCAGATGTTCTGTCCCGGTGCAAGAGAAACGTTTGGTACGGTACTCGATGCGTGTCTTTGCCGCCCCTGACGTGCACTGGTCCGCTTGTTGACCATCGTACGCATGGCGTGAAAAATCTTATCCGAAGAACCCGTTATTCTGTGTTCTCTGTCTGTTCTCCTATGCTGAACAAACTTTCGGTCGTGGCCGGTATCGGTGGCCAGTTCGTGCTGGCGGAGCGGACTGAAACCGAGAAACGGGTGTGGAATTCATTGTCGAGGACAACAGTCCTGCACATTGTCTCCAATGGAGAAAATCATGCCTGGTGACTCTGACCCGCTCAGCCAGAATCACTACGAGGTCAACGCGAACGAGCCATTCGGGGTCTCGATACGGGCCACCCGGTCTGGCCGACATGTCAACGACCTCTCCGTCGACCTGCTGAGGTTCCTGGTCAGGCAGCACCATCTTCTTCTGTTGAGGGACTTTGAGGTCTTCGACGGTCCGGCAAGCCTTTCCGCCTACTGCGAGCGCTGGGGCACGGTGAGCACGTGGCCGTTCGGCACCGTGCTCGAACTTGTCGAGCACGACGATCCGAGCGACCACATCTTCGACCACAGTTACGTCCCCATGCACTGGGACGGGATGTACCGCGAGCAGATCCCCGAGTTCCAGATATTCCACTGTGTCAGCGCGCCGGGAGAGGGCAACGGCGGAGAGACGGTGTTCTCCAACACCACTGGGGTGCTGGCGCGATGCGATCCGGACACGGTCACGTTGTGGTCGAAGGTGACCGGCATCTACCGAAGAAAGATGGAGTTCTACGACAGCGTGACCACCTCGCCGATCGTGACCGTCCATCCCGTACACGGGGCGCAGGTCATCAGGTACAACGAACCCGTCGCCGCCGAGGACCGGGACTTCGTCAACCACCCCGATCTGGAGTTCATCGGAGTCTCGGCAGAGGAACTCACCCGGGTACACAGCAGGCTGAAGGCGGCGTTGTACGACCCCGCCGACTGCTACGCGCACTCATGGCAGACGGGCGACATCGTGATCACAGATAACTACACTCTGCTACACGGACGCAATCCTTTCACCAGCAAGGCACCCAGGCATCTGCGGCGGGTACACGTGCTCGGCGATCCGCCAATGGACAACCCGGGGCTCGCCCGATGACCGACATGACCGCTGTACGCGACGAACTGATGAACGGTCAGGAGTATCTGGAGAGCGTGCGTGACGACCGCCAGGTCTACCTCGACGGTGAGCGCGTCAGCGATGTGACCACCCATCCCGCCTTCCGTAACTCCGCCCTGTTCGCCGAACTGCGGACGGCACTGCGTCGCGTGCACGTTCAGGACATCGCCAACCCGCACCCGGTGACGTCATGACGACGCAACCGGACAAGATCGGCGTCCTCGTCGTCGGAGCGGGTCCGGTCGGCCTGCTCTGCGCCTTCCTCGGGCGGCTGCACGGCCTGAACGTCCTGATCGTCGACAAGTCCTCGGGACCAACTGTAGTGGGACGGGCGGACGCCCTGAACGCCCGCTCGCAGCAGCTGCTGGAGATCGTCGATGTCCACGCGGAGCTCTATCCGCACGGGAAGGCTGTCAACACCAGTTCGGTGTGGGCTGACGGAAAGTTCGTCTCTCGCCAGTCGACCTGGTGGGAGGAACTGCAGGGATGCTTTCACAAGCACTTCCTGATGCTTGGCCAGTCCAACATCGAGGCACTGCTAGTCCGGAAGCTCGCCGAGCTCGACTCCCCGGTGCGGCGCGACACCTCGGTCGTCGCGGTGGAGGCGGTCGACGGTGGCTGCCGGTCGACCCTGTCCACCGGTGAGGTCATCGAGTCGAGGTTCGTCATCGGAGCGGACGGCTCACGGTCGCTGGTCCGGACGGCTTTCGGTATTCCGTTCGAGATCACTCGCCCGGAGATCATCTGGGCCGTCCTGGACGCCGTTGTGGACACCGATTTCCCCAAGGTTCCGGACATCATCGTCTTCCAAGCCGAGACATCGGATGTGGCGTGGATTCCGCGCGAACGAGACCTCGATCGTTTCTACATCAGGATGGACGTCAAGGAGTTCACGCTGGACGATGTGGTCGCCAGAATCAACCGGGCGATGCATCCGCACAAGCTGACGTTGAGGGAGGTCGATTGGTTTTCCCAGTTCTCCGTCAAGGAATCCGTCGCGGAGCGATTCTCCCTGGACGACAAGGTGTTCCTGGCGGGCGATGCCGCCCACATCCATTCAGTGAACGGGGGGCAGGGGTTGAACACCGGTTTGTCGGATGCGTTCAACCTCATGTGGAAGATCGGCATGGCCGCCGGCTCCGATCTGCCGAGGGACATCCTGCGGACGTACGAGCAGGAACGTAAGCCGGTCGCCCTGAGCGTGGTGCAGGCCTCCGGGGTGCTGGTGCGTGCGACAAAGTACTCCGACAACGGGACGCACGCGGTCGACTACGTCAAGATCCTCGAGCGGCGGTCAGGTTACATCACCGGCATGGGAATCCGGTACGGCGAGGACGGGCTGGCCGGCTCCCGGTTCTTCGACTTCCGCGTCCAGAACCGCGACGGATCAGAATCGCGGATCTACTCGTTGCTCGACTACCGGTACTTCACGCTGCTGGTCTTCGGCGACGAACTCCCGCACCTTGACCTGCCGCTGTTCGTGCGGGTTATTCAGGTCGGCGATGCCCCAGGCAAGGGTGATTGCTGGTCGGACGACTGCCCGTACTCGAATCAGGTGCTGCTGGTGCGACCCGACTCGTACATCGCCGCGCGGTCCTCGATCGCGGATACCGCGCCGATCGCCGACTACCTGCATGCACTGACCACCGCCAGGGAGACTGCCCGGTGAGTGGTCTGGATGTCCGGCCGGCCAGAAAACACCTGATCTTCCTGGCCGCCGGAATGTTCGTCACCGGCTGCGACAACTACATCGTCGCCGGACTGCTCCCCGGACTGGGCGCCACCTTAGGCGCCTCAGCCGCCGCGGTCGGCCAGGGCGTCACCGCCTTCGACCTCACCTATGTAGTGTCCGCCCCGCTGTTCGCCGTGCTGCTGGCCGGTCGACCGGCGCGGGCCGTCCTGCTCGCCGCGTTGACAGTGTTCGGGCTCGGCAACCTGCTGACCCTGGCAGCAGGTGGACTGCCGGAGTACCTGCTCGGCCGGGGCATCGCCGGGCTCGGCGCGGGGATTCTCAGCCCGATCGTGGTGGCGGTGACTACTGCCGTGTCCGACCCGGGGTCGCGGGGTCGGGTGCTGAGCATCATCTGGGGGGCCAACAGCGCCGGGGCCGTGGCGGGTGTGCCGTTCGGGCTGTGGCTGGCCGGACTCTTCGGCTGGCAGGCCGCGATCTGGCTGATCCTTCTGCTCACCGCCATCGCCGCGCTGGGAATCGCCACCCGGCTGCCCGTCGTGCCGGTGGTCGCGCCGCCATCGCTGCGGGAGCGGATGCTGATCATGACCGACCGGCGGGTCCTGGCCGTCCTCGGGGTCACACTGATCACCACCACCGCCGGCCTCGGCCTGTACACCTACGCCGCCCCAGTGACCCTGGAATCGGGTGCCGCCCACTCGGTTCCCGCGGTGCTCTGGGCCTGGAGCATCGGCGGTCTGGCCGGCAGCACCAGCATCGGTTACCTGGCGGACCGGACCGGCCGACCCCGCGCGGTGCTGGCCGGGGTCCTGGCTCTGCTCGGCACCGCGTTTCTGCTGCTGCCGGTACTCGGCCAGATCCCCGTACTCGGGCTGCTGCCCTACGCCCTGTGGGGTTTCGCCGGGTGGGCGATCGTCACACCGATCCAAACCATCCTGATCGGTATCCGTCCTGATCAGCCCGCCACCGTTGCTGCGCTGTGTGGATCGGCGGTTGGGCTCGGCGGTGCCATGGGTTCCACCCTGGGTGGACTGGCCCTCGCCGCCGGCCTCTCCGCCCCCAGTCTGCCCTTCGCCGCCGCCGGCGTCGTGGTGATCGCCCTGTTCTGGCAGCTGTCCCTGGCCGCCAGGAGCCGTGAATCATGAAGAGGTGTCCCTGTGACCAACCCTGTCATCATTGTGGACCCGGTCTCCGCTGGAGTTGATCTCGCGCCAGCGTTCTCGGCCCGAGGAGTCTCCTGCGTCGCGGTGCGTTCGACCGGCTTGACGCACACCACCGACCTCCGCAATCGCGACGCCCTGCGGCCAGCCGATTTTCTGGCGGTGTACCAGGAACATGACGGCCTGTTGACGGAGCTGCGTGAGCTGCGGCCACGTGCGGTGATCGCCGGATCGGAGTGGGGCGTCGCGCTGGCCGACCAACTGGCGTCCGCCCTGACTCCGGAGTCGGCGAATGTCCCGGAGTTGGCCCCGGCCCGGCGGCACAAGGCCGCCATGCAGCAGGCCCTAGCCGAAGCCGGGCTGCCGTCCATCCGCACACTGCACACGGCCAGCGCTGCGGAGGCCGCGGCCTGGCTGGCCGACCAGAACCTCGTCGGTTCGGCATTGGTGATCAAACCCCCGGCATCGGCGGGCTCAGAGAACGTGCACCACATCGCGCCCGGCGGGGACTGGCGACGGGTGTTCGACCACGTTCTCGGCCACGAGAACGGATTGCTCGGCACACCCAATGAGACGGTGCTCGTGCAGGAACGGGTCTTCGGCGTCGAGTACGCGGTCGGCACTGTCAGCGCCGCGGGAAAACACAGCTATGCCCACCTGATGCGCTACAACAAAACCTCCGCCGGTGATCGCGAGACGGTGTTCGACCACAACGAATTCCTCGCTATCGACAGGTGTGAATTCGATGAACTTCGTTCGTACACCGAGGCCGCGCTGGATGCCCTGGGTATTCGCTGGGGTGCGGCCCACAACGAGGTGATGTTGACGCCCGACGGCCCCCGGCTGATCGAGACCGGCGCGCGAATGATCGGCGGCCCGGTGGTGGGCTTCGCCCGCGCCGCCACGGGCGGCAGTCAGCTGGAACGGGTCGTCGAGGCGTACATAGATGGCACTGTCGGCGCCAGCAGTTTTGAGCTGAGGCAGACGGTCATGCCGGTGTTCCTGATCTCCCCGGCCACCGGCGTACTGCGCAACGCCGAGGTGTTCGACGAGGTCAGTAACCTGTCCACGCACCTGTCCACACACGTATTCAAGGGCAACGGCGATCTCGTGCCCCGGACGGTCGACTACGACACCGCCCTGGGCATCATCGCCCTGGCAGGCCCCCGGGAGGCGGTGTTCGCCGACTACGCGAAGGTCCGAGCCGTCGAAAAGCTCCTCATCCTCGAATGACATGCACTGAAGGTGCCCTTCAGGGCATGCGACCTCCCCGAGGCTGTCAAACACTTGTCAAGTAAGAGGTCGCGTACATAGGTATGGAGGGAGCAGGCGCTGGATTTCAGTGATCGCGTCGTTCAGGTGCTCAGGGGATGGCCGCCTAGTCGGTGACCTGGCGGCGCGCGACGCGCGGGCCTGTGAAGGACATGTGGAACGAGCAGGGGCGGGTTCGCTATCGCCACCAAGGTGATCGACAACTCCTGACTCCAGACAGTGGCGGACTCCCTGAGGCGAACCGTCTCAGGGAGTCCGCTGGACTTCAGCCGTTGGCCAGCGCCTGGAGCCGGTCGTACGCCCCGTTGAAGTAGTCCTGGTCACCAGGGAAGGTGCCGTTGTCGGCGTACTGCCAGATGGTCCAGGTGCCCCAGCCCGCCGGAAGCGTTCCCGGACTGTCGGAGTACCTGGCGATGAACAGCGGATTGGTCGCCCCGAGCCCTGGCCAGTTCCCGGTGCAGGTGCTCCACCAGTCCAGCGTCGTGTAGACGGTGGGGTAGCGACCGGTCCTAGCGTGCACTTCGTTGCTGAAGTCCTGGATCCACGACTGCATCCCCGCCTGACTCAGGCCGTAACAGGTTGCGCCGTAAGGGTTGTACTCGATGTCGAGCATCGGGGGCAGTGTCTTGCCGTCACGCGACCAACCGCCACCGTTGGCCACGAAGTAGTCGGCCTGCGTCGCGCCCGAGGACCGGTCGGGCAGAGCGAAGTGGTAGGAGCCCCTGATGATGCCGACGTTGTACGATCCGTTGTACTGGTTGGCGAACTCAGGATTCTGGTACGTGGTGTTCTCGGTGGCCTTGACGTAGGCGAACCGGGCCCCGTTGGCGTACACGGTGTTCCAGTCGATGTTGGGCTGGTAGCCGCTGACGTCCAGTCCGGGAACCATGACCTGCGGGCTGACCGCGGCGGGGCCGGCTGAGGCGCCCTCGTGGGCGCGGATCGTCGAGCCGGCGTAGTCGCGCTCGGGATGATCACCGGTTCGCGTCTGGCCGGTGGGGCTGTCCGCTGTACCGGCGATCGCCGGTGTGGCGGTGATCAGGGAAACGGCCGCCGTCGCGGCCAGCATCAGCGAACGTAAGCGTCTGCGGTCTCGGCGTGTGGCAGACATGGGCTACCTCTCGATCTCGCTGCAGGGGGTGCGGACCGTGTCACGTGATTGTGGGTCAATCTTCACCATTTGGCCATACACCATGGTGCTTGGTCACGAAGCGTTTTCTGGTGGCACGAAGAGAAAACCGTTGCGGCGGAATCACTCGTGCCGTCGGAAGCCGGTGAAAACGGTCGAGCCGAGTGTTCCCGCCCCGCGCGCCACGCTTCGGCCGAACGGCGTAACAGCAGACCTGGTCGGCGGAAATGGCAACGGTCAACGTCTCACTTGCCGATGAACCCCTTGTCCTCCAGCCACGCCTGGGCCGCCATGCTCTCGTCCTGGCCCTCGATGTCCACTTTCTCGTTGAGCTCGCGTATCGTCTTGGTGTCCAGGGCCGCGGCGAGGACGTGGATGACCTTCGCCAGCTGGGGGTGAGCCTGCGACACCGACTGCGGAACGACCGGCGCCGGGTTGTACACCGGGAAGAAGTGCTTGTCGTCCTCGAGCAGGGTCAACCCGAGCCCCTCGATACGGCCGTCGGTGGCGATAGCCTCGCCGACAACGCACGGATTCGCCGTGGCCACCGCGTGGTAGATGGCTTCCTCGTTGAGGGTGGCAGTATTGGCGTGCGGTATCTCGAAGCCGTAGGCCTTCTCCAGGCCGGGAAGGCCGTCATCGCGGCTGACGAACTCGCTCGCGACACAGGTCGATGCCGCCGCCGGATTGGTCGTCACCAGACGTGCGTAGTCGGAGATGGTCCGAACACCAAGACTCCGTGCGGTGTCAGATTTGACAGCGAGAGCGTAGGTGCTGTTGAACGGAGCCGGGTCGAGCCATACCAGGTGGTTCTTGGCGAGGTCCTCCTGCGCCACCGCCTTGTACTGTTCGGCGGGGTCGGTGATCGGGCGGGTGTGCTGCAGGAAACTGATCCACGCCGTTCCGGTGTACTCCCAGTACAGGTCGATGCCCCCGGAGGTGAGCGCGGTTCGTGCGGTGTTGCTCCCGGCGAGTCCGCACTTCTCGGTCACCGTCGCGCCCACCGAGCGCAGCGCGAGACTGGTGATGTGACAGAGGATCTCCTGCTCGGTGAATTCTTTGGAGCCGACGGTGAAGCTCGCGCCGGCGAGGGACCCCGCGGCGGAGAGGCTCCCCGGCGCGATGGGGCCCGTGCCGAGTGAGCAGGAGGCGCTCAGCAGCACGGCGGCGAGGATCATCGTCACGCGACGCCTTGTCGAGGATGATGCCATGGCGAGTCTCCCGTGGGGCTGATGTGACCGGGGCTTTACAGCCCGCGGGGGCGCAGAAGGCGTTCGGCGAGGCCGGCGAGCCAGTCGACGGCGAGCGCGAGAACCGCGGCCAGAATGCTTCCGGTGAGCAGGATGGTGATGCGGTTGAGTACGATGCCGGTCTCGATGAGGGTCCCGAGCCCGCCCGCATTGGTGAACACGGCCAGTGTCGCGGTGCCGACGTTGATGATCAGCGCGACCCGGATGCCGGCGAGCATCACCGGGATGGCCAGCGGCAGCTCGACCCGGAACAGGACAGCCGTTCTCGTCAGTCCCATACCCCGGCCGGCGTCGATGAGCGTTCGGTCGACCCGTTGCAGGCCGATCATGGTGTTGCGCAGCACGGGAAGCAGAGAGTAGACGACCAGCGCGACGACGGCCTGGCTGAAACCGATACCCGCGGTGACTGCGAGCAGGACAAGTAGCCCGACCGAAGGAACCGCCTGACCGATGTTGGCCAGTGCGAGGAAGACGGGGGCGAGGCGGCGCGGACCCGGCCGGGTCAGCAGTATCCCAAGTGGTACCGCGATGACCACGACGATCACGGTGGACAAGGCCACCAGACGGAGATGCTCGACAAGGCTTCTGCCGATCACCTCCGCGTTGATCGAGCGGCGCTCGATGTCGTCGAGGTCACGGCTGCCAAGGTAGGCGAACAGCGCGAGGCAGACAGCGGAGAGCAGTATCGGAGTGAACAGCAAGCCGGCCGTGGTCCGCAGTGCGGAGCGACCTGGCACGTTGTCCCGACCGGATGGCTGCTCGCGCGATCCACGGCTGGCGAGCACGGTCGTCGCCATCAGTGGCCACTCCGTTCGCGCGGCCGTGAAGGATCGTCGCCGTCAGTCGGATGGTGATCAAGCACCGTCGTGAAGGGAAGCAGTCCGATCGGCTCTCCCGTGCCGTCGGTCACCGTCACGATCTCGGATCCGGTCCGCAGCATCACATCCAGCGCGTCGTGCACGCTTTGGTCCGCACGGACAACACAACGGTCGTCGATCGGACGGGTTCCGTCGAGCGGTTCGAACCGCAGGTCGCCGACACGCCGCAGACCGAGACGGCGCACCGCGGTGCCTGTGCCGAGGAAGGAGGAGACGAACTCGTCGGCGGGCTCGGACAGGATCCGTTCCGGGGTGTCGTACTGGGCGAGCCGGGCGCCCTCGGCGAAGATCGCGATGCGGTCACCAAGCTTGACCGCCTCGGCGACGTCGTGGGTGACGATCACGATGGTCTTGCCGATTTGGGCTTGCAGCTTGAGGAACTCGTCCTGGAGCCGTTCGCGGGTGACCGGGTCGATGGCGCCGAACGGCTCGTCCATCAGCATCACCGGCGGGTCGGCGGCGAGCGCGCGGGCAACCCCGACCCGCTGTTGCTGGCCGCCCGAGAGCTGCTTGGGGAAACGGTCCCGGTACCGTGCCGGTTCCAGTCCGACCAGATCGAGCAGGGTGTCCACCCTGGCCTTTGTCCGGGCCTTGTCCCAGCCCAGTGTTCGCGGGATGAGGCCGACGTTGTCCCCGATCGTCATGTGGGGGAACAACCCGACCTGCTGGATGACGTATCCGATGCGACGACGAAGGAGATCTGGATTGACCGCGGTGACGTCCTTGCCGTCGAGGAAGATCCGGCCCGAACTCGGTTCGATCAGCCGGTTGATCAGCCGCATGGTCGTCGTCTTTCCGCACCCGGACGGGCCGAGAAGGACGACGATCTCGCCGGCGCGGATGTCGAGCGAGAGTTCGGCAACGGCGTCGACAGCCTGCCCTGGATAGCACTTGCGAACCCGGTCGAGGCGGATCATCACGTCGGTCCCGGGCGTGGTTGCGGAGTCAGTCACGGATGCCTCGCGAAGTGGTCAATCGGAACAGCACGGTGAAGAGCAGGTCGAGAGCGAGCGCGAGCAGCGCGACTCCGATAACACCGGCCAGCGTGTCGTTGAGCGCGTTGACCCCTCCGGTGTGCGCCAGCCCGTGGAAGATGAGCTGGCCGAGGCCTGGGCCGGCGACCGAGGCGGCGATCGCCGCGATGGCGACCACCATGATCGTGGCCAACCGGATGCCCGTGATCACGACCGGCCAGGCGAGCGGGAGGCGGACGGTCAGTAGTCGCCGCGTCCTGCTCAGACCCATTCCGATGGCCGCGTCCGCCACTGACGCGGGCACCGACTCCAACCCGGTGATGGTGTTGCGCAGGATGGGAAAGATCGCGTAGAGGGCCAGTGCGGTCACCGTCGGCGCCGTTCCGAGGCCGACGAGCGGGATGAGCAGGCCGAACAGTGCGAAGGAGGGGATGGTGAGCACCGTTCCGGTCGCGGCGAGCGCCAGCCGGTTGGCGAGGGGACGGCCGTGCACAGCGACTCCGAGGCCGACTCCGACAACAGTGGCGATGGACACCGCAATGGCCACAACTTCGGCGTGCTGGGCCACCAGCACCAGGATGTGCTGCCAGCGCTGGGCAAGGTAGCTGGCGAAGCTCATCGAGTCCTCCTCCCGGTCAGTATGGGTTGGTCCGCGGCTCGGTGGACACAGTGGACAAAAGGGGCGGGGGTGTCGCACCGGTGATCACGATATGCTCCTGGCGTCTATTCCGATGGTGTGATCGGGGAAGGCCTGGACGCCGGACAGGTGCTCGGCGGCGAGTTTGACCTGGTGGCCGGCGGCGAGCAGGCCGCAGCCGAGCCGAAACTTCGGGGCGGAGACGTTGAGCGCGGCGACGGTTCGGCCGCGAAAGTCCCGAACCGGCGCCGCCGCGGCCACGAGGCCGGGCTCGAACTCCTCGTCGGCGAGGGCGAATCCGTGTCGGCGGGCCTGATGCAGACGGGAGAGGAAATCCTCGATGTCGCGCGGTGCGTTCGGGCCGTCGGAGGCGAAGTCGACACCGCACAGCAGTCCACGGACATCGTCGTCGGAATGGTCGAACAGCAGGGCCCGGCCCGAGGAGGTGCAGTGCAGCGGCGTAGTGCGTCCGACCCAGCCGGCGGCCTGGATCGTCTTGGAGGGATTCTCCGACAGCACGGTCAGCACCGCGTCGGCCTGCCGGACGGTGAGGTGTACCCGTTCGTTGAGCAGGGTGACAAGGTGGCGGAGGACGGGCGCGGCGGTGGCGAGCAGGTGCTGGTCGCCTGCCCGGGCCGCGAGGGCGAACAACTGCCAGCCGAGCCGATAGCCGAGGGTCTCCTCGTCGCGGTCGACCAGTCCGGCACCGGCCAGCGTCCGCAGCGTCCGGGAGACCTGGCTTTTCTCCCTTCCGACCAGACGGGCGATCTTGGAGACGCCGGCGCCGCTCGGCGAGGTGCCCGCCGGTGACGCCAATGCGGTGAGAATCGCGATAGCTCGCCGCAGGCTGGTTGAGCCCTCATCCGTCATGGACGAGAATGCTGTCCTCAGGTGGCTTCTGACGCAACGGTGATTGCTCCATGTGCAACGCCTTTCGCGAGTTTGACGTCGAGACGCACACCCCCGGAGCAGTGGAGGAGGAGCCGCGTGCGGATCGCGTTGGCGCAGGTGGACTGCGTTCTCGGTGAGGTGGATGGCAACATCGAACGGGCCCGCGACTGGATCGACGACGCGGTGGACCAGCATGCCGACCTGATCGTTTTTCCCGAACTGAACCTGCACGGCTACTCCCTCGGCATGCTCGAGAAGGACTCCTCGATCCGGTCGACCGATCCGATGATCACAGGCCTGTGCCGACCGGAGATCGACGTGCTGGTGGGGTTCCATGAGGACGGCGGGGTGCGCGCCTACAACTCGGCGGCCTACCTCGGCGCCGACGGACTCGTGCACACCCATCGCAAGCTGTACCTGCCCAACTATCTGGTCTGGGAGGAGCGTAAATACTGCAGCCCCGGGCAGGCGATGCGTGCGTACGACACGCGCTTCGGCCGTATGGCCACACTGATCTGCAACGACGCGTGGCAATCGGTGCTGCCGTGGCTCGCGGCCCAGGACGGGGCCGAGGTGCTGCTCGTCCCGACCAACAGTGCGACGGGATTCGGGCCGGAATCGCTGAACACCGTCGAGTACTGGGAGCAGCTGCTGTCCTTCACCGCACGCATGCAGCAGTGCTGGGTGGTGTTCGTCAACCGGGTCGGTGTCGAGCGGGGAGCCCGGTTCTGGGGAGGCTCCCGGGTGATCGACCCTAGCGGACAGGTGGTCGCCATAGCGCCGATGGACGATCCCGCTCTCGTGCTGGCTGACATCGATGTCAGCGCCTCCCGCCGGCGGCGACGGCAGGTGCCGCTGGTGGCCGAGGCGCGGCTGGCGCTCATCGCGCGCGAACTCGACAGGATGATCCGTGACGGCGGTGACGGATAGCCGCCGGTCGGTGTCGCCGATACGGGCAACGCCAGCCGCGGTCCCCGCCGCCGTAGTCGCCGCGTGGAGGCCCGGTCAGGGCTGGCTGAACATCATGCGTTTCGCCGCGGGCACCGCATTGATCACCCGCATGGCCAGCCTGGCCGCCGACAGTGCGATCGGGTTGTCGGTTCTCCTCTGGAACTGGAGGTTGCGCAGTGCGGCGCGTACCGCGGCCGAGCCGTACCGGCGCATCTGGATCTCGTAGTCGTGCACGGCTTGCCGTAGTGACGTAGTGCCGTTTCTGGCCGATGTCAGGGTGCGGCCAGAACGGGAAAGGGCGGGCCCCTCACCCCGCGAGCAACGTCTCCAGCGTGCGCCGGGCGCCGTGGTCGTGCAGGGCGTCCAAGGCGGCCTGGTAGGCGGCGACGAACCGTGGAGCGTCGATCAGGTCGCCGAAGAGGCTTCGGTCGGCCACGAAGGCCAGCCGGTCCTCGCGCTGGCGCCGTGCCGCGGCGGTGACCTGCTCCCGTCGGCGATCGACGATTTCGATGGGCGCACCCGCCTCGTCGACGCCTTCCGCGTAGCGCGCCCACGCCGCCACGACAAGGGCCGACCGCCAGATCTCACCGCCGGCAGCTACCTGGTGGGCGATCACGGGAACGAGCCACTTGGGGATCCGGTCGGAGCTGTCCGCGCAGAGCCTCGCCAGCGTGTCCCGGATGCCCGGGTTGGCGAACCGTTCGATCAGCTGTCGCTTGTACCGCTCGAGGTCGATACCGGGAACCGGGGCGAGCGTCGGCGTCGCCTCGCGGTCCATGTACTCCAGGAGGAACCGTACGAACAGCGGATCCCGGCACACCTCGTCGGCGAACCGGTAGCCGGCGAGGTAACCGAGGTAGCACAGGGCCTGGTGGCTGGCGTTGAGCAGGCGCAGTTTCATCAGTTCGTACGGGTGCACATCGGCCACCAGCTGCACACCGGCGTCTTGCAGCGGTGGCCGCCCAGCGCTGAATCGGTCCTCGAGAACCCACTGGGTGAACGGTTCGCACACGACCGGCCAGGCATCGTCGACCTGGAACCGTTCGGCGACGAGCCGACGGTCGGCGTCGGTGGTGACCGGAGTGATGCGGTCGACCATGGAGTTCGGGAAGCCGACCTCGGTGTCGATCCAGTCCGCGAGGTCCGGATCCTTGCCGCGGGCGAACGCGCCGAGCATTCCGCGCGCGACGTCGCCGTTGCCGGCGATGTTGTCGCAGGAGGCCACCGTGAACGGGGCGAGACCGCGTGCCCTGCGCCGCGCGAGTGCCTCGGTGAGGAAGCCGAACGCCGTTGTTGGGGTGGCGCCCGTACTCAGGTCGTGCTGGATTCGCTCGTCACCGGCGTCGAAGTCACCGGTGATCGGGTTGACGTGGTAGCCGCCCTCGGTGATGGTCAGCGACACGATTCGCGTGTCCGGGCTGGCCATCAGCTCGAGGACCGCCTCGGGGTCGTCGGGAGCGTAGAGGAACCGGACGATCGATCCGATGACCCTGACCCGCACCGTGCCGTCCGGATGTTTCACGGCCACCGTGTACAGGCAGTCCTGTGCCGCCATGACCTCGGCCATGCGGCGGTCCTGCGGCAGGAGCCCGACCCCGGTGACGCCCCAGTCAAGGGCCTTGCCCTCGTTCATCAGCCGGTCCAGGTAGACGGCCTGGTGCGCGCGGTGGAAGCCGCCGACTCCGATGTGCACGATGCCAGAACGGATCCGCGACCGGTCGTATCCCGGAACGGGCAGGACATCGGCGAGTCGCGCCAGCGTGCTGGCATCCAGGTGTGTCATGAACCTTGTCCTCAGCCCCAGAACTCGTCGACACGGCATGGCCGACCGTGGCACGACTATAGTCGTGGCCATGCCACAACGTCGTCGTGCGCGGATTCCGGCGACGGCAGTGGAAATGTGGCCAGCATGACCCCAACGGACACCGAGGCGCTGCGCGGGGTGCTTCGCGCACGCGTCCGCGGCGACGTCTTCGTCGATCCGGCCGATCGCGCTCTGTACGCCACCGACGCCTCCAACTACCGGCGGGTCCCGCTCGCGGTGGTGGCCCCGCGCGACGTGGAGGACACCGTGGCCGCGGTCGCGGCGTGTCGGGAGTTCGGGGTGGCGCTGACGCCCAGGGGTGCGGGCACCAGTGTCGCAGGTAACGCCTGTGGCGCGGGAGTCGTGTTGGATACCCGGCGGTACGTCAACCGCGTGCTGAACATCGACCCCGACACCCGGTCGGCCCGGATCGAGCCGGGCGTCGTCCTCGACGACCTGCAGGCCGCGGCGGCGAGGTTCGGACTGCGGTTCGGGCCCGACCCGTCGACACACTCTCGCTGCACGCTCGGCGGAATGATTGGCAACAACGCGTGCGGCTCCCACTCGGTGGTCTACGGCACCACCGCCGACAACGTAGTGGACCTGGATGTCCTGCTCTACGACGGCACTCGACTGACCGTCGGCCAACACGGCTGGGCCGGCCTGGACGCGCTCGCGTCGGTCGGCGGCCGTCGCGGTGAGATCCACACCGCGCTGCGTGAGTTCACCACCAGGCACATGGCGTTGCTGCGGCGCCGTTTTCCGGCGCTCCCCCGGCGGGTGTCCGGATACGGCCTCGACCACCTCCTGCCCGAGCGTGGTGTGCACGTGGCCCGGTCCCTCGTCGGCAGCGAGGGAACCTGTGCGGTCGTGCTTGGCGCGACGGTCGATCTGGTGCCCCTCCCGGCCGCGCGGGTTCTGCTCGTTCTCGGCTACCCGGACACACCGACCGCGGCCGACGCGGTGCCGGCGATCCTGCCGCACCGGCCCGCCACCGTCGAGGGCATCGACCAACACCTCGTCGACAGCGCGTCGGGCCGGCGACTGGTCACATTGCCGTCCGGAGCCGCGTGGCTCCTGGTGGAGCTGGACGGTGCCACCGCGGCCGAAGCCGTCGACCGGGCCAGGGCGCTGAGCGCGGATCTGTCCGCGCCCGTAAGTCTGGTCACCGATCCCGCCGAGC
>JAFAZC010000008.1 GCA_019239965.1 Kutzneria sp. | reverse complement strand
TCGACGTGCGGTTCTCGCACGCGCTGACAGGATTGGAGCAGCACGCCGATGGCGTGACGCTGACCATCGCAGGGCCGGACGGCGAGGAGCGCTTCGAGGCGGCCTACGTGATCGGCTGCGACGGCGGCCGCAGCACGGTGCGCAAGCTGCTCGGTGTCGGCTTCCCCGGCGAGCCCACCCGGGTCGAGACGCTGCTGGGCGAGATGGAGGTGGACCTACCGCCGGAGACGCTGGCCTCCATCGTGGCCGAGGTCCGCAAGACCCAGATGCGGTTCGGCGCCATGCCCCTGCGGGACGGCGTGTACCGCATTGTCGTGCCGGCCGACGGAGTGGCCGAGGACCGCGCGGTCCCGCCGACCCTTGAGGAGTTCAAGCAACAGCTACGGGCGTTCGCCGGTACCGACTTCGGCGTACGCGCACCGCGCTGGCTGTCCCGCTTCGGCGACGCTACCCGGCAGGCCGAGCGCTACCGGACCGGCAGGGTGCTGCTGGCCGGCGACGCGGCACACATCCACCCGCCGACCGGCGGCCAGGGGCTCAATCTCGGTGTCCAGGATGCGTTCAACCTCGGCTGGAAACTGTCGGCCGCGGTCATCGGCTGGGCTCCGGACGGCCTGCTGGACAGCTATCACACCGAACGGCACCCGGCCGCCGCCGAGGTGCTGGCCAACACCCGCGCGCAGATGGAGTTGCTGTCCACCGAGCCCGGTCCTCGGGCGGTGCGCCGGTTGGTGTCGGAACTGATGGACTTCGAGGAGGTGAACCGGTACCTGATCGAGAAGATCACCGCGATCGGGGTCCGCTACGACTTCGGCGAAGGGCACGACCTGCTCGGCCGGCGGCTGCGGGACGTCGGGCTGAAGCGGGGATGCCTCTACGAGCTGATGCACGGTGGCCGCGGGCTGCTGCTCGACCAGACCGGCCGACTGTCGGTGGCGGGCTGGGCAGAGCGGGTCGACCACGTTGTCGACGTCAGCGAGGAACTGGACGTGCCCGCCGTGCTGCTGCGACCGGACGACCACGTGGCGTGGGCCGGTGACGACCAGCAGGATCTGCTCAGGCAGTTGCCCACGTGGTTCGGCGTCGCCACGAGCCGACCGCACGCGCGGCAGTGATCGCTGAAGGCTGCGCTCGCGTGCGCCACTGGCACACCTTGGCCACGTTCCCCGGCAGGCCGGTGAGACCGCTTCGGTGCGGCGCCGGACCACCGAGACCGCCGCGAGCGGCGTCCAGGTGGTGAACAGTCCGGCCGGGCCGCCGACGAGCAGCACCATGGCATTGCGGGTCACGCCGTCCGCGACACGAAGAAGACCTGGAAGATCCCTTCGTGCAGCCAGGGCGCTCGGCGCAGCATCAGCGCGTACCCGTCCCGCAGCGCGGTGCCCAGCCGCCACGGCAGCACATCGAGCAGGTCCACGACCAGCACGGTGGTCCACCCGGACAGCCTGCGCGCCAGCTCCTCGGCCGCCCGCGTGTGGCCGGACCCCATGCTCGCGGTCAGGATCATGATGGGAGGCGCAGCCGGGTCGTACTGGTCCACCGCGTTGGCCACCACCAACGGATACCTCGCCCGGCCGAGGATAACCCGGTGGGAGCAAAGCTCATTCAGGAGTTTCCGGAGCGCGTTGCCTCGCTGCCTGCCCCGCGCGGCCGGTGAACGAGCCACGTTTGCCGGACCCGCTGGTGTACGACATCGTCAAGCCCCGACGTCGGATAGATGGCTCCTTGTGCCCCGATGTCGTAGCGCCAGGCCGGTGCCGAGATAGACCATGCTGCCGACGACGGTGACGACGCCGTCGCGGGGCTGCGCCGGGACGCAGCAGGCACCGAAGCTGACCGCCGCGATCACTCCGGCGAGCAACAGGATCGGTGGGCTGCGCTCCAACCAGGCGAAGACCAGGTACGTACCGGCGCATGCCAGCCACGGTGCGGCGTCGGTCGGGCGGGTTGGCACCAGCATTCCTGCCACGGCACACAGGCCCGTGCCGACGATGGCCGTGGCGAGGTAGGACCGGGACCGGCCGCCAAGACCGATGCGTCGGCTGCGGCGGCGGAACCAGGCCCAGACGGCGACCGTGCCGACTATGGCGTTGACCATCAGTCCCCAACCGAGCACGTCCGGCCCGGCCGCCAAGCCCAGCAGCCCAACGCCGGTGGTAGTGACGCCGAATAGGCACAGCGGAAACCAGAACGCGGACAACCGCAGTCGGGTCCGGGCGCGGACCCCACCGAGGTCGGCGATCAGCTCACGGGCGACGCGGGGATACACCCAAGCAGCATAGCGACATGCAATTACTTGACAGATTGTATTACTTTCGACTAGAAAGCTCTCGCATTGTGGATGTCTGTTCAGAGTCGCGCATCCGCGAGACCGCCACCCCGACCAGGCTTCACAGGATCAGAAGATTCGGATGACCCACCCCGCGCCGAGCGGAGAACCACCACTGATGACACACGTCGATCTCGCGCTGTATGGCGTCCACGCCGCGTTCTGGGCCGCCTTCGGCCTGGCCAACCTGGCCTCACGCAGGAGCTCCGCGCCCGCTCCCGGCGGCACCGGCGCGCCCCGGACCGAACAGCCCCAGGAGGCCCCGCGCTCCAGGATGCTGCTCGTCGTGCACATGGTGGCGTTCTTCGGTCTTTACTTCGGCATCGCCCAGGCCGTCCTCCCGGCCATGGTCCCGGCCTGGTTCCCCGGTCAGCGCATCGCCGGCACCGCCGTCATCGCGATCGGCGCCGCCATGATGTGTTGGGCCCGGCTGCACTTTCGGTCCTGGCGCTTCCGCGCACACCTCGACAGCGGCCACGAACTGGCCACCAGCGGGCCCTTCGCCATCGTGCGCCACCCCATCTATCTCGGTCTCGACCTACTCGCTCTTGGCACCACTATCTGGGCGCCCACCATCGTCATCGGCGCAGCCACCGCCGTTGTGCTCATCGGCAGCGATCTACGCGCCCGAGCCGAGGAAAAACTCCTGCTCACCGCTTTTGGCACCAGTTACCAGCACTATGCCCGCCGCACCCGACGCTTCCTTCCCGGCCTGTACTGACACAAAAGGCAAGGAGCCGAGCAGGGGAGAGAACGGCGGCATTGGGGTGATCTTCAGCAAACCCATCGTTTCGTGAAGATCGTTGTGCTGCTCCCCCTTCCGGATGGCGGCGGGAGGCTATACCGTCGCGGTTTGTACAACTATGCATTTGTACAATCCTCGATGGGGGATGCGATGGACGTGGTGGCCCTGGTGGAGCTCGGTTACCAGTGGACTGGCGGGCGGGTGAACCAGGTGCGCCTCCAGGATCTGGACGCGCCAACGCCGTGTACCCGGTGGGACGTGCGTGCCCTGCTCAATCATCTGGTCGGCGCTGTCGGTTTCCTGGCCAAAGTGGCCGCGGGTGAACCCTCGGCGCCGGATGCCCACGGTTGGACCAGGATCGACTTCATCGGATCTGACCCAGCCGCGGCGTTCGCGGGCGCGGCCGAGCGCGCACTGGCGGCGTGGCGGACGCCGGGCGCGATGGACCGGCAGTGCGTGATGCCGTTCGGTGTCGAGCCCGGACGGCGGGTCGCGCAGCGCGGCCTGACCGACGCGGTGGTCCACGGCTGGGATCTGTCCCGTGCGATCGGGGAGAACGCTGATATTCCCGATGAGTTGGCCGAGCCGCTGTGGGACATCGACCAGGCCCTGGTGGACGACAGTCTGCGCGGCGGCCCGTTCGCCCCACCGGTGCCCTTCACCGGTGGCACCATGTCGGACCGACTGATGGCGTTCCTGGGCCGCCAACCATGACCGCGGCCGCTGGTGAACCCGACATCGCCGGCGCGGTGTGGCGGGCGCTGGCCGACAACAATCGGCGCACAATCCTGCGACTGGTCCGCGACCAGCCACGATCGGTGGGCGAGATCACCGAGCATGTCGCGATCTCGCAACAGGCGGTGTCACGTCATCTGCGGGTTCTGCACGGGGCAGGACTGGTCAGCAGCCACCGGGAGGGCACTCGGCACCTGTTCGCCGTCCGGGCCGACGGCTTGGCGCAGGTCCGCCACTACCTCGACCAGTTCTGGCCCACCCAGCTCGCCGCCCTCAAACACGCGGTGGAAACCAGCACGACCAAAGGGAAGGCGTGACCGAACACCAGCCCCCACGGCGCACCGTGCCCACCGAAGCCGCGGCCACCGCCTCGATCGACATCGCCGCGGCACCGGAGGAGGTGTTCGCTTACCTGGTGACAGTCAAGGGCATGCTGGCCTGGATGGGGCAGCACGCCGTGCTGGACCCCACCCCGGGCGGCGAGTTCAGCGTGGACATCGACGGAGTCCCGGTCCGGGGTCGGTACCTGGTGGTCGACCCACCACATCAGGTGGTGGTCAGCTGGGGCCACGCCGGCAGCACCGATCTGCCCGCCGGGCGGTCGCGGGTGAGCTTCACGCTGACCCCGCACGAGGGCGGCACCCGTGTGGTGGTGAACCACACGGGCCTGCCCACCCACTACCTCGGTGGCCATCGACGAGGTTGGGACCATTTCCTGGCCCGGCTGCGCCTGGCCGGCGCCGGCCACGACCCCGGGCCGGATCCCTGGTTCCCTGGCGAACAGGAACGATGACCATGACCGACCATGCCGACGGCGACGGCGCGCTGTTCGACGTTCTGGCCGCCGAGTTCCTCGAGCTGCCCGGGGTGGCCAGCGCTCGGATGTTCTCCCACACTGGACTCACCACCTGTGGCGCGTTCTTCGCCTTCCCCAGCGGGCAGGGCGAGCTCATCGTGAAGCTGCCCGCCGACCGGGTCGTGCAGCTGATCGCCACCGGGCAGGCCAACGCCATGCGGTTGGGCCGGCGCACGATGCGCGAATGGGCCGTCATCACCGGTGATCCCACGCCGGGGCGTATCCCGGATCACCATCAGCATTGGCGTGGCCTGATGGTCGAGGCCCACGCCTACGTCACCGAACTGTCCAGTCGGCGGCCGCGCCGATAGCACGTCGCCGCCCCGATCCCCCCGCACGGCGGCGGTATCCAGATCGACCGGTTCCAGCAAGATCTCCAGGCCACACCGGTCGGTGTCGTTCGACCGACCAGAATTTAGTACACATCGATGTACTACATCGCCGGGAGACCCTCAACCCTTGACCCTTTTCACGAATAATCGATCGCCGAGGCCCCGCAGATTCTGTAAACATATGTTTATGACTTCTGCGACCATCGCCCGGTCGACGCTCGCCGAGCCCGACACCGACTCACCGGTCCCGTTCCACCGGATCGTCGGGCTGTTCCGGCCCCACCGCGGTCCGATGGCCGGGCTGTTCGTGCTGCTGGTGGTGCAGGCCGGACTCGGCGTCGTCTCGCCGTTCCTGCTGCGCGCGATCCTCGACGAGGCACTCCCCCGCCGGGACCCGGTCCTGCTCAGCGTGCTGGCCGGCGGGATGATCGTGGCATCGGCCGGCAGCGCGGCACTCGGCGTCGCGACGACCGGGCTGTCCAACACCATCGGCCAGCGCGTAATGAATGACCTGCGCGTGTCGGTGTACGGCCACCTGCAGCGGATGTCGCTCGCGTTCTTCACGCGGACCAAGAGCGGCGAAATGCTGTCACGGGTCTTCAACGACATCGGTGGCGTCGACAACGTGATCACCACGACCGCCGGGTCGATCGTGCAGAACGCGACCACCATGGTCGCCATCGCGACCGCGATCCTGGTCCTGGACTGGCAACTGGCCCTGCTCTGCCTGGTGATCGTCCCGCTTTTCCTGCTGTTCACACTCCGGCTGGGGGAAAAGCGGCGGACGCTGGCCCGTGGCCGCACCCGGCGGATGGCGCGACTCACCACACTGGTCGAGGAATCCCTGTCAGTCACCGGTGTGCTGCTGGCCAAGACGATGGGCAGCGAGAAGCTCATGCGCGAACGGTTCGGCGCCGAGTCGCGGGAGATCGCGTCGCTCGAGCGCAGCGCCGCCATGGCCGGGCGCTGGCAGATCGCGTCGCGGACGATGAGCCTCACCGTGATCCCGGCCTTGGTGTACTGGATCGCCGGGTTGGCGCTGGCCGGCGGCGCAACGCCGATCTCGCTGGGTACCGTGGTCGCGTTCACCAGCATGATGAACCGGCTGATCGCACCGGCCAGCGCGATGCAGTCGATCGGGCAGAACATCGCGACGTCCAAGGCGCTGTTCGCGCGCATCTTCGAGGTGCTGGACCTGCCGGCGGAGATCGAGGACCGGCCGGGCGCGGGTGAGCTGACCGTGCGCGGAGGCGCCGTGTCGATGCGGGCGGTCTGGTTCCGGTACGACGAGGAAGGACCGTGGACGTTGCCAGGCGTCGACCTCGACATCCCGGCGGGTACCACGACGGCACTGGTCGGCTCGACCGGGTCCGGGAAGACGACGCTGGCCTACCTCGTGGCGCGGCTGTACGAGGTCACCGAAGGCCAGGTGCGTATCGACGGCACCGACGTCCGCGACGTGACGCTCGCCTCACTGGCCGCGGGTGTCGGGATGGTGTCGCAGGAGACGTACCTCTTCCACGACACGGTGCGGGAAAACCTCCGGTTCGCCAAGCCGGACGCCACCGACGAACAGATCGAGGACGCGGCGAAGGCCGCACACATCCACGACACGATCGCGACGCTGCCGGAGGGCTACGACACCGTCGTCGGCCAGCGCGGCTACCGCTTCTCTGGCGGGGAGAAGCAACGCATCGCGATCGCGCGAATGCTGCTGCGCAACCCGCCGGTGCTCATCCTCGACGAGGCGACCAGTGCGCTGGACACCCGCACCGAGCGGTCGGTGCAGGCCGAACTGGACCGGCTGGCCGCCGGGCGGACGACGCTGACGATAGCGCACAGACTGTCCACTGTGGTACACGCGGACCAGATCGTGGTGCTGCACGAGGGCCAAGTCGCCGAGCGCGGTACACACGAAGAACTCCTGGCGCTCGGCGGGCGCTACGCCCGTCTGGTGCACGGGGACACGCTCTAGTCTGACGGAATGACCGAACCCGACATTCTGGCGGGACAGTCCCGCGAGGTGCGCGAGGCGGCACGTGAGTTGAGCGTGGACGCCGAGCTCGTGCGGCTCTCGCGGGCCGTGCGGGAAGGCGTCGGACGGCTGAACTGGCGGATGCGGGCCGAATGCGACGGCGGCAGCCCCGGCCCGACCGTGCTGGCCGTACTGAGCAGGCTGATCCGGGCCGGCACGCACACGCCGAAGCAGCTGGCCGAAGCCGAGCGGATCCAACCGCAGTCGCTGACCCGGATCCTCGCGTCGTTGACTGACCGAGGGCTGGTCACCCGTGCTCCTGACCCGGCCGACGGGCGGCGGTCGTTGATCGACATCACCTCGGCCGGGCGAGCGGTGATGCGGGAGTACACCGGGAGCCGGGAACGCTGGCTGTCCGGCGCGCTCGAACGCGCGCTCAGTCCCACCGAACGCCAGCTGCTCGGGCTTGCCGCAGAGCTGCTGGTGCGAGTCGCCGAGGCGTGATCGCCGGGCTACCAGGCAGGGCAAGGAAAACCGGTCCCTGCCTCACGCTCGACCGCCCCCTGATCACGAGTGTCGAATCCGACCGGCAGAATTAGGCCGCGCACATCAGCGTCCTGTCGGCGTGGACAACGACAGGTCCTGGACACCCACAGGGGTGCCGCAGCATCCGCCGATGGCCGTCCTGACTGGGGCGTCGAACAGCCCGCCGCCGCATACGCCGGTCTCGGGCAGCACCAGCTCCACCCGCTCGGCGGCTTCCCGGTCACCGGCCAGGGCGGCGGTGACCGAGCGGACCTGCTCGTAGCCCGTCATCGCCAGAAACGTCGGAGCCCGGCCGTAGCTCTTCATCCCGACCAGGAACACCCCCGGCTCCGGGTGCGCCAGCTCCGTGACCCCGTGCGGTGGAACAGTGCCGCAGGAGTGCACGTTCGGATCGATCAGTGGCGCCAACGCCACCGGCGCTTGCAGGGTCGCATCCAGCGCCAGCCGAACCTCGGACAACCAAGACAGATCGGGACGGAACCCGGCCAGCACCACGACCTGGTCGACCGCCTCGAGACGTTGGCCCTCGGCCGACACCAGTGTCAACCGAGCTTCCGCATCACGTTCGACGGCCTCGGTGCGAAACCCGGTCACGACCGCGATGCGCCCGGCCTCAACCGCGGCCCTCGCGGCCAGTCCCAGCGCGCCACGGGCCGGGAGCTGATCGGCCTGGCCACCGCCGAACACCGCGCCGATGGCGTCCCGGCGCACCAACCAGCTGATCCGCGTCGACGGATCCTGTGCGGCCAGCCCAGCGAAGGCCACCAGCACGGTCAGCGCCGAATGCCCGCTCCCGGCCACCACCACGTGCCGGCCCGCGTACCGGGCGGCCACTGTGGCATCGGCCAGATTCGGAACCCGATAGACGATCCGGTCACTCGCGGCGGTTTCACCGACCGCCGGCAGACCGTCTCCACCCAGCGGGTTCGGCGAAGCCCACGTCCCCGAGGCATCGATCACCGCACGCGTGGCGATCCGTTCCTCGCCCGCGGCGGTGCGGACATGCACTGTCAGCGGTTCGGACTCCCGTCCAGCACCGACCACCCGGTCCCGGCCTCGGCGGGCGACACCGACCACTTCCGCACCCAACCGCACCTGCTCGCCGAGAGCGTCGGCCAGTGGACGCAGGTACCGGTCGGTCCATTCCCGCCCGGTCGGGCAACTCCCGGCATCCGGGTGCCGCCAGCCGCGCGGCTCCAACAACCGGCGCGCGGCCGGTGCGACCAGCTCGGCCCAGCGAGAGAACAACTGTATGTGGCGCCACTGCGCCACGGCCGCGCCCGCCTGCTTGCCGCGTTCAAGCACGAGCACTGGCAGTTCGCGCTCGGCTAGTTCCGCCGCGGCGGCCAATCCGACCGGGCCCGCTCCAACGACCACCACAGGCAAGGCCGACATCCGACACCTCTTTCATCGACCGGGTTCGATAAATGTATCTTGAGTGTATCGACCGAGTTCGATTGATACAACCATCGATTTCAATCGATATACTGAGTGACATGTCGATCGCGCCGCCCCAGGCCCAGGTGCTGCCCACCGGCGAGGCCACCACCTACGCGGAATGGTTCGCCTGCCTGGCCGAGCCCGTCCGCGTCAGGCTGCTGCACGCGGTCGCCACCAGCCCGAAAGGCATCACGGTGGGCGCGCTCACCGAGATCCTCGGAACCAGTCAATCCACCACGTCACACCACGTGCGCAAGCTGGCCGATGTCGGCTTCGTCCGCCTGCGTAAGGAGGGCACCGCCACCATCGTCACCGTCAACGAAGCCTGCTGCGCAGGCCTGCCGCACGCCGCCGACGCCGTCATGGGCCTGCTCGCACCGCGCCCCTGCTGCCCGGACACCCTGCCCGACGATGTCACCGTCCGCGCGCTGCGATCCGGCGACTGGCCCGCCGTCCGCCGGATCTACGGCGAGGGCATCACCACCAGGCTCGCCACCTTCGAGACCATCGTGCCCAGCCGCGCCAGCCTCGACGCCAAATGGCTGCCGGAGCATCGGTGGGTCGCCGAGATCGACGGCGATGTCGTCGGCTGGACCGCCGCCGGCCCGGTCTCTACCCGTGCCTGCTACGCCGGCGTCGCCGAAACCTCCGTTTACGTCGATGGTGACCACCATGGCCGCGGTGTCGGCAAAGCGTTGCTGCACAGGCAAGTCACCGCCGCCGACGCCGACGGATTGTGGATGTTGCAAACCTCGATCTTCACTGAGAACCGGACCAGTATCGCCCTGCACCACGCTGCCGGTTACCGCACCGTCGGCATCCGCGAGCGCATCGCCCAACTCGATGGCGTCTGGCGCGATACCGTCCTCATGGAACGCCGCTCGCCAGTCAACTGACGCCGGCTCGCGGGAACACGCAGGACGTCGGCTTGGTTGTGGTATTCATGCGAATCGGGGTGTCACTGACGGCGATTCGAGGCGAGAACAACGTCGAGGATGCGATCACCGCCGCTCGCGAAGCCGCTGATGCCGGACTCGGCGACGTCTGGTTCGGGCAACGCTTTGACACCGACGCGATCGGCCTGGCCGGCATCGTCGGCCACGAGATCCCGGGTCTTCGCGTCGGGGTCGCCGCGGTCCCGATCTTCGCTCGGCATCCGATCTTGGTCAGTTCGCAGGCCCAAACCAGCCAGGCCGCCACCGGCGGCCGCTTCCGACTCGGACTGGCCCTCGGCGCCCCGGCACTCGTCGAGTCGACCTTCGGCGTGCCCTACCAGCGGCCCGTTGCCCGCCTGCGCGAGTTCCTCACCGCCTTGGACCCGCTGTTGCGCACCGGAACCGTCGACTTCCACGGAGAACTGATCACCGCCACCACGCCCATGTCGGCCGCGGTCGCGGGAGCTATGCCCCCAGTCCCAGTTCTAGTCGCCGCCATGGGACCCCAAGCACTGCGTGTCACCGGGGAACTCGCCACCGGCGTGCTGCCCCGTCTGGCCGGCCCTGGCGTGTTGGCCAGACGGATCGTCCCCACCGTGACCGCGGCCGCGGAACGTGTCGGCCGGCCCGCGCCAGCGATTGTGGCCATCGTGCCCGTCGCTGTCAGCTCCGATCTCGACCACGCCCGACGCGCCGCCCGGGAACGCCTCGCCTTCTACGAAACAATCCCGTCCTACCGTCGCGTTCTCGACGAGGAAGGTGTCGAACGGGCCGGAGACCTTGCCGTCATCGGAGACGAGGACACCGTGGGGGCCAGCCTCCGGCGCTACCTCGATGCCGGAGCGACCGAGATCATCGCTACCGAGACCGACCTGGGTGGGCCAGCTGGACGCCTACGCACCTGGCAAGCCTTGGGACAGCTCATGAGCTGATGGAATCAGATGCTTGCCGTTGGAGGACGGAGATCGCGTTGCCGTCGGGATCTGCGAGAATCGCCATGTGGCCCCATGGCGTCGTGGTCGGCCCGCTGACCGCAACGCCGATGGAACGTAGGCATTCGACGTCGGCGTCGACGTCATCGGAGAGAATCTGAATGTTGCCCGGATGGCCGCGTCCTCCATCGGGCCGCACGTCGAAGTGGACGAGCGCGATGCCCGTGTCAGAGTCGCGCGGTGCGACGACCACGTACCGACCGAACGGGCTCATGTCATCAATCAGAACCCGGAACCCTAGTGCGCCTATGTAGAAATCCATACTCCTTTCCAGGTCAGCTACCGGGAACTTCACAAATTGAACTGCCGTGATCGCCACGATGATTCTCCTGTCCGTCAACGTGATCAGCCATGCCGACCATCGACATCCGTCCTGAGGATGTATCAACGGTCAGCACGGCGCCATGCGTTATGCCGTTGTGTGGGCAGGGGTCGTGGTCATGGTGGCGATGCGGCGTGACTGGGTAACGAGGTTGTTCGCCGGTGCGAGGCGTCGCTGTTCGTAGGCGTTGATCGCGGATGCCAGCTCGTCGTGTTCGGCAAGCACGTGGCGAGGCAGTCGGCGTCTTCCAACGCGGAATTGGCTCCCT
>JAFAZC010000001.1 GCA_019239965.1 Kutzneria sp. | reverse complement strand
GGCGGGATGCTCGTCGATACGTTCTCGTGGCCATGGGTGTTCTACATCAACCTGCCGATCGGGCTGGTCGCACTGATGATCATCGGTGTCGCGCTGCCCCCGGTCGGCAACCGGTTCGCACGTGAGGTCGATTACCTCGGGTCGGTGCTGCTGGTCGCATCGGTGTCCGCGCTCCTGCTGATCACCACCTTGGGCGGACGCGTGTACCCGTGGACATCGGCTCCCGTGCTCGGACTCTGCGTACTGTTCGCCGTGCTGCTTGCCGCGTTCCTGATGTGGGAACGCAGAGCGACCGAGCCGGTGCTTCCGCTGCCCATGCTCGCCAACCCGGTTGTCGCGGTGGCCGCGGCGAGCGCACTGACGGTCAGCGCGTGTTTCTTCGCGGCCAACGTGTTCCTGCCGAGCTATCTCCAGATCGTGTTGGGCCAGAACGCGACGCGGGCGGGACTGCGGCTGCTTCCGATGCTGTTGCCGATCATGCTGGCGGCCGCTGGTTCCGGCTGGCTGGTCACCAAGACCGGCCGGTACAAGGTCTACCCGGTCGTCGGCACGGCGTTGATCGCGCTGGCGATGGCACTGTTCTCCCTGCTCGACGTGGACACCGACTGGTGGGTGCTCGGTCTTGACATGATCGTGATGGGACTCGGGTTCGGCATGATCAGGCAGAATCTGGTCATCGCGGTGCAGAATGCGGTGGACCGCGGGCAGTTGGGCACCGCGACCGCGAGCACGAACTTCTTCTCCTCACTCGGCGGAGCGATAGGTCTCGCCGCGTTCGGCGCGATCTTCACCGCCCAGCTGGGAATCTTGCTTCCTCGCGTTCCGGGCTCGGTGGCGGTGGATGCGAACTCCCTTGTGTCCAGCCCACAGCGGATCCGTCAGTTCGATCCGGCGACCGCCGCCGGTGTTGCCCACGCCGTGGCTGGTTCCCTGCACGTGGTGTTCCTCGCGGCATTCGGCGTCGCGGTGGCGAGCGTCGTCATCGTGCTGTTCCTCAAGGAATTGCCGCTGCGGGGAAACGCACCAGGACGTGGCGCGGACGGTGGGCGCGACGCCGGCAGGGGACGGCCCGCCGTGGACACCACGGGAACGGCGTCATCGGACCGACACGAAGGCTGACGAGCGGGACCGGCGCCAAGGAAGGACGACACATGGCCGAGGAACGAATCGTGCTCTGGGGAGTACCACGGATCCTGGTCCGCGGTGATCAGCGAACACCTGGCAGTGCCGAGATACTGACCCAGCTCAAACAACGGCAGCAGGCGCCGCTGTCGCTGCTGACCGGGCTCGCCGAGGCCGAGGCCGTGCGCCAGGTGAGCGCGGTCAGTCTCGATCGCTATCTGGATCTGGACATCGGCGGATACGGCTCGGACACACCGGACCGCGAGACCCTCGTCGACGTGGTGCGCTCCAAAGTGGCAGCCAAGTACGACCAGCGTGTTCCCTCCGCATCCGTGCTGGTTACCGACGAACTGGTCGACGTCGGCGCGGCCGTACGACGCGGGGTGCGGGTCGTGGCCGTTTCGGATGATCCCTCGCACCTCGAGCGATTGCGATGCGCGGGCGCCACGCACGCCCTGTCCGATCTGGCTGCCACAGTAGACGTGCTGACGGCGATTTTGGACTGACCGGCATCTCGACACGAGGACGCCGTCCCGCCCCCGCCGGGGCGCCGGTCCACTGGCAGTGGGACGCCGACCGGTAATGATGACCAGAGATAGCCGTCACGACTGGGGTGATCGGGAGGCGGCGCGAGCCAAAGCCGCCACCTGAGGAGGAAAGCAGCCTCGAGAAGGAGAACAATGATGACCCAGGCAGCGCAGACCGAAGGCATCGTGTTGGCGTGGGGAGACAACGCCTTCGGTCAACTCGGCGACGGCACCACCGAGCACCGGGGCACGCCGGCCCCGGTCGCGGGGCTGACCAGGGTCACCACCGTGGTCGGCGGCGGTGGCCATGCCGCCGCCCTGCTCACCGACGGCACAGTCTGGTGTTGGGGGCGCAACGACTTCGGCCAGTGCGGCGACGGCACGAACAGCCACCGCACCAAACCGGTCCGGGTCAGTGGGCTGACCAACGTCGTCGGCCTGTTCGGCGGCGGTGGGCACACCCTCGCGCTGCTCACCGACGGCACACTCTGGTCATGGGGCCACAATCTGCGCGGGGACCTCGGCGACGGCACCACCGAGCACCGCAACACACCGGTCCGGGTGCACGGTCTCGAAGGCGTCCGGGCCGGCGGCTGGGGCGGCGGACACGGTCTGGCCCTCATCGAGGACGGCACGGTGCGCGCGTGGGGGCACAACCTCTTCGGCGCGCTCGGCGACGGCACCACGACCACCCGGCTCACCCCGATCACCGTCCAAGGCGTCTGCGACGTCGCGCATCTCAACGGCGGCGGCGGGCACAGCATCGCCATCACCTCGGACGGCGGCTACTGGGCTTGGGGGCGCAATGACAGGGGGCAGCTCGGCGACGGCACCATCGAGTCGCGATTGACCCCGGTCCGCATCGATCTGTTCGATTCGGACACCAAGATCGAGGCCGTGTCGCCTGGCTACTTCCACACCATGGCGCTGCTCGCCGACGACTCGGTGTGGGCATGGGGAAACAACGACAGCGGCCAGCTCGGCGACGGCACGACGGACAACCGGTACCGGCCGCACCGGCTGGCTGGTCTGCGCGGTGTGCGCACGATCGCCTCGGGTGGCGGACGCAACGAGTTCGGGCCTGGGGGTCACAGCCTCGCGCTGCTCGCGGACGGCACGCTGAGCGCGTGGGGCCTCAACGACGCCGGCCAGCTCGGCGACGGCACGACCATCAACAGGCCTCGTCCTGTCGCGGTCGACGGCGTCGAGGGCGCCAAGAGCATCGTGGCCGCGGGTGGTTACAACTTCGCGCTGGTCTGAACTGATCAACGCCACATAGGCCCCGGTGACCCGATTCCCCCTGAGCGTCACCGGGGCCCCGGGCGTTGGGACCAGCTACGCACCGTGGCGTATGCCTACGTCGAGCTGTGTAGCCGAAATACCGCCTGTGGGCGGAGGCGTCGGTCCGCGGACCGTCCTACCGTGAGGAAAGGCAGTGGCACGAGCGGAGGATGATTGACCATGTACTGGTGGATGACTAACTGGCACAACGGTCCGTGGCACGGTGGACCATTCTGGATTTTCCCGCTGGTGTGGTTGGTGCTGGTGGTGACCGCGGTGGTGCTACTCGTGGTGTACCGGCGCCGCGTCTTCGGCCACCGGAGCACCGCGGCGGGCGAGTCCGTGCTCAGCGAACGATTCGCACGCGGCGAGATCGACGAAGAGGAGTACCGGCAGCGCATCGCGGTGCTGCGCGGGACCCGGCGCTAGCGGAGAACTGGGGGAACAGCATGATCTTGGTTACCGGGGCGACCGGTACCGTCGGCGGTGCGGTCGCCGCCCGGCTGTGCGGGGCAGGCGTGGCAGTGCGGGCGTTGACCAGGGATCCGAGCCGAGCCCACCTTCCCGACGGTGTCGAGGTGGCAAGGGGTGACCTTCAGGATCGCGGCACGCTGACCGAGCCGCTCGACGGGGTGGATCGCGTGTTCCTCGTATCGGTCGGCGACGTGGCAAGCAGCGACCGCAACCTGGTCGAGGCGGCCAAGGGCACCGGAGTCCGGCACATCGTGAAGCTGTCGGTCATCGGTGCCCAGGACCGTCGACACGGGATGCGGAGTCCTGCGCGGGGCCACGTCGAGGGGGAAGTCGCCATTGAGGACAGCGGACTGGCCTGGACGTTCCTGCGACCCGGCACGTTCATGACCAACGCACTGGGCTGGGCCGAATCGGTACGGGAGCGCGACACGGTGCACGCGCCGTTCGGCCACGTACCCTCGGCACCGATCGATCCCGAGGACATCGCCGCCGTCGCCGTGCGCGCGCTGACCGAGGACGGACATCACGGCCGCGGATACCCGCTGTCCGGTCCCGAGGTGCTCACCCCGGCGGAACAGGTCGACCGGCTCGCCTCGGCGATCGGCCGGCCGCTGCGGTTCGTGCCCGTGCCCGACGAGGCGATCCGCCAGAAAATGCTCGGTTCGGGCATGCCGGAGGAACAGGTCGCCGCCTTGTTCGACGACCTCGGCAATCCGCGCGGCGCGGCCACGGTGTGGCCGACGGTCAGCGAGGTGACCAGTGCGCCGCCGCGGGCATTTGACGAGTGGCTCGCCGACAATCTGGGCGCGTTCATGCCACGCGAGCGTTGAGCCGGGCACGAGCCGGCCTCCGCTACGGACCACTCCGACCGGTTGGCTACCGGAAAAATTGTCGACCGGTTTGTGTGACACGCGGAACCGTCGGTCGCGGTGCTCGCTACGCTGCCAGCGTGGACGCCCCTCAGCGAGCACACTGGCGCTGGCCTGCCGTGCCGTCGGTACCGGACGTCGGTATCGCGGTCGTCCTCGCCCTGTTCACCGCGGCTGGCAGCGTCGGGGCCGCCGTCCACCAACACCCACCCCGCCCACTGGACGTCTGGGGTTACCTGCTGATCGTCGCCGCGGCCGCGGCGATCGCCTGGCGCAGGGCCGCCCCGGTCTGGGCGCTGTGGTGCGCGCTGATCGTGGTCAACGGCTATCTGGTGATCGGATATGCCTATGGCCCCATCCAGCTGTGCATGATGGTGGCCATGTTCGAGGTGGCCCGCCAGCGGCCGCCACGGCTGTCAGCGGTCATGTGCGGTGTCGCTACCGCCGCGTCGACCGTCGTGACGTTGTCCCGGCTGCTCAGCAACCCCGACGCTCCCGCCGTTCTCGTGGCCGTCTTGCTGTGGACGAGCTGGCTTGTCGTCCCGTGGACGCTCGGCACGCTCGTGCACGTGCGCACCGCCGCGAACCAGCGCATGCGACAGGACCTCGCCAGCCGGGTGGCGCTCGAAGAGCGGATGCGGGTGGCCCGCGAGGTGCACGACGTGGCCGGCCATGGATTCGCCGTCGTGGCCATGCAGGCCGGCGTCGCGCTGCTGGTGTTCGACGAGAACCCGGCACAGGCGAAGACCTCACTCGAGGCGATCCAGACGACCAGCAGCAAGGCACTCACGGAACTGCGCACCATGCTCGGCGCCTTCCACCGTGGCGGCGAGGACGGCGCCGGCCCGTCGCACGCCGTGCGGCAGGCGCACCAGGACACGCACGAGGAACCAGTCACCGAGACTGCTCTGAACGGCCTCGCCGAGCTCGTCGACAGTGTTCGGGCCGGCGGTCTCGCGGTCGACCTCGACATCGAGCGGACCAGCACCGCGCTGGAGGCCACTGTGGACCACGCCGCCTACCGCGTCGTGCAGGAGTCGCTGACCAACGTGCTGCGACACGCGGGGCCGACGAGGGCACGGGTCACGGTCAGGGTCGACGCCCACGAGTTGGTGGTGGAGGTGACCGACTGGGGAAGGGGGGCCGACCCGGAAGCCGACCTCCCCGCGGCGGGACGGGGGCTTACCGGAATGCGCACACGGGTCGAGGCGGCGGGTGGCCAGTTCTCCGCCGGCGCGCGGCAGGGGGGCGGTTTCCACGTGGTGGCACGACTTCCGCTCGACGCAGGCGGTTCCTCCCACGGAGGTGACCAGTGATCCGAGTGGCGCTCGCCGATGACCAGCCGTTGGTGCGCATGGGACTTCGGGTGCTCATCGACCGCGAAGACGACATGGAGGTGGCCGGCGAGGCCGGAGACGGTGTCGCCGTGCTCGACCTGCTCCGCCGGCTGCATCCGGAGGTGTTGCTGCTGGACATCCGGATGCCCGGGATGGACGGCCTGGAGACGCTGCGCGCTATCGGGGCCGATCCCACGCTGGCCTCGACCAAGGTCGTCATCGTCACCACTTTCGAGATCGACGAGTACGTGTTCGAGGCGCTCGGCTCTGGCGCGAGCGGATTCCTGCTCAAGGACGCCGCACCGGCCGAACTGGTGCAGGCGATCCGGGTGGTCGCCGCCGGAGAGGCGCTGCTGTCGCCATCGGTCACCAGAAGGGTGATCTCCCGGTTCGGCCGAAACAGCGGCACCGCTACCGCGCCGGTCCCGGGCATCGACGAGCTGACCAAGCGCGAGCGGGAGATCGTCGCTTGGGTGGCCACCGGACAGTCCAACGAGGAGATCGCACAGCAACTGTTCCTCAGCCCCGCGACCGTCCGCACCCACGTCGGAAGAGCGATGACCAAACTGCACGCACGTGACCGTGCCCAACTGGTCGTCTTCGCAGTGCGTGCCGGTCTGAACATCCCGGAATCCTGAACATCAGGCAGCCGTTTAGGGGCGTTGCGGGGGTCCGGAGCCCGGCCTACCGGCCGGCGGTTGCCCATCCTGCGTCCACGGCCGGACGGTGATCCCGCTCATCCGCTCGGCCTCGGCGAGCACCGCGGCACAGTCCAGGTCACCGAGGCCGGCGTTGACCGCCGACGTGAGCACCTGGTAGCTCGCCGAGGTTGCCGGCATCGGCACCCCGAGCCGCTGGGCGTCACACAACGCTAGCAGCAAGTCCTTGCGCATCAAGGAGAGACGGAAGTCCGGTCGGCCGAACGCCCGGCGGGACATCACACCGCCCTTGAAGCGCATCACCGGTGAGCTGTAACCGCTCGCCGTGATCATGCCGATGAGCTGCTCGCGGGACAGACCGGACCGCTCGCCGAACACGATCGCCTCAGCCAGCGCCTGCATCTGCACACCCATCAACAGGTTCATCGTCACCTTGGCGGTCGCCCCCATGCCGTGCTCTCCGAGGTGGACCACCTGTTTGGCGAGCACGTCGAGCACCGATTCGAGCACGGCAACGTCCTCCGCGGCGCCACCGATCATGAAGCGAAGTTCACCGTCGAGGGCATGCTGTGCGTTGCCCAACACGCAGGCGTCCAGCGCACGGTGGCCGGCATCGGTGATCCGGCGGGCCATCGACCGTGCGGCGTCCGGTGAGACAGTGCTCATGTCCGCGACCACGGTTCCGGCGTTTGCCGCCCCGAGCGCACCGCCGTCGCCGAACAACAGTTCGTCGACCACCTCCGCCGTGGCAAGGCTCAACAACAGCACGTCGACGTCGGTGGCGGCCGCCGCCGGAGTCGCTGCCAGCTTCGCCCCCCGCGCCACGAGGGGATCGGCCTTGGCCTCGGTCCTGTTGTAGACCGAAACCTCGAAGCCGGCGTCGAGAAGCCGGCCCGCCATCGCCCCGCCCATGGCTCCGAGACCCAGAAACCCAATTCGCTGCATACCCATCTGCTGCCCTTCGGCTCGTGGCGCCGGCTCAGTCGCCGCGCCGCCCCGGTGGGCCGCCGGCCGGCGCGAGCGCACCGATCTCCATCAGAATGCGAGGCATGTCATCGCTGATCCAGGACTCCACGACCTTGCCATCGACAACGCGGTGCATGTCGACACCGGACACGCTGAACCGCTTGCCCGTCGGCGGCATCTCACCCAGTGTGCCGGTGTGTGTTCCGGTGGTGCTGAAGCGATGGGCGACGAACTCGCCGTCGCAGATCATGTGCTCGATGGTGGTGTGGAAGTCCGGGAACGAGGTGCGCCAGAAGTTCACGGCGGCCTTGAACGCACCCGGTCCCGGTGGAAGGTCGAGACCGCGTGCGTGCACGACGTAGTTCTCCGCGAAGACCTCGTCGACGAAGCTGACGTCGCCGTTGTTCAGGCCCTTCTCAGTGATGGCCTTGACAAGGTCCATGTTGTCCATTGCGGACATCCTCACCTCCACAGTGGATCAGGGGTCTCGCAACAGACACTGGACGGCGCCCATCCCGGCGTCATGGGCCCCAGGTCCCGGCGAGCGGGGAACTTCTCTGCCGTGTGCGCGGCCCCGGTCACGCTGCGCCGGGACGCTCCTTCAATACAGTGGACTCGGCCGGAACCGGCTGGCTCATACCCGCGGAGCATCCAGCACGCGGACGGACGGAGGCAATCGTGCGTTCCCAACACATGAGCGTCACCCGGCGCGGCGGTGTCGACATGATGGAGTTGCGCAGCAGCGAAATCGGCCCTGCCGGACACGGCGAGGCCGTGGTGCGGGTCGAGGCGGCCGGCGTGTCCTACGGCGACATTCTGCTCCGGCTGGGTGTTATTCCCGGTGCACCCAAGCCGCCGTTCATTCCCGGTTACGACATCTCCGGTGTCGTCGAGCAGGTGGGCCCTGGCGTGAGCGATCTGCGGGTGGGCCAACCCGTCGCCGCGCTGCTGCCCACCGGCGGATACTCGGAGCGGATAAGCGTTCCTGCCGCGCGGCTGGTGCCGCGACCCGCCGGAGCGGGAGCGGTCGAGTCCGCCGCGGTGGCGCTGAACTACTTCATTGTGCACCAGATGCTGCACCGTGTCGCCAAGGTGCGAGCGGGACAGCGGATTCTCGTGCACGGCGCGTCTGGCGGCGTCGGAATGGCCTTCCTGCAGCTGGCCGCGCTCGCCGGCGTCGAATGCTATGGCACGGCGTCGACCGGCAAGCTCGACCTGGTCACTCGCTACGGCGGTCATCCCATCGACTACCGCCGGCAGAACTTCGTCGACGTCATACGTGCCCTGCCCGGTGGAGGGGTCGACGCGGTGTTCGACGCCATCGGCGGGACACATTTCCTCCGCTCGTACTCCGTGGTGCGCCGAGGCGGAATCATGGTGGCGTACGGACAGAGCGCGGCTCTGGTCGACGGGAAACCGAACATGCTCATCGGCGCACTGGGCTTCCTCGGCGGCGTCATCGCGCCCAAGCTCGTCCCGGACGGACGCAGGACGGTGTTCTACAACGCCTGGAGCCTGGAAAAGGCCGAGCCCGACGCCTACCACCAGGATCTCGGCACTGTGCTGGGACTGCTGGCCGACCACAAGATCGAGCCGCGGATCGCCAAGACCGTACCGCTGGACAAGGCGGCTTCGGCGCAACGCGACCTGGAGGCGGGATCGGTGACCGGAAAGGTCGTGCTGACCACCTGATGCTCCCACCGAACGGGTACCGCCCAGCCGGCCCGGACGGCTTCCCAGCTCGCTGGGATGCCCAGCCCATGCGCCAGGGACCGTCAGCGCGGCAAGCTCAGGTGGACACAACCGGCCAGAGGGAGAGTTCATGTCTGACGTGAAGCCAATCATGGCCACCCCTGAGCAGGGCAGAGCAGTCTGGCACATGGGTGCGCTGATGCTGTTCAAGGCCACGAGCGAGCAGACCAACAACCAGTTCTGGCTCGCGGAGCAGACCTCCAATGCCGGCTACGCCTCACCGGTCCACCTGCACACCAGGGAGGACGAGCTGTTCTACGTCCTCGACGGCGAACTGAGCATCGAGATCGACAACGTCATGCACCGGCCGTCGACTGGCGTCATGGTGTTCGCGCCACGCGGTCTCCCCCACTCCTACAAGGTCGAGTCCCCCACCGCACGCTGGCTGGTACTGGGCACACCAGGTGGATTCGACGGCTGGTTCTTCGACACCGGCAAACCAGCCGAACGGCTGGAGGTCCCCGAATTCGATCCACGCGACTTTCCCGACTTCGGCGAGGTGATCGCTTCGGTGGAAGCCTACGGCGGCAAGGTTCTCGGACCGCCCCGCGCATGAACACGTCACGGGATTTCTTTCAGGAACGGGCATACACACAGAAAGACCTGCGATGACCATCGACATCCACGGACATGTGACCTCTCCTGAGCTGTTCAAGCGCTTCCCGATGCCGGCAAGCCTCGCGGATATCGACGGGATGATCGAACAGAAGGCCGCACTCGGCATCGACATCACGATCGTGGGCAGCCCGGTCGGCGCGGGCACGATGGTCCCCGTCCCCGGGCTCGACAACTACGACCAGTCCGCCGAACAGCTCGACTCCTTCCACGAGTGGGTCGCCGAGACGATTCGGGACCATGATGACCATCTGCGCGGATACGTCTACGTCAACCCGTTCGGTGGTGCGGACGGTCTGGATCGCGCGGCCAAACGTCTCGCCCAGCCCGAGTTCGTTGGCCTGATCGTCAACACGAGTGTACGCGGAGAGTATCTCGGCTCGCCTGCCGCCGAGGACTTCTTCGCACTCGCCGCCGAAACCGGCAGCCCTGTCCTGTTGCACCCACCGGCCGAACCGGTCGGTGCGGCGCCCATGAACGGCAATCTCGGCCTGATCGAACACGTGAGCAGGCCATGCGACATCACCTGCGGTGTTGCCTCGATTCTCTTAGCGGGCTGGCTCGACAAGTATCCGACGCTGAAACTGATAGCCGCCAACGCCGGCGGGGCCCTGTCGCTGTTGCGGGAGAAACTCGACCTCGCACAGCGGCGTGCCATGGCCGGCGGCCCACAGGGAACGCGACGATCAGAGCCGTCACAACAGCCAGACGGCGCTCCGATGAGCCAGCAACTGTCCCGGATATACGTGGACACGGCGACGCCGAGCAAGCTCGCGCTCACCGCCGCGGTCGAGGTGTTCGGCCCGGAACACATGCTGTTCGGTACCGACTCCCCACCGTTGACCGCGCCGTTGCGATCCGCGCTGGACATCCTCGACCGGGTGGAGATGGCAACGGAACAACGGCAGCAAGTGCTCAGCGGCAACGCATGCGAACTGTTCGGACTCACGGAAGCCGACAAGCCATGACCGGCCTCGCCGGGCATCGCGCCCTCGTGGTCGGCGGATACGGCGGTATCGGTGCCGTCGTCTGTGAACAGCTCGCCGCGGCGGGCGTCGCGGTCGCGGTCGCCGGCCGTTCGCCGGACAAGGCCCAGGAGCTTGCCGACCGGCTGCGCGGTCACGGCGTCGAGTCGGTCGGCAAGCAGCTGGACGTCACCTCGGAGTCGAGCATCCGCCGGGTGGTCAGTGAGGTGGCGACCCGGTTCTCCGGCATCGATATCTTGGTCAACTGCGCGAGCAGGCTGGAAACCGTTCCCGCCGAGCACTTTCCCTCCGAGATGTTCCGCCAGATCGTCGACGCCAACCTCGTCGGCGCCTTCCTGCTGTCCAGGGAGGTGGGTCGCCTGATGATCGACTCCGGCGGGCCGGGGCGGCTCGTGCATCTGTCGTCCGTGCGAGGTGCCGCCGGCGGGCGGCGTGGCTTCAGTGCGTACGGCGCCAGCAAGGCAGGGCTGGACCTGTTGGTCAGGCAGCTCGCGACGGAATGGGGTCGGTACGGCATCACGGTGAACGCGGTGGCACCTGGCTTCGTCCGCACCGAGTTCGTCGAGCAAGCCACCCAGGACGAGGCGTTCCTCAAAATGATCAGGCAGCGGATCCCGCTCGGCCGTTTCGCCGAGCCGGACGAGGTGGCAAGCGCGGTTCTCTACCTGGTCTCGCCGCTCGCCAGGTTCGTCACCGGGCAGGTGCTCTACGTCGACGGTGGTGTCACCGCGAGTCAATGAGAAACAACCGATCCTGTGAGGAGTAACGACATGGCTACCTGGCACGCGTTGTTCTACCCGCTGAAGGCGGGCAGCGAGGAGGTCGTGAAGGAGTTGTTCCGCACGAGTGGCCGCCCCCAGTTCGACGTGCGTGACGCCGACGGCAAGGTGACCGGGCGCCTGCTGGGCACGATGGCCTTCGTGGGCAAGGAAATGGCGGTCCGCGTCATCGAGGTCGAAGGCCCGTTGCCCATGGTTGCCGCGCACATGAGTCGCCAGCCCGAGGTGAGGGAGTTCGAACGGCAACTCGAACAGCACCTCGCAAGGCCGCGCGACATGGTGACTCCCGAGGGTGCGAGGCAGTTCTTCCGCGAGGCGGCACTGGAGTGCGTGCTGTCCCGCCGGCACGACCAGCCACTGACCACCGGCGTCGCGGGCTGAGCACGGCGTCCATCGCACGGCTGCCCGGCCACGGCATCGTTACGAAGGAGAACCTGTTGTGGAAATCGGACTTGGTCTACCCAACACAGTGCGCGGTACCGAAGCGAGCGACCTGCTCGGCTGGGCGGTCGAGGGTGAGCGAGCTGGCTTCTCCACCATCGCCACCCTCGACCGGATCGTCTTCGACAACTACGAATGCCTCATCACGCTCGCGGCCGCCGCGGCGGTCACCGAACGGATTCGGCTCACCACCGCGATCATGATCGCGCCACTGCGCACGAACACGGCCCTGCTCGCCAAGCAGGCCGCCACCGTCGACCGGATTTCCCGCGGCCGTCTCGTGCTCGGCATGGCCGTGGGGGCACGGCCGGACGATTTCACGGCAAGCGGTGCCTCGCACGCTGGCCGAGGAGCCCGGTTCGACGACCAGATCGCCCAGATGCGGCGGATCTGGGCGGGCGAGCGCCGCGGGTTCGCCGGCGCGGTCGGCCCTTCCCCGACCGCACGAGGTGGTCCCGAGCTCGTCCTTGGCGGCCACTCACCGAGGGCCATCGCTAGGGCGGCCGCGGTCGGCGATGGGTGGATCTCCGGCGGCAGTGGCGTTGGCATGTTCCGCGCCGGCGCGCAGGCGGTTCTCGCCGGCCGACGCGAGGCGGGGCGACCAGGGCGACCGAGGCTGCTGGCGCTGGCCTACTTCGCACTTGGCGATGACGCCGACCAGCTAGCCAACAGCTACCTTCGCGACTACTACGGATTCGCGCCACCGTACGCGCAGGCCGTGGTGAACAACGCGGCGATCGGAGCGGAGAGCGTGATCGGCACGATTGAGGCGTTCCACGCGGCAGGCTGCGACGAGCTCATCCTCGCACCGTGCTCAGCCGACATCGAACAGGTCAGGCTGCTTGGCGCCGTGCTCGCCGACGCCAGCCACGGCAGCCGCGTGCCGGCTTGACCATACTGGCCACCATACCTCCCATCGGGTGAGACTGAGGCGCTCCGTTCATCCGGCTGTCGATCCTGACCAGAGCTGTTCGTATAGGAAACGGCAGGCCGGCGTGGCGCCGGTACCAACACCAGGGAGGACTACCGTGCAGCACTATCTGCTCAGCATCTACCAGCCCGACACGCAGGAGCCGCCGTCGGCCGAATTCCTGGCTCCGATCATGCGGAATGTCGAAGTGCTGAACACCGAGCTCAAGGCGGCCGGTGCCTGGGTGTTCGCCGGGGGCCTGCATCCTTCCGACAACGCCACTGTCGTGCGGCTGAGCAACGACGAGGTGCTGACGACCGACGGCCCCTACCTCGAGGGCAAGGAGCACCTTGGCGGATTCACCATCATCAAGGCTGCCGACCTCGACACCGCCGTTGAATGGGGTCGCAAGCTCGCCAGGGCGACCACCCTCCCCATCGAGGTCAGGCCGCTGCAGGGCGAGCCCGTCGGGTGACATCGGCATGTCACGGGTGTCCCCACCGGTGATCGAACGCGTGTTTCGCGAAGAACACGGACGCGCGATCGCCGTTCTGGTCCGCGCCTTCGGCGACATCGATCTCGCCGAGGATGCCGTCCAGGAGGCGTTCACGACTGCCCTACAGCGGTGGCCGTCCGCCGGAATGCCCCCAAGCCCAGCGGGTTGGATCATCACCACCGCCCGCAACCGGGCCATCGATCACCTGCGCAGGGAGGCGTCCAGAACGGATCGGCACAGCGAGGCCGCCCTGCTGCGCACCCACGAGGAACCGGCAGATGAGGGAGCGGTACCTGATGACCGGTTGCGTCTAATCTTCACCTGCTGCCACCCCGCGCTCGCTCCGGCGGCGCGGGTCGCGTTGACCCTCCGGCTCCTCGGTGGACTCACCACCGCGGAGATCGCGCGTGCCTTTCTGGTACCGGAACCGACCATGGCCCAGAGGCTGGTGCGGGCCAAAGGAAAGATCCGCGATGCGCGGATCCCCTACCGGGTTCCTTCCGACACCGACTTGCCCGTCCGCCTGCACGCCGTGCTGAGCGTGATCTACTTGATTTTCAACGAAGGTTACGCGGCGAGTTTCGGTGAACGCCTCACCCGCGACGATCTCTGCGTGGAAGCCATCCGTCTCGGCCGGCTCCTGCTCATGCTCGTACCCGAGGAGCCGGAAGTCCCCGGCCTGCTCGCGCTCATGGTGCTCACCCAATCGCGGCTGCCCGCACGCTCGACAGCGGATGGGCAGCTCGTGTTGCTCGCCGATCAGGACCGCGGCCTGTGGGACCGCGCGCTCATCGGAGAAGGGCAGGCTCTTGTTCGACGGTGCCTTCAGCGCGATCAGCCCGGCCCGTACCAGATCCAGGCGGCGATCAACGCCGTGCACAGTGACGCGCCGGCCGCGTCGGCCACGGACTGGCCGCAGATCATCCGGCTGTACGACCAGCTGCTGGCATGTGCTCCGGGCCCGATCGTGTCCCTCAACCGTGCGGTTGCGGTGGCCGAGGTCGAAGGACCCGAAGCGGCGCTCGACATCGTCGACAGTCTCGACCTTGAGGGTTACCACATATTCCATGCGGTTCGTGCCGACCTGCTGCGGCGTCTCGATCGCACGGCCGAGGCCGCTTTGGCGTACGACGCCGCACTTGCTCGCACCGAGAACGCGGCGGAACGGAACTTCCTCAAGCACAGGCGTCAGGGACTCATGCGAACCTGACGAACGCCTGCCACCACGGCTTTTCTCCTTGGCTTGTACACCGACAGTGCCGTGCTGAGTATCAGCAGAAGCGCTTGTCCGGCAAGTCCTCCGACAGTCGTCAACCGGGCTTGCGCCGAGTCGGCGGTCACGCCGATCCATGGACCGACCACGGCCGCCACCACGACAAGATTGGCCAGCGTCAGACCCAGTTTCTTCACGACCCAGCCGTGTCGGAACAGTCTCCACGGTGAGGCCAGCGCGGACGCGATCCCGGTCAGCAGAGCGGTCAGTGCCAGTGGCAGCGCGGCGGCGTCGAAACACAGGCTGCCGAGACGTGCCGCCGCGCCGGCCACCGCGGGATCCGAGGAGAACGTCCTGCCAACCAGAATGAACAGCACCCCGGTGACACCGAGGTTGGACACCGCGCCGAGGACATGGACGGTGACCAACAGTCTGCGACGGCCAGTCACGCCGCTCCCGTGACGGTCACCACAGCACGGTGCACAGTGTTGTCGGTGACGTGGCTGACCAGGTAGTCGGCCAGATCCGCGACGCTCACCGGACGCTCGGAGCGGAGCAGCCCGTCAGGGATCACCCGGTATCGCCCCGTGGCCGGCGAATTCCGCAGAGTCGACGACCGCACGATCGTCCAGTCCAGGTCGCTGTGGTTCAGCTCGTCCTCCATCCGCTCGACGTCGTTGAACGGGTTTCGATAGAGCTTGTGTATGAAGAACCGCAGGGCAATCTTCCTGGTAAGCGGGGCTCGCCGACTGATGGCCACCGCGC
This sequence comes from Kutzneria sp., assembly GCA_019239965.1. Taxonomy (GTDB): domain Bacteria; phylum Actinomycetota; class Actinomycetes; order Mycobacteriales; family Pseudonocardiaceae; genus Kutzneria. Next base: position 105 of record JAFAZC010000001.1, on the reverse strand, counting down.
TCGGGGAAACGGTGAGCAGCCTGCGGACACCGGCGGCCCGCATCGCCTTGACGACGTTGGCCATACCGGTCGAGCGGAGGATGGTTGGCCCCCTGCCACGGTTGC
>JAFAZC010000124.1 GCA_019239965.1 Kutzneria sp. | reverse complement strand
CGCAATAAACTCGCAGCCCTCGACGACCTGTGGTGATCAGAGCCAATCCCTCTTGACAAACCCATAGGGACACCCCCCCGCGTCGTCGTCGCCGTTCAGGCCTGGGACGGCAGGATGGATGCGAGCAGGCGCTGTGTCTCGGCGTGCAACCGGTCGGCCTCGGCCTGGTCACGCTCATCGGCGGCCAGTGGCAGCCGCCTACGCCGGGTGAAGGCGCTCAGCGGCCGGCTCGGCGGGTCGGCGAGCAATTCGACGATCGGCCTGATCGCCTCCTCCGGCACGGTGGTGAAGGCCCTGGCGGCCAGTCCGATCAGAGGCCTCGACACTCGGCCGAACGAGCCCTGCGGCCGTGCTTGGCCTTCAGCGGCCCGCGATCGGCGCCACAACGGCTCCGGTCAGCCCGACCAGGTCGGCCGGGGCGAGCTCCACCTCGAGGCCGCGCCGACCAGCGCTGCAGAACACTGTGTCGAACCGTGACACCGAGATGTCGATCACCAACGGCAGCCTGGTGCGGTGCGCGAGTGGGGAAATGCCGCCCGCGACGTAGCCGGTGGCGCGCTCGGCGGCGCCGACGTCGGCCATGGCGGCCCGCTTGCCTTTGACGGCGGCGGCAAGGGCCTTTAGGTCCAGCTGTCTGGTCACCGGAACGACCGCGACCGTCATCGCGTCGTCGACCCTGGCGACCAGCGTCTTGAACACCCGTGCCGGTTCGATGCCGAGTGCCTCGGCCGCCTCGGCTCCGTAGGAGCCGTGCCGCGGATCGTGCTTGTAGCCGTGCAGCCTGTGCGGCACCCCACGCTCGGCCAACAGCGCGGTCGCCGGCGTTGCCTGTCCAGCCATGGCCGATCAGCATACGGGGCCGATGAGCATACGGAGCCCAACGGCACGGGGACGGAATGTCGACCCGGCCGATGGTGTTGTACCTGAGGTGGTTATCTCACACGCCGTGCTCAGCCGCCCCCGCGTACTCTTGGAGCCTGACGAGGTGGGCGCGACCAGGAGAGTCGGGGTCTCGTCCGGAACCAGCTGCCGGAGTTCCGGTCGGCGGGGAGGGGGCGCGGTGCGGGGGAGCTACACCGGTGCCGAATCGGAGGTCGAGACCGAGAGTGAGCGCGCTGCCCGGTTCGAGCGCGACGCCATGCCCATGCTCGACCAGCTGTATTCGGCCGCCCTGCGGATGACCCGCAATCCGGCCGACGCCGAGGACCTCGTTCAGGAGACCTACCTGAAGGCATACGGGGCTTTTGCGTCGTTCACCAGCGGCACCAACCTCAAGGCTTGGCTGTACCGGATCCTGACCAACACCTACATCAATGGCTACCGGCGCAAGCAGAGGCAGCCGGTGCAGACATCCACCGAGGAGATCACCGACTGGCAGATCGCCGCCGCGGAGAGCCACACCTCGACCGGCCTACGGTCGGCCGAGGTCGAGGCCATGGATCGGCTCCCCGACGACGACGTCAAGCAGGCGCTGCAACAGCTTCCCGAGGAGTTTCGGATCGCGGTGTACCTTGCTGACGTCGAAGGCTTCTCCTATAAGGAGATCGCTGAGATCATGGGCACCCCGATCGGTACGGTCATGTCCCGGCTGCACCGTGGCCGGCGTCAACTCAAGGACCTGCTGACCGACGTCGCCATGGAGCGGGGCTTCCTGCGTTCGAGCGGACGAGAGGTGACGGTCGCGGTGGACGAGCGTGCCGGCGGGCTCGGGGGGGACTCGTGAACGAGCACGCGAGTTCGCCGGACAAGCACGGTAACTGCGGCGAACCCCAGAGGAACGACTGCTCCGACATCCTCGGTGACGTGTGGGCGTTTCTGGACAACGAGTGTGACGGGGCTCGCCGGGAACTGGTGCGTCAGCACCTCGACGAATGCAGTCCGTGCCTCGACCAGTACGGGCTCGAGGAGCACCTCAAGGTGCTACTCGCCCGCAAGTGCGGCGGCGAGCATGTCTCCGCCGAGTTCAGGGACCGGATCCGGGCCTGCATCAGAAAGATCGTTCTGGAGCAGACGAGGGCCGGGAGCGAGGCCGACTCCACTTCTGAGGCCTGACGCCAACAGAGCGTCCGCGCGCGTTCGCCGAGCCCCGGTTCGTCGGCGCCGACGTTCACAGGGCTTCTGTGTGAACGTGAAGAAAGCGGGGATTCCCTCGGATCCGCTGAGACGGAACAATCGCGACCAGCACACCGATCGGCCCTGAGCACGATCTGACCGGTGTGCTTACGACTCGTCGATCAACCCTGCACAGGCGGAGTTCAGCCGCCGAATGAGAGAGAGTCCCTATGCGCACAGTCGTTCGCGCCGCGCTGGGTGCGTGTGTCGTCCTGTTAGGCCTTGCGGGGCCGGCGGTGGCCGCAGCGTCGCCGACACCGCCCACCGCCCAGCCGAGCATCATCGGCGGGGGCGACGCCACCGAGACGTACTCCTTCATGGTTTCGCTCAGCAACGGTTGCGGCGGCAGCCTGGTCGCGCCGCAGTGGATCGTCACGGCCAACCACTGCGGCGACGCCACCCAGGGCAGAATCGGCTCCACCGACAAGAACTCCGGTGGTGAGGTCGGGCAGATCGACCGCAGGATCACCAAGCCGGGTACCGACCTGACGCTGATGCACCTGTCCACTCCGGCCAAAGCGACCCCTGTTTTCATGGCACAGGCCAATCCCGCACCGGGAACCAGTGCGCGCCTCATCGGATGGGGATGCACGAGCTGGCCCGCCTGCCAGCACCCGACGACCCTGCAGGAGATCGATCTCCAGGTGCTCGCGAGCAGTGCGTGCGCCGCGGGTGGTGGTGGCGCCGGTGACGTCTGCATCTCCGGTGACCGGACACATTCGGCCTGCCACGGTGATTCCGGCGGCCCTGCCCTCATCGGCTCCCCCGGTCGCTGGACGCTGATCGGCGAGACCCACGGTCCTGGCGACAACAACGGAGAGTGCGCCACCACCACGCTGTATACCGGTCTGGCGCAACACGTTGCCTGGATTCAGCAACAGATCGGCCAGCTACAGGCCGGTCGGTGATCCTCCGGAGCCCCTGTCGGCTCTGTTCCCTGCCCTGTAGAGGAGAACTATCGTGTTGGTCAGGAAAGCGGCAAGGATGCTCCTCGCCGCGCTCGCTGTCCTGCTTCCGCTGACGGCCCTACAGTGGGCCGGCCAGGCCACCGCGACCGCCGCCCCCGTTCCTGCCGCGGCCCGCACGGTGTACTACGACGCCAGCGGATCACAGGAGTTCAAGGCGGCCGTCGACGAGGGAGCGGCGGCATGGAACGCCGCCGTGCACAACGTCCAGCTCGTCCCGGCAAGCGGAGGCGCACGGGCCACGGTCACGGTGCTTGCCGACGACGGGTGGCCGCGCACCCTGCCCGATGGCTTCGGCGCCGGCACCGTCTACATGGGCCGCGAGGCCGTGAACGATGGCTTCTACCCGCCGCGGATCGCCGCACACGAGTTCGGCCACATCCTCGGTCTTCCCGACAATCGCAACGGCCGGTGTGACTACCTGATGTCCGGCCACAGCTCGCCCGTCTCGTGCACCACCACCGCACCCCACCCCACCGAGGCCGCACAGGTCGAACGCAACGCGACCGCCGGCTTCACAGCTCTCACCCCCGGCAAGGAAGTGTGGTACGACGGCTGCTTCGCGTTCTGATCCGCGAGCACACCCAACGTGGCGAACGGCGGCGAGAGGCTTTGGTCTCTCGCCGCCGTTCGATATGCAGCTGCGGGCTCGCTCAGGCGTTGGGGCGCTTGCCGTGATTGGCGCCCCTCTTCTTGCGGTCGCGACGCTTGCGGGCACGCTGTGACATCGATCCTCTCCTCACTGTGCGGGACTGTGCCGATACTCGGGTCCGGAGCGATCGGCGCGCCCTGACCGGCCGAGTCGGGGCCGACAAGGCGTGCTCTCGCTGGGCAAGTGTCCCACGCCAGGCCGGGACGATCCGTTCGGACCAACTCATGGTTGGACGAGCCGAGCCACCGTACCGGTCGACCGGATACCGTCACAGGAGTGTCGACACTCACCGACCTCCTCGCCGAGCACACGAGCCTGCCCGGTGACGCGGTCGGCCACCTGCAGACGGTCGTCGCCGAATGGCAATTGCTCTCCGACCTGGCATTCGCCGACTTCGTGCTGTGGATTCCGCTGGAGCCCGGCTCCGGTTCGCCGGAGTTCCTGTGCCTGGCCCACGCCAGGCCGACCACCGGACCGACAGCCTATTTCGACGACATCGTGGGTGGCACCGTCACCGACGAGGAGCATCCGCAACTGCGCAGGGCGCTTGTGGAGGGCCGAATCTGCCGGGAGGAGGATCCACGCTGGCACCAGGGCATGCCGATGCGGCGGGAGACCATTCCCGTCCGGTATGACGGTTCGGTCATCGCCGTGCTTTCCCGCGACACCAACCTCACGGCCCCGCGGGTGCCCAGCCCGCTGGAGATCGCCTATCTCGGCAGTGCCGGTGACCTGTGTCAGATGATCGCTGATGGCACCTTTCCCGCTGGTGAGCCCGTTGCGGACGTGCACACCAGCCCTCGTGTCGGCGATGGGCTGATCCGGGTGGACAGTGCCGGAGTGGTGGCCTTCGCCAGCCCCAACGCGCTGTCGGCCTACCACCGGATGGGGCACGCCGCCGATCTCGTCGGTGCGCAGCTTGCCCCGTTGACCAGGTCGCTTGTTGCCGACCCGTTTGACGCGACCGAGGTGGCACAGCGGATCAGGACCGCGTTGGACGGGCGCCCCGCCATGCGCATCGAAGCCGAGTCCCGGCATGGGGCCACCGTGCTGTTCCGTGCGCTCGCGCTGCGGCCGCGTGGCAAGGCGGCCGGCGCGCTGGTGTTGGTCCGGGACGTCACCGAGGTCAAACGCAGGGACCGCGCGCTGCTGTCGAAGGACGCGACCATCCGGGAAATTCATCACCGGGTGAAGAACAATCTGCAGACCGTTGCCGCGCTGCTCCGTCTCCAAGCGAGGCGCACCACCAGCAGTGAGGCACGCGACGTGCTCACGATGTCGGTCCGCAGGGTCACCTCCATCGCGCTGGTACACGAGACGCTGTCGATGTCAGTGGATGAACGGGTCAATCTCGATGTCGTTGTCGACCAGGTCATCCCGATGCTTTCCGAGGTGGCCACTGCGGACGGCGCCGGCTCGGTCCGCCGTGCGGGCAAACTCGGGGTGGTTCCGGCCGAGCTGGCCACACCGCTGGTCATGGTGCTCACCGAGCTGGTGCAGAACGCGCTCGAGCACGCCTACCCCGCGGGGCAGCAGGGCGAGGTAGTGGTGAGTGCGCAACGCTCGGCGAAGTACCTCGACGTGGTGATCTCCGACGAGGGGCGCGGTCTTCCCCCGGGATTCTCCCTTGAGCGGACGGAGCGACTGGGGCTGCAGATCGTGCGCATGCTGGTCGACTCCGAGCTCCGTGGATCGCTGTCACTGCGCAATCGCGATGACAAGGGGGTCGAGGCGGCGCTGAGGGTGCCGCTTCGACGAAATCGTTGACCGCGACACGAATCCGTGAGAACTCTGGAGTAGTGATCATTTGTATCGGACAGAAGTGGAATACGGTATGGATCCGTAGTGGAGTCCGAAAGAAAAGACTAGGGGAGTGAGCCCCGTGCTTTCGCGGGGGCCACTCCCCTCAGCCGTGAATTGTGTTCAGTCAGGCGTTGCTGCGAGCTCGGGTACGGGCGTTGCGCCGCTTGAGCGCACGACGCTCGTCTTCGCTCATCCCGCCCCACACGCCGGCGTCCTGCCCGCTCTCCAGTGCCCACGACAGGCAGCTGGAAGCCACCGGGCAGCGGCGGCAGACGGTCTTCGCCTCGGCGATCTGCAGCAACGCGGGACCACTGTTCCCAACGGGGAAGAACAGTTCGGGGTCCTCGTCACGGCAGGCCGCGCGGTGGCGCCAGTCCATGGTTCCTAGCTCCTCGCTAGGCGCGCTGCGAGCGCGCCGTTGTCGTCAGCGGTCGTCGGGGTGCTTGTGAATGCTTTCACGAACTCCCTCAAAGTCAAGAGGTCCGCTCCGACTTGGTGGAAGACTCACCTAAAAGATCGACGGCAGCGGCTCGTGATTTCACTATGTGACAGCATCCCGATGTCAAAGGTCACGTACTGTAGATCGCATCCGGATCGCGACATCATCACGCTAATATTACGGACGGGTCACCGCAACTGGAGTCCTAGATCGCGACCCTGAGGGCCCACCGTACCGACGTGAACGTCACGTCGGTCTGTTTGCCCAGGTTGTCGCCATCTACCTGCAATCTGACGGGTTCTGGACAGTGCACCCTCAGATGGTCAACGTCGTCCATCCGCACAACGTTCCCGCCACTAGGAGTGAGTTGTGGCAAGAGAACCTGCGACAGCGTGCGTACCACTGTCGGGGGACCAAGGCTACGCAGAGCAAACAAGCCAAGGCCATCGTCGAATGAGCAATCCGGATTGGTACGAATCGGCGTTGTGCCCAGATAGGTCCACGGGTCGGTATTGGAGACGAAGGCAAGCCGGAGGCCGGTGAGCAGTTCACCGCCAGGCAACTCGACGACAAGTCCGGCCGAAGAACGCAGCTGCCGGAAGTAGCTGGTCAAGGCGGTTGTGGCGTACAGAAGAGGGCTGGCCTGCTTGTCCCGGCGCCGTTCGACCTCGGCCACGACATCCGCGTCCCAGCCCAGGCCGGCGTTGAAGGTGAACCACCGGCCGCCGCCATCGGTCACCCTGGCGTGCCCCAGCCCGATCCGCCGTCTGCTTCCCGTCTCGACAGCCACCAGCAACTGGTGTGCGGCCTCCATCGGATCCCGGGACAGGCCGAGGGCGCGCGCGAACACGTTCGCCGACCCGCCCGGTATGACACCAAGCGCCGGCACCTCGCCGAGATGACCGTTGCGCAGCAGGCCGTTGACCACCTCGTTGACCGTGCCGTCCCCGCCGTGGGCGACCACGAGATCGAAGCCATCGGCCACCGCCCCGGCCGCGGCATCGCAGGCGTGACCGCGGTATCTCGTCTCGACGACGTCCAGCTTCACGGAGCTGGCCAAAGCATGTGCGAGCACATCCCGCCCGGCAGCCGTGGTGGCTGTCGCATGCGGGTTGATCACCAGGAGAGCGCGCACCCATGCAGGGTAGGGCAGCTCGCGTGGACGCTCAGGACGTTTCGTGCCCTGGCGACGCCGAAGGTGAGGCAGCTCTCCTTTCCGGCTCGCCGGTCGAGCGCCAGGGCAGGTCGATGCCATTGCGTCGAGTGCACCCAGACGACCAGTCTGCTCGCGCAACACGACGATCTTCCCGCGTTCGAGTCCCCGGCGGGACCGGCCGTCCGGGTGGCATACGCTCGCGGCGTGCGCACGCGTGGTGAGGTCAGTGTTCCGCCGACCGTGCGAGCCGCGGGGGCACTCGTCGGCCTGCAGGGACTGGCCAGCTTCACCGTCGCGGTGGTTTTGCTGGTCAGGGCTTTCTCCGGCGGCACGTACGCCCGCATCGGGTTCGGCGAGGCGATCATCTTCACGGTGGTCGCCATCGCGTTCGCGGTACCGGGGATCCTGTTGCTGCTGGGCAGACGTGGTGCCCGCAACGCCGTCGTGTTCCTCCAGATACTGCTGCTCGGTGGGATCTGGTACCAGTTCAGTGCCGTCGACTCGCTGCTTGTCGATATCGGTGTGACGGCGTGGTGCCTTGCCGTCCTCCTGCTGTTGTTCGTGGGGCCGTCCCGGTACTGGGGAGCTGACCGGTAGATGCCGGGGAACACCGGTGACGGACCCCGTCGGCCGCGGCCGCGGGTGGTCAGCGGATGGCAACCAGGACGTAGTCGTCTCCGGACTGCCAGACCGTGCCAGCGGTGCGGAAGCCGGCCGCGCGGAGCAGCTCGGCATGCTCTCGCATGCTCAGCGAGTTGCTCCCGTGATGCTGAACGGCGCGGGCGGACCGCTCGGTGGCCAACGCGGCCAGCGTGGGGTCGGCGTGCGCCGCGACCCACCACTGCGACCACTCCTCGTTGTCGGTGACGCCGGCCCGCCCGGCCCGTCCCTCGCGGACCACGCTGGTCAGCTCGTGCAGTTTTGGCTCGTCGGCCGGCATGTGGTCGCCGTTGACGAGCACACCGCCGGGCCGCATCCGTGCGGCCACCCCGCGGTACAGCTCGGCGAGCGGCTGGGGATCCAGCCAGTGCAGTGCCGTGGTGGACACCGCGGCGTCCACCACGGCGGGCACCTCCGTCGGCAGGATGGGGGCGGTGAGGTCGGCGTCGACGAAATCGACCTGGTCGCCGTAGCGTGCCCGGCCGAGGGCCAGCAGCAGCGGGTCGGCATCCAAACCGATGATCCGCAGGCCAGGCAGGCGATCGGCGAGCCGGCCCGACAGCGAACCGGGGCCGCATCCCAGGTCGAGCACGGTGGCGTCGGCGATCGGGGCCCTCCCGCGCAGCGCCCACGCCACCACGTCACAGATCACCGCGAACCGCTCTTCGCGGTCCGCGATGTAGCGCTCCTGCTGGGTGTCCCAGCGACTGACCCAGAACCGGGCGAGGCGGGCGTCGAGACTGGGTGGCATGGCGACTCCATCACTGGCGATATGCTGAATGACAGTTACGAGCCTAGCGGGAAGAGGAGTGACTGGTCAATTGGACTTTGACAGTCACATGAGTGGAGTCGTGCTCGCCACGGCGAACGCCGTGAACGTGCTGTCGCCCGGCTGGGCGCATGGCCGCGAGTACGTCCCGCCCGCGGGCGCGGCTCTTGGCGAGAAGGTGCGGACGGCACTCGGAGCCGCCGGTGCCCGCACGGCCGAACCGATCGCCGACGAGCAGCTGGAGGAGCTGGCCGGCCACCTCGTCAGACTGCGCGCGGTGTTCACCAGGGTGGCGACCGGTGACCTCGACGGAGCCTGTGCGCTGGTCAACGGGATGATCAGGGACACAGCCGCGGCGCCGGTGCTGGCAAGGCACGACGGTGAGCCGTGGCACCTGCACTTCCACGCGCTCGATGCGTCGTGGGCGCATGGTTGGGCCGCATCCATGGCGACCGCGCTAGCAGTGGTGTTGGGCAGCCCGATGCACGACCGGCTCGGTGTGTGTCAGGCGCCGAACTGCGACCGCGTCTACGTGGACACCTCGCGCAACGGCGCCCGCAGGTTCTGCTCGACCGCCTGCCAGAACCGGGTCAAGGCCGCCAGTTTCCGGGAGAAGCGGCGCGAGGACGGCCGGGCCGGACCAGGCGCGGCGGACGAGCCGCCCGCCGACCGGAGGTACATTCGCTGATCGACCGTGTGGTGCGGTGACCAGTCCGCTCCGATGCCGGTCGCCTCGTGTTATGAGTAGTTTCCCAGTGTTCACAGGGCGGATGTGGCGGGACGCTGACCGTGTGAAGATCCGACTGTCTCTTCCGGTGCTGGCGCAACTGGCCGGTATCGCCTGGTTCGTCGCGGCGTGGGAGTTCTTCTTCTACCGGCTCGGGTCCGGTGCCAGCGCTCGTTACCTCCTGCTGGCATGGGCGGCCGGACTTGCGCTGCTGGCGATCGGCGGCCTGGTGTTGAGTCTGCTGGCCGACGGCTGCCTGCTGGCGGTCCTGTTCACCGCGGCCGTCGGGGCGTCCCTGCTGGCCGCGGTGTTCGTGCTGTCCACCTTCCCGGCAGCCCAGATACCGACAGGCGACCCGACACCGAGCCACACGCACTGTCAGACGCTCAGCGGCGCCGTCAATGACTGCCCAGGCGGCTGACGCGAGCGAGCGGCTCGCCGGCAAGGCGGTAAACCAGCCAACCGTCCCTGTTCGCGGCGCCGAGCGACTCGTAGAAGTCGATCGAGGGAGTGTTCCAGTCGAGCACCGACCACTCCAGACGTTCGAACCCTCTCGACACGCACTCCTTGGCCAGAGCCACGAGCAGTGCCTTGCCCAGTCCCGACCCGCGGTGTTCCGGTCTGACGTACAGATCCTCGAGGTAGATGCCGTGGGTTCCGCTCCAGGTGGAGAAGTTCAGGAACCACAGGGCACAGCCGACGACCTCGCCGTCCACTTCGGCCACATGCCCGAACAGTGCGGGAGACGGTCCGAACAGCGCCGCTCGCAACTGCTCCACCGTGAGCCGGCACTGGTGTGCGGCACGCTCGTACTTGGCGAGATCGTGTACCAGCCCGACAACGGCCGATACGTCGGACTCACGGGCCCGTCGGATCACTACTCTCCACCGAGTGGGGGCACGTTCAGCCGGCGTATCTGCGGTTGACCGTGTTCCTCGCCCAACGCCGTGATCCCGGCCGGATCGAGCCCGAAGTACCCGCCGGCGCCCGGTGCCAGTCCCAGCCAGCGCGCGATCAGCACCCTGCTGAAATGACCGTGGCCGATCAGCACGACGTCCCCCCTGGCGAGGGCGCCGCGGGCGGTGGCGATCACATCGTCGGCACGGTTCGCGACCTCCTCGGCCTTCTCCCCGCCGGAGACCGGATGTGTCCACACCGTCCAGTCCGGTGTCTCCCGCCGGATTTCGGCCGTGGTGAGTCCTTCGTATTCGCCGTAGTCCCACTCACTGAGTGCCTCGGTGGCCATGTCGACACGCAAGCCCGCCAGCTCGGCGGTGCGCCGGGCGCGCTCCCGGGGGCTGGACAGCACGAGCGCCGGCGGCACGGTGGTTCCCCGCAACTCGGTCAGCACCGCTCCGGCCTTTCGTGCCTGCTGCTCCCCGATGACGGTGAGCGGCACCTCGGTGCGCCCGGTGTGCCGGCCCGAGAGCGACCATTCGGTCTCTCCGTGCCTGAGGAGGTATACGGCCGGCTGCTTGTCTGCCACGACCGGATCGTAGCTCTGGTGATCTTCCTCGGCGGGGTCCGACGCGGCGCTTGTGAGCGATGACACGGCGCCCGATCCGATCCTGGCACCTTCGCTGGCACGTTCGTTCCCAGCACTGGGCAAGACAGCGAACGGCGCTGACCAACGGAACGCGTCTCCGCTGGTCAGCGCCGTTCTGGCCGATACCGGCTCAGGCCTGCTTGGTCTCCCAGAAGATCTTGTCGATTTCGGCGATGAGGTCGAGCAGCTGCTGACCCGTTGCCGGATCCATCGACCCCTTGGCGCCGGTCGCTCCCGCGGCCTTGGTCGCCTTGTTGAACAGCTCGTGCAGCTGCGGGTACTTCTCGAAGTGCGGCGGCTTGAAGTAGTCGGTCCACAACACCCACAGGTGGTGCTTGACCAGCTCGCTGCGCTGCTCCTTGATCATGATGGCGCGAGCCCGGAACTCCGGGTCCTCGTTGCCCTGGTACTTCTCCTGAATGGCCTTGATCGACTCGGCCTCGATCCGTGCCTGCGCCGGGTCGTAGACGCCGCACGGCAGGTCGCAGTGCGCGCTCGCCTCCAGACGCGGGCCGAGGATGCGCGACAGAAGTCGCATTGTTCCTCCCTGACAGTGGATGCTCCGACAGCGGAAACCCTACTCTCAGTGCCGCTGCCGGGCAGTCGGAGGTGATTGTTGTCCCTTATGGGAACACCAGTGCTGTCCTGCCGCAGGCTTCGGGTCCGCGGTCCGTCGATGGCGCCGACCTTGCGCGACGGCGACGTCGTGCTGGTCGTGTTGGGCGCCGAACCGGTCGCCGGTGACATCGTGCTGGTGCGGTGGGCGAGCCGGCCCGGGCAGCTGTCGGTCAAGCGCGCGGTCGACCGGACTGAGGACGGGTGGGTGGTCCACGGCGACAATTCGTTCGGCTCGACCGATTCGCGAGAGCTAGGCCCCGCCGAAGTGCTCGGAGTGATCAGGTGGCGGCTGTGGCCCCGGCCGCGCCGCCTCCACTGAGCGAGCCCGGTGTTGACGGCCCGCTCAGTGCCCTGTGCCGCCGCGCAGGCGGGCGCGGTAGGCGAGGCAGTCCTCGTAACGAGGCAGCTGTCCCGCCGCCGCGGCCCCAGCGAGAGTGGGCGCCGCGAGATCCTTGGCCGACAGGATGGGTCGCGACTCGTCCGGCCAGGGCAGGCCGAGCTCGGGGTCGAGCGGGGTGATGCCGTGTTCGGCGGACGGGTTGTAGCCCTGGGTGCACAGGTAGGTCACTGAGGTGTTGTCCCCGAGAGCGACGAACGAGTGGCCGAGCCCCTCGGACACGTATACCGCCCGGAACTCCGCGGAGTCCAGCCGCACCGCCTCCCACTGGCCGAACGTTGGCGAGCCCACCCTGATGTCCACCACCACGTCCAGCGCCGCGCCCCTGGAGCAGTACACATACTTCGCCTGGCTCGGTGGTACATCGGCGAAGTGCACGCCGCGGATGGTGCCGCGGCGGGAGACGCTGTGGTTGACCTGGGCGACCCGCAGCGGGTGGCCCACCGCCTCGGTGAAGGCCGCCTCCTGGAACGGTGCGGCGAACGTGCCCCGTTCGTCAGGGAACACGGTCGGCACGAACTCCCAGGCGCCACTGATGGCCAATTCACGCACCTGCACGGTGGCGCAGGATAGCCGCCCGGCCGGTGGTTCCGCCGGCCGCATGGCCCCCGTGGCCGTGGCCGTGGCCGGCGCCGACGCCGGCCACGGAGTAGTCTGGCGCGCGCCTTCGCGGGCGCGACTGAAGACATGTCCCACAGCCGGGCGGCGAGCTGACGGCTCCGCGTGGTTGTGGACCTGAGCTTGGGGTCGGGATACTGTGCCAGATTCGTGGTCGGGCACGGCTGGGAGTTCGGCGGTCGACGCGATACCGTCGTTCTGTCAGGTGTGCCGTGGAGAGTGTTTCGGGCACGACACACCATTGGGTGTGTGCCCGAAGCGGTCGCCGGTCCGGTCACTCGACGCCGCCCCGGTGGCCGACACGGAAGGGCTGAGCCGTGGCTGAGCGTGTCGGGCGTGCGGACGGCGCTTCTGCCGTCTCCGAGGCACCCCGCGCGGTCAGGACGATCTCGCGATCCGGGATCGTCCGCACCCCCGCCGATCTTGACGGACTCGTGCTCGCCGAGGCGCCGTCGCTGCTGTGCGATCCCAAGGGCGTCGTCATGCAGGCGAACCAGGCCGCCGCCGAACTCGTCGGCGTACCGGACACGAAGCGGTTGATCGGCTACCGGCTCAGCGAACTGCTCGAGGGCGCGGAGCACGACCTGCGACTGTGCCGTACCGACGGTGTCCGGGTGCCGGTTCGCGCGGTGCGCACGGCCGTTCCCGGTACCGGTCTACGCGCTGTCCTGCTGGTGGACGTGTCCGATCTCGCCTCGGCCGCTGAGGCGCTGCGGGACGAGCGCCGGCGGCTCACCCAGGCGCAGAACGTCGCCGGCATCGCGTCGTGGGAGTTTGACCCGGCCACCGGCACGACGGTCTGGTCGGACAGCCACTTCGTGATGCTCGGCCTCGAGCCGGATTCGGTGGTCCCCGGTGCACAGGCCGTGCTTGACCGAGTTCATCCCGACGACTACGACGAGGTGCGCGACTACTGGGACAATCACCGGTACTCAGGTGAACCCATCGGGATCAGGTACCGCATCGTGCGCCCCGACGGCGAGATCCGATGGCTGCTCGGCGAGGCCAAGGCGGATTTCCACACCAACGGCGAGGTACGCCGGGTCACCGGCTACGCCCTTGACATCACCGACCGGGTGCGGACCAGTATCGAGCTCGCCCAGGAGCGCGCGAGGCTGTTGGAGGCACAGCAGATCGCCAAGATGGGCAGCTGGAGCTATGAGGTCGAGACCGGTGTCGTCCATCGCAGCGCCGTCCTGATGGAGATGTACGGCGAGGTCAGCGGCGAGTCCGACGGTGACCTGGCCGGCGGCGTGCATCCCGACGACCGCGTCGTCATCAGCGACATGATCGACACGCTGCTCGAGGCACGCAGCGATGAACCAATCGAGGTCGAGGTCCGCGGCGTTCGCGACGACCAGGTCTACGTCGGGCGGGCGCGGGCGGTGTTGTCGGAGGCCGGCAAGGTGGTGCGGTTGACCGGCACCGTCCAGGACGTCACGGAGCAGCGGGCACTCGAGCGTGACCTGCGCGAGGAGCGCGGGCGATGGTCCGACGCGCAGCGGGTGGCCAACCTCGGCACCTGGGAATGGAACACCGCGACCGACGAGTGCGTCTGGTCGAGGATCATGTGCGATCTGCTCGGTGTCTCCGACGAGGAACGGGCCACCTACCAGAGCTTCATCCGCCTGGTACATCCCGACGACGTCGGCTGGGTCGACGAGTTGTGGCGGCGGTCGGCCGCGACCAACGAGCCCGTCGAGTGTGAACACCGCATCGTCCGGCCGGACGGTACCGTGCGGATCCTGCGGGTCCACGGTGGTGCGGTCACCAATTCCGATGGCGGAGCCCCGGTGCGGGTCGGCACCGCGCAGGACGTCACCGACCAACGCACGGCTGAGGCCCGGATGCGGTTGTCCAGCCAGCGGTTCATCGACCTCTTCGCGGTGACCCCGGTCGGTATTGGACTGTTCGACGAGTCCGAGCGGCTGGTCGACGCCAATGACGCGCTGTGCGACCTGCTCGGGATCGACCTGGAACAGCTGCGCGGGATGACCGCGAGCGCGCTGACCCATCCCGACGAGCCGAACAGTTGGCTGCCCTCGGTCGACACGATGGTGACCGGCGAGGGACGTGGCTACGAGCGTGAGCGCAGCTACAAGATCCCGCAGCGGGTCCTGGTCCGTCCCGACGGCGAGCTGGTCTACTGCGAGCTGCACATCGCGATTTCGGTGCAGGACGACGGGCGCAGCTTCTGGCTCGTGGTCTTCCAGGACGTCACCGAGCGGCGCAGAGTGGCCGAGGCGCTGCGTCACCAGGCCCACCACGACGAGCTGACCGGTCTACCCAACAGGGCCGCGGTCAAGGAGCTGCTCTCCACACTGTTGCAGGGGCCCGACGCCAACCGGGTGGCCGTGCTGTTCTGCGACATCGACAACTTCAAGCGGGTCAACGACTCGCTCGGTCACGACGCGGGCGACGAACTGTTGGTCGCGCTCGCCCGCCGCCTGGAAGGCGGCCTTCCGCCGGGATGCACCGCCGCCCGGTTGTCCGGCGACGAGTACGTGATCATCTGTTCGGACATCCAGGCCATCGGTGGGGTCGATGCGCTCGGCACCAAGGTGGCGAGCCTGTTGCGCGCTGCGGTTCCCGTGCACGGCCAGCTGGTCAGGGTCTCGGCGTCGATTGGCGCCGCGATGCCCAACGGTTCCAGGGTCACCGGCGTCGACCTGCTGCGCTTCGCCGACGCGGCCATGTTCGAGGCCAAGCGCCGCGGCTCCGGCAGGGTGTCGGTGGCGAGCGCGGCGCTGATCGCCTCCGCCGACCGCCAGGTGCACCTGGAGGGGCAACTGCGGGAGGCACTGGCCAAGGACGGTCTCACCCTGCACTTCCAGCCGGTTGTCGGAGTGGACGGCACCGTGGTCACGGCCGAGGCGCTGGTGCGCTGGCCACACCCCGACCGTGGGCTGCTGACCCCTGACGTGTTCCTTCCCGTCGCCGAACAGGGTGATCTGCTGCGCGAACTGGACCGATGGGTCCTGCGCACGGCGCTGCGGGAAGCGGCGAGCTGGCCCGCGCCGAGTGGGCGCTCGGTCGCCGTCGCGGTCAACCTGTCCGGGCTCGTGCCCGGGGACCCCGACTTCGTCGACATGGTGTCCACCTCGATCGCCGAATCGGGGATCGACTGGAACCGCGTCGTGCTCGAACTGGTCGAGACCGCACTCGTCGACCTGCCGTCAAGGACGCGCCAGGTGATGGACGTCCTGGTGGATCGGGGTGTCCGGTTCGCCGTGGACGACTTCGGCACGGGCTACTCGTCGTTGGCCCGCCTGAAGGATCTGCCAGCACAGATCATCAAGGTGGACCGGCGGTTCGTCTCCGGAGTGGGCAACGACCCTTCGGACTTCGCGGTGGCACGAGCGGTGGTGGACATGGCACGGGCGATGGGCCGCAGCTGTGTCGCCGAAGGAGTCGAGACGGCGACCCAGTTCCACGTGCTGCACGGTGTCGGGGTCGACGCGTACCAGGGCTGGCTGTTCTCCCGAGCGGTGCCGGCTCGGGAGTTCCGAGGCATGCTCGCGCTCGGACCGCTGCACGTCCCGCGCGCCGGCTAGCCCGGCATGCCGCCAGCGGCGACTCGTAGCCGGTCGCGGTCCGTCACCCGAGGTCAGCGCGGCGTGACCGAACTCCTGATCACGCGTCCGTCGTAGGCAATCGTGAGAAGTTCACCACGTGGATTATCGTGCCGTTGTCGGTGGCAGCGGCTACTGTCGTCTCACTACGGCGGCGGCCGGCGAGTGGCCGTCACGACCGACAGGGGCCTCGGGTGATCGAGTTCCAGGCCGTGACCAAGCGATTCGACGACGGTACCGTTGCCGTCGACGACCTCAACCTTTCTGTCGATCCCGGCAGAATCACGGTGTTCGTCGGGCCATCCGGTTGCGGCAAGACGACATCGCTGCGGATGGTCAACCGGATGATCGACGCGACGTCGGGCACCATCACCGTGGATGGCAACGACATTCGGCAGTCCGATCCGCCACTGTTGCGGCGAGGCATCGGCTACGTGATCCAGCAGGCCGGCCTCTTCCCACACAGGACGGTGGTCGACAACGTGGCCACGGTGCCGATGCTGGCCGGCTGGCCCCGGCACAAGGCCAAGAAGCGGGCAGTCGAACTGCTCGAGACGGTGGGGCTACCCGCCGAGCTCGGCGAGAAGTATCCCGCGCAGCTGTCCGGAGGCCAGCAGCAGCGTGTCGGCGTGGCAAGGGCGCTCGCCGTCGACCCGCCGGTGCTGCTCATGGACGAACCCTTCAGCGCGGTGGACCCGGTCGTGCGGGAGGGGCTGCAGGACGAGCTCCTTCGCCTGCAGGACGAGCTGGGCAAGACGATCGTCTTCGTCACGCACGACATCGACGAGGCGATCAAGCTCGGCGACAAGGTCGCCGTCTTCCGTACCGGGGGAGTGCTCGCGCAGTACGACAAACCCTCCGAGCTGCTCGCCCGTCCCGCCGACAACTTCGTCGCGTCCTTCGTCGGCCGTGACCGCGGTTATCGGGCGCTCGGCTTCCTGCCCGCGTCCGGCCTGCCGATCGGCGAGCTGGCAACGGTCGAGCTCGGTGCCACGGCCGTCGACGCTCGTTCGGCCCTGCGTGACGGCTGGGCCGTCGTTGTCGACGGGGCACGGTGTCCCATCGGCTGGGTATCCGAGAAGCATCTCGCCACTGTGGACGGCGAGATCAGCAGGGACTCGTCGTTGTCCGGCGGGTCGCTCTACGACGTGGACAACGGTTCCCTGCGCAGCGCGCTCGACGCCGCGCTCAGTTCCCCGTCAGCGCTTGGCGTTGCCGTCGACTCGACCGGTGCCGTTGTGGGATCGGTGACCGCCGACGACGTGCTCAGCGCGCTTGCTGCCGCGAGAACGGCTGGCGAGGTACCGCAGTGACCTGGGTGTTCGACCACCTTGGACTGCTGGGGGGCTTGACCGGTACCCACGTGTACCTCGCGCTCGTCCCGCTCGTGGTCGGCCTTGTGCTGGCCATTCCGCTCGGCTGGCTGGCCAGTCGCTCGCGGCCGGCCCGAGCCGTGCTGCTTTCGGTGTCCGGCCTGCTGTACACGATCCCGTCGCTCGCGCTGATCGTGGTGTTGCCAGGCATCATCGGCACCAAGATCCTCGACTCGGTGAACGTGATCATTCCACTCACCATCTACACCGTCGCACTGCTGGTTCGGTCCATTGCCGACGCGCTAACCTCGGTGCCCGCCACCGTGGTCGCTGCGGCAACCGCGATCGGCTACCGGCCGTTGCGGCGCTTCGCGAGCGTGGAATTCCCACTGGCCGTCCCGGTTGTCATCGCCGGGCTGCGGGTCGCGGCGGTGTCCAACATCAGCCTGGTCAGCATTGGCGCGCTGATCGGCATCAGCGGGTACGGCGTGTTGTTCACCGACGGATTCCAACTCGGCTTCATGACCGAGATCGTGGTCGGAGTCGTCGCGACGCTGCTGCTGGCGCTCGTGGCCGACGCCCTGCTGCTGCTCATCGGCCGGCTGCTGACGCCGTGGACGAGGGCAGGGAGGTAGACGCGTGGACTTCGTCTCGTTCCTGACCAGTTGGCTCTTCGACGGCACGCACTGGACCGGGTCCGACGGTGTGCCGGCCCGTCTTAGCGAACACCTGGGGTACACGGCTGTCGCGCTGGCGATCGCCGTCGCCGTCGGATTCCCACTCGGCGCGGCGATCGGACACACCGGCCGAGGCGGACTGATCCTGGTCGGCGCCGCCAATGGGCTGCGTGCGCTGCCCACTCTCGGTGTGCTCACCATTGTCGTCGGGATCGCCGGTATCGGTCTGGTGCCGCCGATCACCGCGCTGATCGTGCTCGCGATTCCGCCCGTGATGGCCGGCACCTATGCCGGTATCCGAGCCATCGAGCCGATCACCGTCGACGCCGCGCGTGGTGTCGGTATGCGCGAGTGGGAGGTTCTGCTCCGAGTGGAGATTCCCAACGCCCTCCCGCTGATTTTCGGCGGCGTGCGCAGCGCGGCACTGCAGGTCGTTTCGACGGCGACCATCGCGGCCTTCGTCGGGGTCGGCGGCCTCGGCCGCTACGTGTTCGACGGGCTCGCCGTCCAGGATTACGCGCAGGTCGCCTCCGGGGCTGTTCTCGTCGCCGCGCTGGCGATCATCGTCGACGTGTTGTTCATTGGTCTGCAGCGGCTGGTGGTGTCGCCCGGGCTGACATCCGCGAAGAGTAAGGGAACCTCGTCATGAAGCGAACCGTCACCGGAATGCTGACTGTCCTCGTGGCGAGCCTTGGGCTGACCGCCTGCGGCTCCGGCGGCAATCCGCTGTCGCCCGGTACCGGCGGGCAGTCCCTGACCGACACGATCACGGTCGGATCGGCGAACTTCGCCGAGAGCAAGCTGATCGCCGAAATCTACGCGGCCGCGCTCGGCAACAAGGGAATCAAGGTCACCAAACGGTTGGGGATCGGCAGCAGGGAGACCTATCTGCCCGCGCTCAAGGACTCCTCGGTCGACCTTGTGCCGGAGTACGCCGGCGTGCTGTTGCAATACCTGGACAAGACCGTGGACAAGACCTCTGCCGACGACGTCTACTCCGCGCTGCGGGCCAAGGTTCCGGCTGGGCTTTCCGTTCTGGACAAGTCCCCCGCAGAGGACAAGGACTCGATTGTGGTAACCAAGCAGCTAGCCGAGAAGTACAACGCGAAGTCCATCGCCGACCTCGCGCCGCACTGTGGCGAGCTGATCTTCGGAGGCCCGCCGGAGTTCAAGACCCGGCCGGATGGGATTCCCGGTCTGGACAAACACTACGGTTGCCGATTCGCCGACTACAAGGCGCTGGACGCCGGCGGTCCGCTGACCGTGGCCGCGCTCAGGCAGAACTCGGTCCAGGCCGTTGACCTGTTCACCACGGACAGTTCGATCAAGACCAATGACTGGGTCGTGCTCACCGATCCGAAGGGCAACTTCGCGGCACAGAACGTGGTTCCGCTGATCAACACGAAGAAGGCGACCGAGGCCGTCACCAAGGTCCTCAACGCGGTGTCGGCGAAACTGGACACCGCGACACTCGTCGACCTCAACACGAGGCTGGCAGGCGACGACCACCCGGACGCCAGCACGGTCGCCAGTCAGTGGCTGGCCAGCGTCGGCCTGTGAGCCGACATTCGGGATGTCTACCTGATGGTGGGGTTCGTGCGGCAGGCGTACGCACCTGACCTCGCCGTATGGCAGGTGAGGGGCCTTCGTCACCGTCACATTCGAGGCTGGTGTGGTTAGGATTGGGACATGGCGTCTATGGAAGAGCTCGAGGCGCGGGTCACCGCTCTCGAGGACAAGGTCAGGTTGGTGAGGGAAGACGCCGCGGCCGCCCGAGTGTTGGCTGGCGGTGCCGACCGTGATGTCTCGGCTTTCGCGGCACGGCTGGACACCCACCACGCACTGTTGAGCACCCTCCGGGAGACCCAGGTCGAACAGGGCCGCATGCTCGACGAGCAGGGCCGCCGGCTCGACGAACAGGGCAGGGAGATGCGTGCTGGATTCTCCATGCTCGCCACCGGGCAGGCCGAGATCACGGTCCTGCTCGGCAGGCTGAGCGGCAAGGGGCAGGGCGACAGTTGAGCCGTCCCGTTCGCTGAGTCGCTAGCCCAGGTGGTGACCGCCGATACGCGCGGTCAGTTCGGCCGCGGCGCGCCCGACCTCCGAGGCGAGTTCCGGCCACTGCTCGCCGCATTCACTGTTCCGCACGCACAGATGACGGAATGTCACGCTGATCGCCGCGATGGAGCGTCCGCCGTGGTCGAACACGGCGGATGCCACCGAGGCGAAGTTGGCGGTGACGTAGCCATCCTCCACGGCCCAGCCGCGGCGGCGTTCCGCCGCGAGCAGCCGGCGCAGCGCGGGAAGGTTTCGCGGACCGCGGCCCGTCCGGTCGACGAAACTGTCCGGTGTCGGGAACAGTGCCCTGACCTGTGCTGGCACCAGATAGGCCAGCATCGCGCGGCCCGAGGCCGGCAGATGTGCCGGCAGCCGGACGCCGATGTCGGTGACCAGGGTGGTCGGGTGCCTCGGCTGCTCGCGGAGCAGGTACAGCGCGTCGGATCCGTACAGCACACCAAGGTGTGCGGTCGCGCCGACCCGGTCGACGAGGCGGCGCAGCACTGGACTGGCCAGCCGTTCGAGCGGATCGTGACGCAGATACGCCGAACCAAGCTCGAACGCGGTCACGCCAAGCCCGTACCGCTGTTCCTCCGGCAGATGGGTGACGAATCCGGCCTCGGCCAGTTCCGAGAGCAGGTGGTAGGTCGTCGATCTCGGCAGACCCAGCTCTCGGGAGATCGTGGCCGCCGACACGGGGCCCCGGACGGCCAGGAGTCGCAGCACGGCGAGGCCGTTGCGTAAGGCCGGGACGTTGCTGCTACCACTCATCGAGTGAGTCCATTCGTCTGGTATCCCAGACAGTCTCACGTCACCCGGGGTCGTGCAACTCGCCCGTTGGCGTTGTGATGGTGGACATGGCGAATCCGGTGGCAGTCCAGCTCGGTGCGAAGCCGCTTCGGCGCGAACAGGTCGTCGCGGTGGCCCGCGACGGTGTCGCCGTCGAGTTGACTGAGGAGGCCATGGACGCCGTCGCGGCCGCTCGGGCGCACATTGACGAACTGGCCAGTTCGGCCAAGCCCACGTATGGGGTGTCAACGGGGTTCGGTGCGCTGGCCGTGCGACACATTCCGGTGGATCGCAGGGCGGCGCTGCAGCGGTCGCTGATCCGCTCGCACGCGGCGGGCGCCGGCCCCGAAGTGGAGCGCGAGGTCATCCGCGCACTGACTCTGCTCAGGCTGCGCACGCTCGCATCCGGTCACACCGGTGTTCGACCCTCCACCGTGGATGCCATGGTCAAGGTGCTCAACGCGGGTATCACCCCGGTCGTACACGAGTACGGTTCGCTGGGATGCTCCGGCGATCTCGCTCCACTGTCCTCGGTGGCCCTCGCGCTGATCGGTGAGGGGCAGGTCCGGGATGCCACCGGCGTGCTCGTGCCCGCGAGCAGCGCACTCGTGGATGCTGGCATCGCGCCGGTGCGGCTTGCCGAAAAAGAGGGCCTGGCGCTGATCAATGGTACCGACGGCATGCTCGGCATGCTGGTGCTCGCGACGACCGACCTGAACCGCCTGCTCGACGTCGCGGACCTGACCGCGGCCATGAGTGTCGAGGCCCTGCTGGGCACCGATCGGGTCTTCGCCGCCGACATTCAGGCGCTGCGCCCGCATCCTGGGCAGAGCCTCTCGGCGGCGCGGATGACGGCGTTGCTCGCCGGTTCGGAGATCATGGCGAGCCACCGGGGGCCGGACTGTACCCGCGTGCAGGATGCCTACTCGCTGCGTTGTGCGCCCCAGGTGCATGGTGCCGCGCGGGACACCGTTCAGCACGCCGAGGTCGTCGCCGACCGCGAGCTGGCCTCCGCGGTGGACAACCCGGCCGTGCTCGCCGACGGCAGGGTGGAGTCCAACGGCAACTTCCACGGCGCGCCCATCGGTTACGTGCTCGACTTCCTCGCCATCGCGACCGCGGACGTCGCCAGCATGGCCGAGCGGCGCACCGATCGGATACTCGACATCGCCAGGTCGCATGGCCTTCCTCCGTTCCTCGCCGATGACCCCGGGGTGGACTCGGGGCACATGATCGCCCACTACACGCAGGCCGCCGTGGTATCCGAACTCAAACGGCTGGCCGTGCCGGCCTCGGTCGACTCCATTCCGACCAGCGCGATGCAAGAGGACCACGTCTCGATGGGCTGGGCGGCCGGGCGCAAGCTCCGCAGGGCCGTCGACGGGCTGACCACCGTGCTCGCGGTCGAACTGCTCACCGCGGCCCGTGCGCTCGACCTCCGGGCCCCGCTGCGGCCGGCGCCGGCCACCGCGGCCGCCGTCAGGCTGCTCCGCGAGCACGTGCCGGGGCCGGGACCCGACCGCCACCTCGCTCCCGAGATCGCGGTAGCCGAAGAGCTTGTCCGAAGTGGACAAATGAATCAGATCGCTGAGGAGACAATCAGATGACCCAGCCGGTACGCGCGGCGCGAGGTACAGGGCTCACCGCACGCAGTTGGGCCACCGAGGCACCGCTTCGCATGCTGCACAACAACCTCGATCCCGAGGTCGCCGAGCGTCCAGAAGACCTTGTCGTCTACGGCGGGACCGGACGAGCGGCGAGGGACTGGCCGAGTTTCGCCGCGATCACCCGTGAGCTGACCACCCTCGGCGAGGACGAGACACTCCTGGTGCAGTCCGGTCGGCCGGTTGGCGTGCTGCGGACCCACGAGTGGGCGCCGAGGGTACTCATCGCGAACTCCAACCTCGTGCCTGACTGGGCCACCTGGCCGGAGTTCCGCCGACTCGAGGCCGCCGGCCTGACCATGTACGGACAGATGACCGCCGGCTCGTGGATCTACATCGGCACCCAGGGCATTCTCCAGGGCACCTACGAAACCTTTGCCGCCGTCGCCGACAAACGGTTCGGCGGCAGCCTAGCCGGCACGCTCACGCTCACCGCGGGGCTCGGCGGGATGGGAGGCGCACAGCCGCTCGCGGTCACCATGAACGGTGGAGTCGCTCTCGTCGTCGAATGTGACCCCCGGCGGGCCCAACGCCGAGTCGAGCACCGCTACCTGGACGAGATGGCGTCCGATGTGGACGATGCGGTACGCAGGGTCGAAACCGCGAAGGCGGAACGCCGGGCGCTGTCGGTCGGCGTCGTTGGCAACGCCGCCGAGGTGCTGCCGGAACTGCTCCGCCGTGGCATCGAGGTCGACATCGTCACCGACCAGACGTCCGCGCACGACCCGCTCGCCTACCTTCCGGTCGGGGTCAACCTCGACGACTGGCACGATTACGCGGCACGCAAGCCCGACGAGTTCACCGACCGAGCACGCGAGTCGATGGCCGAACACGTCGGCGCGATGATCGGTTTCCTCGACGGTGGCGCCGAGGTCTTCGACTACGGCAACTCCCTTCGAGGAGAGGCCAAGCTCGGCGGCTGTGAGCGCGCCTTCGACTTCCCCGGGTTCGTCCCCGCCTACATCCGTCCGCTGTTCTGCCAGGGCAAGGGACCGTTCCGGTGGGCCGCGCTGTCCGGCGACCCCGCTGACATCGCGGCGACCGACAGGGCGATCCTCGACCTGTTCCCGGACAACGAGCCGCTTCGGCGCTGGATCACGATGGCCGGTGAACGCGTCGCCTTCCAGGGGCTTCCGGCTCGCATCTGCTGGCTCGGCTACGGGGAGCGGCACCTTGCGGGGTTGCGGTTCAACGAGATGGTGACCAGCGGTGAGCTTTCGGCTCCGGTCGTGATCGGCCGGGACCACCTCGACTGCGGCTCGGTGGCCTCGCCGTATCGCGAAACCGAGGGAATGGCGGACGGGTCGGACGCGATCGCGGACTGGCCTCTGCTCAACGCACTGGTGAACACCGCCTCCGGTGCCACCTGGGTGTCGATTCACCACGGCGGCGGTGTCGGGATCGGCCGGTCGATCCACGCCGGCCAGGTCACGCTCGCGGACGGAACCGAGTTGTCCGCACGGAAGATCGAACGGGTGCTCACCAACGATCCGGCCATGGGGGTGCTCCGGCACGTCGATGCCGGTTATCAGCGTGCCGACGAGGTCGCCGCCGAGCGCGGCGTGCGCATTCCCATGAAGGACAACCGATGACGGTCAACGGACTGCTTGGGTCGATCGCCGACGTCGGGGTCGATCGTGTTCGCGGCGGATACTCCCGACACGGCTTCGACCGGGTCGAGCACGAGCTGCGCGA
Source organism: Kutzneria sp. (assembly GCA_019239965.1). Taxonomy (GTDB): domain Bacteria; phylum Actinomycetota; class Actinomycetes; order Mycobacteriales; family Pseudonocardiaceae; genus Kutzneria. The sequence continues at coordinate 77 of JAFAZC010000124.1, read as the reverse complement.
ATGGTTCGTCGCCGAAGCGACTCGTAGGGCACTATCGGTTCGCGCTGACCGCAACGGCAACCTGTGGGCGTGGTGGG
>JAFAZC010000122.1 GCA_019239965.1 Kutzneria sp. | reverse complement strand
CGAGTGTGCCGGTGTACACGTCCGATGGCCGGTAGCGCGGGGCGATCCGGGCGGCCACGAGATCTAGGTAGCCCCGCAGGTCCGTGTCGACCGCGATGCCTCGTAACGCGGTCTGCCAGGTGTGCCGGTGGGTGTCGACGAAGCCGGGCAGCACGATTCGGTCGGTCGCGTCGACCACCGTGGCTCCCGCCGCGGCCAACCCGACGCCGACCGCGACGATCCGACCGTCGGTGACAAGGATGTCGTGCCCGCGGAGTGCCGTCGGTGCCGGTTCGGTATCGATGACCAGGCCGTTACGGATGAGTAGGCGGTCCATCACAACTCCTCTCAGTAAAGCTTTCAATAAAGCTATCACGTCATCGACGTATCCTCGAGGTGTGAGCGACCGGGTGGAAGAGCTGATCGCGGCCTGGAGGGACGAGCTGCCCGACGTGCTGGGGCCGACAATGGAGCTGACCAAACGGGTGCTGGTCCTCGCCGGCGAGCTGAACGAGGCCACCCGGCGGGAGCTTCCCCGGTTCGGCCTCACCCCGGCCGAGTTCGACGTTCTGGCCGCTCTCCGCAGGTCAGGTGCGCCTTACCGGCTCAAGGCCAACGAACTCAGCCGCTCCCTGCTGTTGTCCACCGGCGGAACGAGCAACATCGTGAACCGGCTCGTCGGCCGCGGGCTGGTGTGCCGCGAACCCGACCCGGGTGATGGGCGGAGCACCCTGGTCGCCCTCACCGACAGTGGCATGAAGGTGGCCGAGGCGGCCGTGCGCGCGAACTCCGCCGCACATGCCGACGTCTTCGCGGACCTGCCACCCGAGGTCACGCGTGCGGCGACCGACGTGCTGCGGGAGGTCTTCGCGATCATCGACCGGTCACGGACGACCGAACGGCGTCACCGCGGCCAGGTGGGGCAGCGGCCGAGCGCGGACAAGATCTGAGCCAGTGGTCCGGCGTCAGCCGCCACCGCGAGACTGGGCTGGAACGCCGAGCCGGGCGCGAGCCGGTTCTTCCCGTCGGGCACCTCCAGCGCGATCCGCAACGCGGTGTCGGCGAGAGCCGGGTGCAGTTCGTAGGGCAGGCCGAGTGATCGGGCCACGTCCCAGCCGTGTACCACATAGTCGATCAGGTGAAAGCCGATGGCGCTTGTCGCCGGGAACGTCGACACCGGGCGGAACTCGGCCAGCGTAAACGTGCGCTCCAGCACGCCGTCTCTCGCGAATGCGCTGAGTACTCGTTCCGCGGCGGCGGCGTAGTCCGCGACCGGATCCTCGCCGAGCGGCTGGACGGTCCACACCGCCGGATCTCCGCCGTGCCCCTCGGCGGCCGCGGCGAACCCGTGATGCTGGGCGGTCATGTGGGCGAGCAGGTCCGCCACCGCCCATTCCGCACAGGGCGTGGGGCGGGCGAGGTCGTCCGCCCGTATCCGGGACACCGCCTCGACACTGGCCAGCACCGCACGCCTGTGCAGGGAAAGCAACCCAACTATAGGCATTTGCTGATTATCTACATCAGCTTACTAGTCTGTCAACGCCCTATCCTCCGTGGTCATGGCAGAGCGCGCGTCCTCGCAGGGCCGTCGTGATCTCGCGGCGATGATGGAGCCGCTGATGCGCTCTCTGATCGCGGCCGAACTACCGGTGTTGCGCGCACACGGCCTCACTATGTGGGGCTACCGGGTGCTGAGCGCCCTGGACGGCCAGCCGGTGCGCACCCAGACCTCGCTCGCCCAGTCCATCGGCGCGGACAAGACGCGGATCATCGGCGTACTCGACGAGCTCCAACGACAGGGGCTGATCGATCGGCAGGCCGACCCGGTCGACCGGCGGGCCAATCTCGTGTCCGTGACAGCCGCGGGACACAGGGTTCGGATCAGGGCCCAGGCCGAGATCCAACGCAATGAGGAGCGGCTGCTCGACCAGGTGTCCCAGGACGACCGTCGAGGCTTCCTTCGGGCCCTGCGGACACTGTCCTCGTCGAGTCAGCCGGAGATCGTGCGCGGACCTGATTCCACTGAATAGTGGGCAACGGACCAATTCGGGGAGCGGTATCGCGAATGATGCGGTGATCTCCTGCGAATTCCCGCTGCCCTCTCTTGGCGCATCGAATTGAATTCAGTGTCCGCGCTCTGTCGCGGGCCGGTGAGCCGTGTCCGCCTCCCACCCGCTCGGCTTGGGCGGCCGCCCGTCACGAGGCCCAGGGTCGGTCCCTCCGTGCTCCACCTGCTACCGTTGCGCCTGCTGGGAACTTCCGTGACCCACTGCGGCTGCTGGACTCCCTGTCCGCCGTGGTGCACGCCGCGGTGATCTCGGTGTCCGATACGGGAGTGGGAGGCTGGGCGGGTGCGTCAGGCATACTGCACGCCGGGACGACCGGCGCGCGGCCAAACGCGAACTCGTGGTGCCACCGTCCGTTCGTCGGTTCCCTGTGAATATTCTTTCGCCTTCAGTGAAATCGACCCGGTCGAGTTGATACGGCGAGTCGATCACTCTAGGTTTCGTAGTCAAGAGCCGAATTCTCGTCTGATCGGAGTGGGGAGCTCGTGGACCTCTCAGCACTGATTTCCGCAAGGTCGAATGGCAACGGCCAGCTGGTCTACGACCCGGTGTTCGAGCAGTTGCTCAAGTCTCGGATCGTGTTCCTGGGCTCTGAGGTGAACGACGAGATCGCGAACAAGCTCTCGATGCAGCTGCTGATGCTCGCGGCCGAGGACGACGCGGACATCACGTTGTACATCAACTCGCCGGGCGGTTCGGTCACCGCGGGCATGGCCCTGTACGACACGATGAACCACATCAAGCCTGACGTGAAGACCGTCGGTCTGGGTCTCGTGGCGTCGATGGGCCAGTTCCTGCTGACCGCCGGCGCGCGGGGCAAGCGGTACGTGTTGCCGAGTACCCGCGTGCTGATGCACCAGCCGTCGGCGGGTATCGGTGGAACCGCGACCGACATCGCGATCCAGGCGAACATCTTCGTCCAGATGAAGAGGCAGATCGCCGAGATCACCGCGGAGCGAACCGGCCAGCCTCTGGACAGGATCATCCGTGACGGGGACCGCGACAAGTGGTTCACCGCCAAGGAGGCGCTCGAGTACGGCTTCGTCGACCACATGGTCACCACGATCTGACGGCACGGTTCCGGAGGACCGACGCCAGCCGCGACGCCCGAGCGGCCACCGTCAGGTGCGGGCCGCCGTGAGGGCGAAGAACCCTTGGCGGGATCGTGCATCCTCGCGCAGGCTGCCCAACAGCGTGGACGTGACGGTCTTGGACCCGACCGCCTGCACGCCCCGCAGAGTCATGCAGGTGTGCTCGGCTTCGATCACGACTCCAACCCGCTTGGGCTGCAGTTGTTGTGTCAGCCAGTCCGCGAGCTGTTTGGTGAGCCGCTCCTGCACTTGCGGGCGGCAGGCGAAATGTTCGACCACCCTTGCCAGCTTGGACAGCCCGAGGATGCGCTCGCCAGGCAGGTAGCCGACATGGGCCACTCCGACAAAGGGCAGCAGGTGGTGCTCGCACACCGAACGCACCGGGATGCCCTTTGCCAAGACAAGTTCGTCGTACCCCTCGTCGTTGGGAAACGTGGTCAGCGTGAACGGGCGGGGTGTGAACAGGTCGGAGTAGGCCCGAGCCATCCTCTCCGGTGTGTCTTTCAGGCTCTCCGAGTCAAGGCTGATGCCCAGCGCACGTAACAGGTCGCCCGCCGCCCGCTGCGCGGCGACGAGATCGATGCCGGCGCCCGGGGCGTGGACGATGCGGAGTACGGAGTCGACGGGCATGAGCGTGTCCTCGCGGTCGGGCGGGTACCCGACGGTACCTCCAGAACATCTGGTTTCGACAACAAAGTTTGGCCTTATTGTGGCGCGTGGTCAACCCAGGCGAGTAGAGCGCATCACCGGCGAGTTTCAGACACGGACGTGGTCGTTATGGTGAGTACGCTGGTTACCGGCTCCAGCACGCGGTCGTCGGGCAGGCCATGTCCGTCGCGCGGGGTCGGCGCATGACGTTTACCGTTGTGCTACCGGGATCTCACGGCGGCTAGGAGGACGCGGGTGAGCGGGGACCGCGAGCTGGACGCCGCCGCGATCACTGATTCCCGACTGCGCGCCGCCTACCTGCGCTGCCGGAAACTCAACGCCGAGCATGGAAAGTCCTACTATCTGGCGACCCTCCTGCTCACCTGTGCGCAGCGGCCGGCGGTACATGCCCTGTACGGGTTCGCCCGCATGGTGGACGACATCCTCGACGGACCGAGCGCCGTGCCGATCGTTGAGCGCGAGCGACGGCTGTCCATGCTCGAAGGCGTGCTCAGCGACGGGTTCGCGGCCGGGTGTGCCGATCACCCCGTGCTCGCCGCCGTGGTGGACACCGTGGTGCGCTATGACATCAACCGCGGCTACTTCCGTGACTTCCTCAGGTCGATGCGCATGGATCTGACGGTCACCGACTATCCGAGCATGGCTGACCTTGCCGTCTACATGCGCGGTTCCGCCGAGGTCATCGGCCTGCAGATGCTGCCGGTCCTCGGTACCCGGGTGCCCAGGGAGCAGGCCGAGCCGGCGGCCGCGGCGCTGGGAACCGCATTCCAGCTCACCAACTTCCTGCGTGATGTCGGCGAGGATCTCGAACGTGGCCGGGTGTACCTGCCCGCCGACATCCTTTCCGCCCACGGCGTCGACCGCGAGCTGCTGGCCCGTTCCCGTGCCTGCGGCCACACGCACCGCCGGATCCGTGCCGCGGTCGCGGAACTGGTCGCGCACACCCGCAGGGTCTACCGGGTCGCGGCGACTGGTATCCCGCTGCTCGCGGAGCGGTCGCAGCCGTGCGTGGCCACGGCGTTCCGGCTCTATCGCGCCATTCTCGACCTGATCGAACGCCGTGACTACGACGTGCTGGCACGACGGGCGGTCGTCTCGCGGCCACGCCGCCTGATGATGGTGATACCCGCTTTCGCGAGGGCGGCCGCCTCGACGGGGAGGAGGAGCTGATGGCCACGCGCGGCCGTCGCTTTCCGGTGCGGTTCATCAGCGCTCCAGTGTGGGCACGACAACGGCCCACCTATGCCATGGCCGATCCCGCGGTGATCGACGCTGCCTACCGGCGTGCCCAGCGAAGGCCCTGGGGCAACTGGTACGTGGTGGCGGCCAGCCGCGAGGTGACCTCCGCGCGGCCGTTGGGGCGCGGCGTGGAGGGCGTGGAGGTGGTCCTGTGGCGTGACGACGGAGGTGCCGTTCTCGCCGGACCCGGAGTCTGCCCACACCTTGGTGCTCCACTTGCCGACGCCGTGGCCGACCACGGTCGCCTGGTGTGCCGGTGGCACGGACTCGCCCTGGCACGTCAACAGGTCGGTTCGTGGTGCCCCTTTCCGGCCTACGACGACGGGATACTGGTCTGGGTGCGGTTGGACCGGCTCGGCGGACAGGAGGCCAGCGGCCAGCCGCTGGTGCCGGCCCGGCCTGGTGGTGGTGTGCTGGACGCGGTGACCACGGTGATCGGCAGGTGCCGGCCACGTGAGGTGGTGGCCAACCGCCTCGATCCCTGGCACGGCGCCTGGCTGCACCCTTATTCGTTCGCCAACCTCCGGGTTCTCCAGGCGCCGGCGCCCGATCCGGACCTGCCCGAGGACCAGGATGTGTTCCGCGTCGAAGTGACCTTCCGGATCGCGGGCGGGGTCGGCGTGCCCGTTCTCGCCGAGTTCTCTTGTCCGCAGCCGCGTACGGTCGTGATGCGCATCGTGCGTGGGGAAGGCACGGGCAGTGTGGTCGAAACCCATGCCACCCCAATCGGCTCCGGACGTGACGGGGTGCCGCGCACCGCGGTCATCGAAGCCGTCGTCGCGTGTTCACCACGTCCGGGATTCGCCGCGGCACTGCTCGCCGCGCCACTGATCCGACCGGCCATGTCCTGGGCGGCGCGCCGTCTGTGGCGGGATGACATCGCCTATGCCGAACGCCGCTATCTGTTGTGCGGCAGAGAGGACAACGCCTGATCCGGTGCGGGCGGGCGACCCCAGCGGCGTGCCACCGTGCGCAGCGTCCAGCTGCGGCCTTCGGTCGGCACACTCCACAATGGCTCACCTGCCACACCCCACCGTCGCAACAGCGTGTTGGCGGCGAGGAAACCGGCGGTCGCGGCTCGCTCCATCAGCGCGACAGGGAGGTCGATCCGCACGAAGTCCCCCGCCAGCACCAGGAACTCCGTGGGCGTGGCCGTGCCTGGCCGCAGTGCGAACCCGCCGGGTGGGAACAGGGGACAGTCGGCGCGCAGTTCGTCACGGTGATCGACGACCACCGCACGCGTCGTCTCCGGGTACACCCGACGCAGTTGCGCCAGCAGCCGGTCACGTGCTTGCGTGACGGGGACGCCATCTGGCAGCGCGTAGGCGTGTAGCTCGACGACACAGCCGCCCGTGCGGGTGGCCCACTGCCGGGCCTGATCCTCGTAGCGGTCGAGCACACTGACGTTGTCGAGCAGGTCGTAACCGCTCGTGCCGAGGAATGGCGGGCGGTCGTGGCGCACCGGACGGTCCAGCCACAACCGCGTCACCAGGAACGGTTCCGCGGTCCGCAGCCCGAAGATCCGCTTCCGCCACGTCGGGTCGCCGATGTCCGGTGACGCGTCGACGATCTGTCTGGCGCCAACGACGTCGGTGGCCAGGACCACGGCGTCCGCATGCACGTCCGCGTCGGCGACGTCGACCGCGAAACCACCACCGGTCAGCCGGCGGAGACCGTGGACCGGGGTTCCGGTGCGTACCTGGGCACCCAGACCACGAAGGCGATCGACCAACGGCTCCCACAGCGCCTCGGGAAACGGTGCTGTGGGTACGTCGAACAGCAGTCCCTCGGCGGAACCGAGGAAGTAGATGTGGAACATGGTGGCCAGTTCCGCCGCCGACAACCGCTGGGGATGAGAGAAGAAGCTGCGCGAGAACACCTCGAGGGCGAGAGCGTGCGCCGGCGGCGGGAACCTGATATCGCGCAGGTACTCGGCCGCGCTGAACATGTCCAACTCGTCATAGGTGTCGGGAATCGACACATCGAGCAGACCCAGTGCGGTACGGGCGTTGACGCGGGCGAGGTCGCGCCAGCGGAAGGTGGGACTGCGTATCAGGTAGCCCAACGCGTTGAACGGCAGGGTGCGGGGAATCGCGGCGAAACTCTCCCGGTGGCCGCAGGCATGCCACAGCGGATAGTCGGCCAGCCCGCGCAGGCGACTCAGCGCGGGGTCGGTCCGCGCCAGCAGGGCGCGCAGGTTGTAGTACTGGCGGAAGAAGGCGTGGAAGCCGCGAGTCATCGTGGCTGCAGAACCGTCCGACAGGGTCGTCGGCCAGCCGCCCACCCGCCCGCCGACATACGGTTGCCGTTCGCATACCGTCACGTGCGCGCCGCGTTCGGCGAGCGCCGTGGCGGCCGCCAGTCCCGCGATTCCCGCCCCAACGACAACGACCTCGGGTCGGCTTTCCGATGTGAACCGGGGCGCACCGGGGTGTGCGGGCAGGGCCACGGCACGGCGGTCACGACCGGGGCTCCGGCTCACCGGATGGCCTCCCGCCTTGCGTGGAAGGTGTGCACGATGCCGTGCTGCCAACCCCGTGCCGTGCTGCTGTCGACCTCGGTGAATCCAGCGCGCCGCAATCGGTTGCGGAACTGTGCCGCTCCGTCGAACCGCAGCACGCTGCGCCACAGGTAGGTGAACAGCCGCGGGTCGCCGGTGCTCACCGCACCCATCGGGATGATCAGCGACCAGCACACCAGGGACCAGATCACCCTGTGCGGCAGGGAGTCCCGTACCGAATACTCGTGCACGACCAGTGGTGCGCCCGGACGCAGCAACGCGCGCACGGCAGCCAGCAGCTCGTCCGGTTCGGCGAGGTTGCGCACCAGATAGGCGGCGAAGACCGCGTCGAACGAACCTTCGAGTCCCCACTGACGCAGGGCCTCGGCCTGGGCGTGCACAAAGGTCACTGACGGCGGCCAGGATTTCGCCCGTGCCCGCGCCAGCATACCCGTGGAGCCGTCCACGGCCACGATCTGGGCATGGGGGGCGCAGGCAAGCAGTGCCGCGGTGGACGCGCCGGTGCCGCAGCCGAGGTCGAGCACCCGAGCGCCCGCTCCGCCGACGGGCAGTCCGATTCGGCGTGCCGAGGCGCGCAGCGCACGGTGGTAGCCGGGGCTGGCCGCGACCAGGGCGTCGTACCGGCTCGCGGCCGCGTCGAACGCCGCAGGTACAGCCGACGCGTCCAACCGGGTGCGCCGCTTCGACGCGCCCTCGGCGGTGCGGGCGCTGACCCACCCGAGCAGGGTCGCGGTGACCAGGGTGAATCCGAACAGGAAGTCCTCGATCGGGATGTCCCACGGTGCGCGAACCCCGCTGATGGCCCAGTCGGCGTAGATCACGACCGGGTCGGACAGCTTGGTCAGCCATCCGTCGACGACGATCTGGAAGCCCAGCACGATCAGCACGGTGATCCAGTAACCGCGGCTGCGGAACAACCCGGTGCGAAGCCACACCAACTCGGCGGCGACCACCACCGCGACGGACACGGCGGCGGCGACAAGGTACTCCGGCATCACCGCAGCCACGGGTCACGGACCCGTGCGGTCACCGCCTCGTAGGTCAGTACGGTGCACACCGGAATCACCAGGAAGAACACGAGTTCCTCCACCGGCAGCCCACCGGGCAGCAGTACGCCGGTGGTGAGGCGCTGGCTGTAGTGCCAGTGCCCGCGCGCGACGGCGAGCAGATCCCAGACCGTCAGCACCGCGGCGATGGGAAGCACCGCCCTGGCCAACCGCGCCGGCCGCCGGTAGACCCCTGACCCCAACGCTTCCAGCGGAGCCGTCACCGCGAGACACAGGGCCAGCAACACCAGATACTGCAGCCGGTCGACGTCCATTGCCTGAATCTAGGCCCGTGGCTGAAGGGCCGCACGTTCCCCCGTCTTCCCAGGCCGGGCGAACCTGGAGTACCGCGGTGACTATGCCGCTCGGGCACCACCCTCGCCCGAGAGGGCCCCGACGGTGGCCACCGCCGCGTACTGCGCCAGCCGGCTGGCCAGCACGGCCCTGTCCGGACAGTGCGACGGCCGCGGTTGACCCGCACGGCTTCCCGTCGTCACGGCACCGACGAACGCCTTGACCGCCGCCGGCGCGGCGAGAAGATCTCGACCGAGGTAGGCGAGGGTGATCGACGGCTCGGTCGGCTCGGTCTCCACCTCGACGGACCAGCCATGATCTTCGTCCCACACGAGCATGAGGTCGTGGTCGGGGAAGTGCGGGCTGCGCGCCGACAGCCCCAGATAGGCACTCGCCAGTTCGCAGACCTCATAGCCGACAGCGTGTTGCGGGACCGACAAGGCACGGGCGACCTCGGAGATGTAGGTGCCGAAACCGCGGGCGACCAGACTGTGGGGATCACTGTTCATCGTGCAGTCTCACCTGTTCCTGTCAGAACCATCAGCACGGGATTTGCCTGCGAGCCCCGGCATCAATCCAGGTCCGGGCGTGGTGTAGCCGAATTGTGACCGACGGGGGACCGGTGGTTCGTCGCCCGGCGGATTATCTGACCGGCGAAACGGGCACCACAGTCGGGAGACGTCGGCGATTCGAGGCAGGAGCGAACCGTGCACGGCGACAGCGGCGACGACAGCGATGGCGGCCTGGGCGGCTGGGTCAAGGCGAGACTAGGCCGCCTCGACGAGTTCCAGCGCGAACACACGTCGCTCGCGGTGCTGGTCGCGGTGTTCCGCAAGTTCGACGAGGACCAGTCGGTCAACCTGGCTAGCATGATCGCCTTCTGGGCGTTCTTCTCCGTCTTCCCGCTGTGTCTTGTCTTCGTGACTCTGCTGGGCTTCCTCCTGCCGGGCACCGTGAAGGCCAAGGTGCTTGCCGACGTCTCCGGCATGCTGCCGCTGCTGGATCCCTCCTCGGTGCACGCGTTGGGCGGCTCGTGGTGGGCGTTGATCGTCGGCATGGTCACCGCGCTGTGGAGCGGCCTTGCCGTCGTCCGCACCGCGGAGTCGGCGTTCAACTCGGTGTGGAAGGTTCCCGCCAGCCGATGGCCGACGATCCTCGCCCAGGTGGCGCGCGGCCTCAGCGTGCTGGCCACCGTCGGGCTCGGGCTGGTGCTAAGCACGCTGATCACCGGTTTCGTCGCCGGCGCCACGGTTGGAGTCGGCCTGGGCTGGTTCGGCCGAGTCGTTGGCTACGTGGCGGCGATCGCGCTGGACGTGGGCTTGTTCGTCGCGGCGTTTCGTCTCCTGACCGACCGGCAGATCACCACAAAGGACGTGCTGCCCGGCGCGCTGGCGTCCGGTGTGCTGTTCTGGGTGCTGCAGTCGGTTTCATCACTGATCATCAGCCGCTACCTGCACAGCGCGCAAAACGTCTACGGCCAGTTCGCCACCGTGATCACCGTCCTGTGGTGGTTCTATCTGCAGAGCCTTGTCACGCTGCTGGGTGCCGAGCTGAACGTGGTGCTGAAGGAACACCTGCACCCCAGGCCCCTTGTGGACGAGGCCGAGGAGGCCGAAGCCGAACCGCCGCAACACCAGGTAGCCAGGTGAACAGCCAGCAGCGCCCAATCACGGCTGGCTTTCGCCGATCTCCTTGCCCGGCGCCTCAGAGGTCCAGTACGGCGCCAGTGCGCTTCGCGGTGTGAATCACCGGGGCGGTCTCCATGTGGTGGATGGCGCCCAAGGCGCCCAGCCGGGTGTCCACATAGTCGTAGAGGGCCTCGACGTCCCGGCATCCGACGCTGATCACGAGATTGGTCGGCCCGGTGGTGGCCGCCGCGAAGGCGACTTCGGCATGGGCGGCGAGGGCCATGCCGACGCGGGCGAGCTGACTGGGCGGGACTGACAGCCACAACATCGCCACGCACGAGAACCCGAGCAGGCCCGGATCGATGTCCACGTCGAAGAAGAGCACCCCGGCGCGCCGGAGGTGCTCCAACCGCCGTTGGGCCGTGGACTCCGACCACCCCGTGGCTGCGGCGAGACGGCCGTAGCCGGTGCGGCCGTCTCGAGCGAGTTCGGCGAGCAGCGCCTCGTCGGCCTCGGACAGCTCCAACGGCCCGCCGGCGGTGTCCACGTCCCGGCTGGGCGTCGGTATCCGTTGGATCTCCCGCGGCGTGAGCGCGTCAGCCCTGCCGTTCCAGCCCGTCGCGCCGCCGAAGAACGTGCGCAGCAGACAGTGCGCGGTGACCGCGACACTCGAGGGGTGCGTGGTAGTGCACCCAGCAGTGGGGCACCGCGCCCGCCTCGGCTGGTCGCCCTGGTGAAGCAGACAATCTCGGTGCCGCCGGAGGTCAGGCTCACCCACGAGGTGTCGGGCCGGTGTGCGAGGGCCATCGCCATCCGTGCCGCGGTGTCAGGCACGCACCGCAGTCGGACCAGCCATTCCACGTGGCCGAGCCTGCGCGCGTCGGACAGACCGACCACGCGCACCGCTCCCGTCCCGCGCAGCTTGCGGTAGCGCCGGGCCACGGTCTGGTCGGAGACACCGAGCCCGCCGGCGATGGCGCTGAAGGAGGCACGTCCATCCAGCTGTAGGGCGTGGATGATCTTCCGGTCGATCGGATCCAGTGTCACGGTTTCCATCGTTCAGCGTCAGGAAATGTCGAATTCCTGCTCCATGACCCTAGTGGGTGGTGGTGCTCGGCGCCCCCCTGTGAGCGTGTGGGCCGGACCGACGAGCGAAAGGGGCGCCGTGACGCACGCCAGGGACACCGACTACATCGACCACTCAGTGGTGATCACCAGGGAGTTCGAGAAGGTATGGGCACGCTACGAGGAACTCGGATTCACGCTGAGCCCGCCGTCGCGGCACACGGTGACGACCGCGCCAGGGGGACCGCTGGTGCGCAGCTGCACCGCCAACCGCTGCGCCTACTTCGGTGAATCGTTCCTCGAGCTGATCGGCATCGTCGACGACACCGCCCCGGACCCGTGGCGAGCGCTGCCGCTGATCGACGGCCGATACCAGGGACTGCGCGGAGCCTCGTTCGGATTCGGCGACTCGCGGGAGGCGCTGGCCCGGCTGCGCGCGGTTGGTCTCGCCGGCTCAGGCGTGCTGTCCCTGCGGCGTCCGGTGGACACCCCGGAGGGCCCGCGGACGGTACGGGCGCGCAGTGTCCACATCGACCGGTCGAAGACACCGGATGGCATTCTGCACACCGCGGAGCACCTGACGCCCCAGTACGTCCACCAGCCTCGGTTGCTGCGCCATGCCAACGGCGCCCAGTACCTGGACTCGGTGCTGCTCGTGGTGGACGACAGCGAGTTGGACGACTATCGCGCCCGGTACGCGGCGATGCTGGGCCGGCCGGCGAGAACCGAGGGCAACCGACACCTGTTCCAGCTTCGCACCGGTCGCGTCGAGATCAGTCCCGCGACGGCCCTTGCCGACGTCCTGCCCGGCGAGACCGCACCGGTCCTGCCCTTCTTCGCGGCGCACGGAGTCGCCGTCGCCGACCTCGCCGCGGCCCGGTCGCTCATCGAGAGCAAGGGACTGGCCACCCGGAGGCTGCCGGACGGATTCTTCGTCAGCGCCGCCGACGCCGGCGGCGCCAGCGTGGTGTTCCGACAGGAACGGCCGTAACGGTGAACGCGTTTGGTCCAGGCGTGCCGCCTCCCCGGTGCCACTGGTCACCGAACTGGACGATCGGGGCTGTGTCGCTGTTCACGTCGAGCACAAGCGCTGTCTGACCACTCCAGGTGTGGCTACCCTGGAAGCAACCTCTCGTCGAGGTACAGCCCCTCCGGTCGACGGGCTGGGGGCGTCGACGAGAGCACCTCGACGAGAAGGCGGGTCCGGCTATGACCGGCGACCACGGGATCGGCGCACGCATCCGTGCGCTACGCGGCCGATCGATGACACAACAACAGCTCGCGGATGCCGCACAGGTCAGCGTGGATCTGATCCGCAAGCTTGAGCAGGGTCGTCGGCATACAGCTTCCATCACCTACCTGTACCGCATTGCCCGAGCGCTGGATGCCGACGTGTCTGACCTGTTGGGCCGCCCGCGCCCGCCTCGCACGGACAACCGCGGGACGCCGGTCATCGTGGCAAGCATCCGCGACGCCCTGACTAGCATCGATGATCTGCTCGGCGAACTGGACGATAGCGATGCGCCGTCCGGCCTGGCCGACATCGAGCGATTGACCACTTACGCGTGGGGTGCCTACTGGGCTGGTCAATACGCGCTGTTGGCGCAGGTGCTTCCTCGTCTGGTGGTGGAAACCCGGGCAGCGGTGCACAACGCCGCCGCCGACAGGCGCGGACCAGCGGCGGATCTCGCCGCGCAAGCGCATCAGATCGCGGCTGGTGCCTTGCTGCGGCTAGGCGCGCTAGACCTGGCATATGCGGCAGCACGGGAGTCGCTCCGTCAGGTCGAGTCCGGTCACGATCCGTTCCGAGAGGCTTCGCTGTGCCACACGCTGACGCACGTGCTGATCAGACAGGGACGACAGGGTGACGCTCGCCGGCTCGCCGTATCGGCCGCCCAAGACATCCAGGGGCTTGACGGGGGCTCGCACCGTGAGCTGGTCGTCTATGGCGGCCTGCTCCTGCGTGCGATCAGCGCAGCGAGTCGTGGTGGAGACACGGCTGGCGCGGTCGAATTGATGGCCGAAGCCCAGACGGCGGCTACGCGAGTAGGTGCCGATCGCACCGACTATGAGATTTCGTTTGGCCCGTCTCAAGCGGCTGTGCAGAACACCGACGTCCACGTCGTCAGCGGAAATTACGGCCAAGCGTTAAGCGCCGCGCGCACCATGCCCAGACAGGGCAGCCTTCCGCTTCTGTCGCGTACTCGGCATCTCGCCGACTTGGCCCTTTCTCATGCACGATTGGGCCACGAGGACCGTGCCGTTGACGCGTTGCTGACGATGGAGCGTGCCGCCCCAAGCTTGATGGGCTATCAGGCACTACCGCGACAGGTCGTCCGGGAACTTCTCGACAACCGATGTCAACCCAGGCTACGTGCACTCGCGAAACGAATCGGCGTCCCTGAATAGGGAGTAGCCCGTTCGGGCAGTGGGACGTTCTGTCCCACCTGTTGCCCACCATGTGTCTTTAGTGTCTACACCTCGCTAACCAGGTGCGATACGGGGTGTAGACGATGCCAGCAGGGACACTCTTGACGACATGGATGACTTCCAGTGTCGACGGCCACGACCACGCCGTCACCGACGAGGAGTTCGCCGAGCACCGGCCCGAACCGGCCGCCGTGTGCGGTGACGTGGTGATGCTGGCGCCGCTGACGTGCCCGAACGGTGAGTGTTGCCGGCGGTGCGTGGCTGTCCTCCGCGCTGAGTACGTCCCTGACCAACAGGAATGCCGCTCGCTTCTCGCGCGGCTGCTCCGCCTTCCGGTGCCTCGTCACCGGACGCAGTCCTCGGCGGGTGCGGGATGTTCGCCGGACACTGCGCCCGCCGAGTTCCATGGTGGTGCGGCGTGACGGCACGATTCGACGCCGCGGCGATCCGGCAGTACCCCGAGTTCGCCGAGCTGGTGCGGCTCCGCGACGCCGGCATGCGCTTCGTGCCGATCGTCGACGCCGACGGCCGGATCACCGAGCTGACCGGCTTTCACGGCTGGCCGAGCGGCCCTGTCGACGCCATTCGGATCCGCTCACCCCGCGATGCCGTAGCCATGCGTATCGCCCGGGACGAGCGGATCCTGTGGGAAACCAGCGGCACCCTGCGTGACGTCGTGGCCATGCTGCTGGAGCTGCCGGCGCCGGAGCATCGTGTCGCGCCGCGCTTGTCCCTCGGCTCCGGCCCCGAGCTGTGGATCCCGTAGATGCGTGGTCCTGGGGTGGCGTGTTCAGGCCCGTGCTGCACGTCGTCGACCCAGCGGTGGCACCCATGACGATCCGGGGCATAAGGATCTGGTTCGCGCAGTGCGGTGCTCCCGTCGTCCGCCTCCCGGCCGGCTCGACGGCGAACGAGCGGTGGCCGCGCTGTTCGCGGTGTCGCTGGCGACCGAACTAGCCGAAACGGGCGACGAACCGTCGCTGCCAGGGGGTCTCGACGGCCCGGTGCGCGTAGTGTTCGCGCACGTAGGCGACCGCCTTGTCGTTGGGGACACCGTCGAGGACAACCAGGCAGGCCAGGGCCGTGCCCGTTCGTCCGACGCCACCGGTGCAGGCGACCTCCACCCGTCCGGACCCCGCGCGTTCCAGCAGGTCGCGCAGGGCCTGGGCAAAACCCGCGCGGTCGGACGGCAGCCAGAAGTCCCGCCAGCGGATCCGCCGGCTGTCCCACTGGACCGGTCCAGGTTCGCGGCCCTGCAGGTACAGCCCGAAGTCCGGCTTCGGTCCCGCCGGGAGCGGGTGCCGCAGGCTGCGGCCCCGGACGAGGCGTCCCGAGGGCAGACGCATGACTCCGGGCGCGTCTGGCTGCCATGTGACGCTGGCCATCGACCCCGCTTTCCGTTTCACTCCACTCAGGTTTGACGGTACACACTGTCCGATCGCGCACCACGGTTGGTGGACGACGGCGTGATGATCTGGCACCGTTGCGGCAGTGTTTGGTGGATGGGGGCGACCGTGGCTGGACAGCTGGTAGTCGAAGGCGTGTACCTGTTCGAGGACACGTGCAACGTCTACGTGCTGGTGCGTGACCGTCAGGCGATACTGATCGACTTCGGCAGCGGTGCGGTGCTCGACCACCTCGCCGATTTCGGCGTTGACACCGTGACCGACGTTTTGCTCACCCACCATCACCGGGACCAGGGCCAGGGCTTGCCTCGCGCCGTCGAGGAGGGTATACGGATCTGGGTCCCGCCGGTGGAGCGTGACCTGTTCGACCGGGTCGACGACCACTGGCAGCAGCGCACGCTCTACAACTACTACGACCTGCGGCAGGACCGGTTCTCGCTGATCGAGCCGGTCCAGGTGACCGGCTCGGTGCCGGAATACCGCACGTACCGGTTCGGCCGCTTCGAGGTGACCACCGTGCCGACCCCGGGACACACCCTCGGGTCAGTGTCCTATCTGGTGGAGATCGGTGGCAGGCGGGTCGCGTTCACCGGCGACCTCATCTACGGGCCGGGCCAGGTGTGGTCGCTGGCTGCCACGCAGTGGTCGTACTCGGGTATGGAGGGCGCGCAACACACGGTGTTGTCGCTGTACGAACTGGCGCGTCGTGAGCCGACCCTGTTGTTGCCTTCGCACGGCCTGCCCATGGACGATCCGCGCACGGCGTTCGATCTGCTCGAGACCCGCCTGCGGACCTTCATCGACTCCCGTCGGGACACGGCGTGGAACCCCCGCGCCATGTACGACGAGCCGTTCGAAGTGATCAGTCCGCACCTGTTGCGCAACAAGACCAGCTTCGGTACCACGTACGCGCTGCTGTCCGACACCGGCAACGCCCTGTTCATCGACTTCGGCTACGACATGAGCGTCGGCTTCCCGGTCGGCAGCGACAGGTCCTCGCGTCGGCCCTGGCTGCCGTCCTTGGCGGTGCTGCGCCGTGACTTCGGCGTCGACCGTGTCGAGGTCGCCATGCCGACCCACTACCACGACGACCACGTGGCCGGGTTCAACCTGCTGCGCGAGGTCGAGGGCACCGAGATCTGGTGTGAACGGTCGGTGGCCGAGGTCATCGCCGAGCCGTCGCGCTACGACCTGCCCTGCCTGTGGTACGACCCGGTCTCCGTCGACCGGGTGTTGGAGACCGAGAAGCCGGTGCGCTGGCACGAGTACGAGCTGACGTGCTATCCGCTGCCTGGCCACACTCGGTATGCGGTGGCGATCGTGGTCGACGTCGACGGCAGAAGGGTGATCGCCACGGGCGACCAGCAGACAACGACCTGGGAACCCGGCATCAAGACGGAGCTGCTCAACCTTCAGTACAAGAACAGGTTCCGGACCGGAGACTTCATTGCGAGCGCGAAGCTCTACCAGTCACTCAGTCTCGATCTGATGATCAGCGGGCACTGGCGGCCGCGGTCGGTGGACCAGGCATACCTGGACATGCTGCTGACCAAGGCCGAGCAGGTCGACGAGATGCACAGGGAGCTGCTGCCGCTGTCCGATGTGGACTTCGGCGCGGAGGGGATCGGGGCGTGGATCCGGCCGTACCAGGCCCGTGCCGCCGCGGGCAAGCCCACCCGTGTGCAGGTCGAGGCGCTCAACCCTTTCCCTGACGAACAAGAAGTCACCATCGGTTTGGTGGTACCGAGCGGGTGGTCGTGTACCCCCGCGGAGTCGGCCGCTGTCGTGGCCGGCAAGTCGACGATCACGTTCGACTTCGACGTCACACCGCCACCGGGCCAGACCTGCCGGCGGGCGCGGCTGGCCGCCGACCTCACCGTCGGCGGACGGCGGTTCGGACAGCACGCCGAGGCACTCGTGGACGTTCGGTGATCGTGCGGACCACTGGTTACCAGCTGCGGTTGGACCAGCGCAGACTGGTGGCCGAGGTCCGTGGCGCCGATCAGCGGTTGTGGTTCCGGCTGAGGCTGCTCGTGTCGCTGGACACCACGCGCGGACCGGACGAGACGCTTGGCGTCCCGGAGGTCGCCATCATCGATCACGGACACGTCAGGATCGAGATACGCTGCCGTAGCTCCGTCTGGCGGTCGCGGACGATCGTGCTTGACTGCCACGACGACCGCTTGGAGTTGTCCGCGTCGGTCTCCGGGGACGGTCAGATCCTGACCGCGCACCTGTTCGGCGGATGGTGGTCGCCCAAGGGATTCCTGCCCAGTGGTTCGGCGCTGGGCTGCGTGGTCTCGCCCAACCCCGACCATCCGCGCCGAGTGTGTCGTCCCGCGGTCGAGTCCGCGGTGATCGGCGTTGTCGGCGACGGTGCCGAACCTGGTGTTGGCAGGTGGCTGTTCGCGCCGGCGCCATGGTGCTACGCGGTTTCACGACAGCCACCGGAACCCACGGCGATCCCGCCAGAGGGCGAGTGGGCGGCACTGGGGTTGGCCGTACCGATAGCTGAGCAGAACTTCACCGCGTTGCACTACGGTGCCGGCACCGATGCCTTCAGTTTGCGGCTGGACTATGAGGGCCACACCACGGTGTCGGGGGAGTTCCGTACCCCTGCTGCGATCGTCCAGTTCGGACTGCCGGATCCGTTCGCGGCATTGCGCGCACATCGGGATCTGTTGGTGGCGCGAGGTTTGGCCGCGCCGAGCGCCACGGACGGTCCGAAGCACTGGCGGCAGCCGATGTTCTGTGGCTGGGGTGCGCAGAACCACGTGGCCAATCAGGTTGCGAGTGCGCCGGCCCGCGACTTCGCCACCCAGCGGCACTACGACGAGTTCCTTGGAGTGCTCGCTGAACACGATGTCGTCCCGGGAACGGTGGTCGTCGACGACAAGTGGCAGCTGGAGTACGCGACCAACCGACCTGATGAAGCGAAGTGGCCAGACCTGCCTGGATGGATTGATCGAAGGCATGCGGGTGGGCAGCGTGTGCTGCTGTGGTGGAAAGCGTGGGACGCCGAAGGAGCACCGGCGGAGGCGTGTGTGCGGATGCCGGACGGCACTCCGGTGGCACTGGACCCGCAAACCTCGTCTGGTCGCGAACTCGTCGAGGATGCGGTGCGTTTCATGCTTGGTCCCGACGGGTTGGGCGCGGACGGCCTGAAGGTCGACTTCCTCGCCCGTACGCCCAGCGGGGCGGTGCTGCGCCATGCCGGTCCGTCGTGGGGAGCCGCTCTGCTGCATGAACTGTTGGACTGTGTGTACCGCTGCGCCAAGAGCGTGAAACCAGACGCGCTGATCGTCACCCACACACCCAATCCGGCATTCACCGACGTCACCGACATGATTCGACTCAACGACATCCGGATGCTGGACGCCATCGATCCGGAGGGGCCGGTAGTGCCGCACATGGCGTATCGGGCCGCGGTGGCGGCGGCGGCCTGTCCGGGAACGCTGATCGACACCGACGGCTGGTGTCTGCCGGATCGGGCGACGTGGACGGCTTACCTGCGCGAGCAATCGACGTTGGGAGTGCCCGCCCTGTACTACGCCACCCACATCGACCACAGCGGGGAGCCGCTCAAACCCGCTGACCTGGCCGAGGTGGCACGGGTCTGGCGGGACTACCGACGCGCCCACGGCCTGCCGGAGCCCCGCGCCGACAGGCACGGAGCCATGGTCGCGGCCAGGTCAGCGCCGGCGGGGCATGCCCCGGTGAGCGATCGTCGGTGCCTTGACGATGACACCACCCACCCCTAGATTGTGGCGACGCATGGCAGCGCGGCTCGCAGCCGTTTCCCTCTCAAGAGTGTGAAGGGAACAGCATAGTGGTGCGACACCTACGGCTCGGGGCGATCGTCACGGCTGGCGTCGTGGTTCTGGCCGGTTGCGGTGGCGTTGGCGCTGACAGCGGCCAGACCGCGCTGACAACCATGGGTTTCGGAACCGGCGACGAGATCGCGACGACACGGGTCGCGTTGGCGGACAAGGCAGTCGCCCCGTTCCCGGTCAAGATCGGGGGAAGCGCGTTCGACGCACAGCAGTTTCTCTCCGCGGTGGCCTCGCACACCGCACCGGACGTGATCTATCTGGATCGGCAGCTGATCGGCACCTACGCCGCGAGAGGCACGCTCGAACCGCTGGAGAACTGCATCGCCGGCCAGCACATCGACATGGACCAGTACCGTCCGGCCGCGGTCGCGGAAGTCACCCTGAACGGCAAGGTGTACGGGCTTCCTGAGTCCTATGACAACCGGGTGCTCGTCGTGAACAACGGCGCCGTACGCAGTGTTGGACTACGGCCCTCTGACATCAATCCGGCCGACCGTACGGCGCTGTCCCGGGTGACCGCCACACTCACCGAGCACGCCTCCGACGGGGACGTGAGCAGGATCGGGTTCGACCCGAAGATGCCCGAGTTCTTCCCGTTGTGGGCCAAGGCCAGTGGCGTGCAGATGCTCAGCGATGACGGGCTCAGGGCCAACCTGGACGATCCGAGACTGGTCAAGGTGTTGGAGTACACCGTCGGGTTGATCGACCAGCAGGGAGGCTGGGGCAGCGTCAAGGCATTCCGCGACTCCTTCGACTTCTTCGGCGCGAAAAACCCGCTCATGCGGGACCAGCTGGCGGCATATCCCGTTGACGATTGGTATCTCAACGTACTCGGCAACGTCTCACCGAACGTGGACATGACAGTCATGCCGTTCACCGACACAGCGGGAAAACCAGTCGACTGGGCTACCGGAAGCACCTGGGCCATTCCGGCGGGCAGCAGACACAAGGACCAGGCCTGCACGTGGATCAAGACGATGACCGACGCGCCCACCTGGATCGCCGCGGCCAAGGTGCGCGCCGCCAAGCGCCGGGCACAGGGAAAAGTCTTTACCGGCGTCTTCACGGGGAACAAGGTGGCCGACAAGACGATCTTCAGTGACCTGGTGAAACTCGCCGACAAACCGGCGTTCGACACGGCGGTGAGGACAGTCCTTGAGGTCCAGGACTCCGCGTTCTCGATGCCCGCATCGCCCGCCGGCTCGGAGTTCAAGTCGGCCTGGCAAGACGCTGTCAACCGGGTGCTCTCCGGGCAGCAGAAGCCCACGGAGGCGTTGGCTCAGGCACAACAGGAGGCGCAATTGGCCATCGACAACGCGGTTCGGCGCCAATGAGCACGGTGCTTCCCGAACAGGGCTCACGGATCCGGAGCTGGGTCACCGGCTTCCGCAGGCGAGAGACGCTGGCGGCGTACGGGTTCCTGTCGCCATGGATCATAGGATTTCTTGTGTTCATGGCTGCGCCCATGATTGCCAGCCTGGTGCTCTCACTGACCGACTATGACGCCTTGCGTCCGGCGAATTTCGTTGGTATGTCGAACTACCAACAGCTGCTCTTGG
Organism: Kutzneria sp.; assembly: GCA_019239965.1. Classification (GTDB taxonomy): domain Bacteria; phylum Actinomycetota; class Actinomycetes; order Mycobacteriales; family Pseudonocardiaceae; genus Kutzneria. The sequence goes on along the minus strand of JAFAZC010000122.1, from coordinate 10,717 downwards.
ACCCGAAGGTGCGGGTAAGCCTGGCCAACACGCTGATCTACACGGTCATGATGGTCCCGGGAACGATGGTGATCGCGCTGGCGCTGGCACTGCTGCTGGCCAAGGTCGGCCGCCGTTCGGTGGGCTTTTTCCGTACCGTGTTCTACCTTCCGGTGGTGACACCGAAGGTGGCCGTCGGTGTGCTGTTCCTGCTGTTGTTCAACGGACAGGTTGGCCTGATCAATTCCGCGCTCAGTCTCGTCGGTATCCATGGTCCACAGTGGAGCACCGATCCGTTGTGGGTCAAGCCCGGCCTCGTGCTCATGCACCTCTGGGCCGTCGGTGGCACAGTCGTGATCTACCTGGCCGCCCTGAAGAACGTGCCAAGGGATCTGTACGAGGCGGCCACCATCGACGGCGCCTCGGCATGGCAGCGGTTCCGCCGGGTCACCCTTCCGATGATCAGCGGTGCTCTGTTCTTCACTTTCATCGTGGAAACCATCGCCGGTCTGCAGACCTTCGACGAGGCCTATGCGGCCTTCTACGGCAGCGCGGCCTCGGCGACCTACAGCAGCGATGCCGCACTGTTCTATCTGATCTATCTTTTCCAGCAGGCATTTCAGTTCCTGCACCTGGGATACGCCTCGGCCATGGCGTGGCTGCTCTTCATCGTGATCATCGTCATCACCGCGATCCAGGTGCGGCTCAGCAGACGGTTCGTCTACTACGAGGGCAGGTGAACCGTTGTCCGAACTAGCCTCGGCGGCACGACCCACCGTTGCGCCACTGGCGTCGCCAACCAGTGGTGGATTTGTGTCCGCCAAGCGTGACCGGATTCTGTTCTGGGTGATTCTCACAGCAGTCTCGGTGCTGTTCGTCTATCCGTTCCTGTGGTTGATCAGCGCCTCGCTCAAACCGCGAGACCAGGTCTTCGACAACGTGCTCATCCCCACAACATGGGCACCGGGAAACTACGTCAGCATTTGGCAGGTCGCGCCGGTGCTGTCCTGGTTCGTCAACAGCGTCGTCGTGGCGATCGCCGCCGCGTTGACAGTGACCGTGGCAAGCGCGGTGGTGGCGTTCGGATTCGCCTACTTCCGCTTTCCCGGACGCAACGCGTTGTTCGGTCTCGTGCTGGCGACAATGATGCTGCCGGGCGCCGCCACCATGATCCCGGTCTACCTGATCTGGAACAGCGTTGGACTGGCCACGACACAGGTGCCGCTGTGGGCGGCGAACCTGTTCGGCAGCGCATTCTACATCTTCTTGCTGCGGCAGTTCTTCCTCGGCCTGCCGAGAGAACTGTTCGAGGCCGCCCGTATCGACGGCGCAAGTTACTGGACCCTGTTCTGGCGCATCGCGGTTCCCCTGTGCAGACCAGCGCTGATCGTCGTCGCGATATTCGAGCTCAAGGCAAGTTGGTCGGACCTGCTCAAACCCCTGATCTATCTGCGCGATCCCGCGCTGTACACCCTGCCCCGCGGGCTCAAGGCCATCTCCGACCAGTTCGGTCAGGCTGGAGAGCAGCGATGGGAGATCGTGCTGGCAGGAAGTGTGGTCACGATCGTTCCTATGATCGTGATCTTCTTCCTCGCGCAACGTCACTTCGTCGAAGGTATCGCGACGCAAGCACGCAAGGGCTAACGAGACAGGCATGGCATGACGGATGCGATGGGGGAAAGCGGTGTCCACACCGAAAGACCGGCAGCTGCACATGATCGGAAACGCACACATCGATCCGGTGTGGTTGTGGCAGTGGCCGGAAGGATATCAGGAAGTACGGGCGACCTTTCAGTCCGCCATCGATCGGATGAAGGAGTATCCCGAGTTCGTCTTCACATGTGACTCGGTGTGTTACCTCGCCTGGGTCGAGGAGAGCGATCCGGTACTGTTCGCCGAGATCGCGGACCGCATCGCCGAGGGCCGCTGGGAAGTGGTCGGCGGTTGGTGGATCGAGCCGGACTGCAACCTGCCCTGTGGGGAGTCCTTCGTCAGGCAGGCGCTGTATTCCCAGCACTACCTCTGGGAGAAATTCGGCGTCGTCTCGACAACCGGCTGCAACGTGGACCCATTCGGGCACAACGCGAACCTCCCGCAGCTGCTGCGTAAGAGCGGTATGGACTCCTATGTCTTCATGCGGCCAGGTCCCCACGAGATGACGCTGCCAGGACCGTACTTCTGGTGGGAGTCGCCGGACGGTTCGCGAGTGCTGACCTACCGGATCCCGCACGAGTACTGCAGTCCCGGTGGCGACCTCGGCTATCAGGTGGACAAGGCGCTCGCCCAGATGCCCTCGGACGCCACCGAGTTCATGGTCTTCTACGGGGTCGGCAACCACGGTGGCGGTCCGACAAAAGCCAACCTGGACAGCATTCGCAAGCTCGACGCAGCCGACGGGTTGCCGACGCTGCGCTGTGGCGCGACACGCCCGTTCTTCGATCGCCTCGCCGGCAACGACACGGAAATCCCCGTGCACGTGGGCGAACTGCAGCATCACGCGGTTGGCTGCTATTCGGCGCATTCCGGTGTCAAGAGATGGAACCGACGTGCGGAAAACCTGCTCGCCCGGGCCGAGAAGTGGGCCGCCATCGCCGCCGTTGGCACCGACATCGGCTACCCGCTCGCCCGGTTCGACGAGGCCTGGAAGCTGGTGCTGTTCAATCAGTTCCACGACACTCTCGGCGGCGCGGCCATCGAGCCGGCGTACACCGACAGCCGCGACCAGTACGGGCACGCCATATCGCTCGCGGCGGAGGCATTCAACCGGGCGGTCCAGTCACTGAGCAGGCGTATCGACATTCCAGAAGAGCCCGACATGACCCCGCTGGTCGTCTTCAACCCGCACCCATGGCGGCTGCGCACCGACGTGGAGTTCGAGTTCGGCGGATTCCCGGCGACCGCGGCGCGTGTCGTCGACGACAACGACATCCCGGTCGCTGTGCAACGCACCCGATCGGCGGCCACCCTGAACGGACACCGTCGACGATTGGCCGTGGCCGCGGACGTGCCACCGTTGGGCTACCAGGTGTACCGGATCTATCCCGCGGACTCAGAGCATCGGGCCGATTCGATACGTGCCACCGACACGCTCCTGGAGAACGACTTCCTGGCTGTCGAGATCGATCCACGGACCGGCTGGCTGACACGGCTCTTCGACAAGGTCAACGGTACCGAGCTGACCACGGGGGGAGGCGCCGGACACGCTGTGGTCATCGAGGACCGCTCCGACACCTGGGGCCACCGGGTTTGGGCCTATGACAAGGTAGTCGGGGAATTCACGGCCAGGTCCGTCCGCTTGGTGGAACACGGGCCGGTCCGGGCCGTGGTGCGGGTGTGTGGCGACTATGGCGAGTCCACGCTTGTCGAGGAGTTCGTCCTCGGTGCCCGGGCGCGGCACGTCGAGGTGCGGGTGAGGCTGGACTGGCGTGAGCGGCAGAAGATGCTCAAGTTGCGTTTCCCCACCGCGTTGACGGCGGACGACGCGACATTCGAGATTCCGTACGGCCACCTGCGACGTCCGGCCAACGGCAGCGAGGAGGCCGCGCAAGCGTGGGCCGACGTCAGTGGGACGTTGCCCGACGGCAGAACGGCAGGCCTGTCGGTACTCAATGACGGCAAGTACGGACATGATGTGCGCGGTGGGAATGTGGGGATAACCGCGGTGCGCAGTCCCGTCTACGCCTGGCACGATCCCAAGGAGCTGGAACCGGACGAGTTCTACACCTACATGGACCAGGGGCCGCAGGAGTTCACCTACTGCCTGGTGCCGCACGCAGGTGACTGGAGGCGAGCGTCAACCGTTCGGCTCGCCGCCGAGCTCAACCAGCCCGCCTTCGCGCTGTTGGAGTCCTACCACGCCGGGGATCTGCCCCAGCGGCAGTCCTATCTGGCCGTGGACAGCGAGGCGGTGCTGCCGGCGGTGCTCAAAGCCGCCCAGGACGGTAGCGGTGACCTCGTGATCAGAGCCTACGAGACGGCCGGCAGCGCGACTCGGGCGAGGATCGAGTTGCCGCTGGCGGGGCGCGTCATTGACGCGGAGTTCGGACCTGGCGAGATCAAGACGTTCCGTGTTCCCCTGGACGCCGACAGGCCCGTTGTGCAGAACAACCTGTTGGAGTGGGAGTCGATGCCCGTGACGGCAGAGACGGCCGTCGAGGACCCAGTGAATCACGCGCCCGCCGGAATTGAGTCGTGACCGGGTCGTTCACGGTCACCGCATTATTCGCTGACGGCAGCACCGAGGTGCTCGCTGACGGTGGCACCTCGAGGACTTTCGAGATCACCGCGCACGAGTCGGAGACCGACGACGGACGCGTTGCGGTACGGCTGGATGTCACGTGTGTCTCGGCGGTCCCCGTCGACGCGGGGCTGCGGATCGAGCTCCGACTGGGCCCTACCGATGATCCCGGCTGGCTGGTTCCCGGCGTGTTCTACGGCGAGAATCGCGTCGCCGGATGCCGTGTCCGGTTCCCGCGTTTCACGCTTGAGAACCCAGATCCCACCATGCTGGAGTCGGACTCGTGGAGCCTGCGTGCGGACCGGGCCGCGACCCCCGCGGTCTTCGGATGGGACCGCACCGGCGGGGCGGCACTGGTCACCACCGAGAGGTCCGCGCTCGGCCAGGCCGGAGTCGGGTTCGCCATGGCGGGTGACTGTCCACTGCTCCGGCTGCACTTTCCCTACCGTGAGGAGCCGATGGTCTACGACGGCTCACCCCACCCCCTGCCCCCGGACCTCCCCGGTTTCCGATGGCAGCCGGGCCAGAGCGAGTCGCTGTGCTTCGACATCTACCGTCTCGACACTGATCGGCATTCCTACACCGACGTCCTGAGATACGTCCATCGCCGCACGGCACCCGCCGACCTCGACGCGGTGCCGTGGGTCTCGGTGGCTGAGGCAGCCGAGCTCGCCGCGTGGGGGCTGTACCGGTGGCACTACCGGCCGGACCCGCCCGTGTTGCTGGAAACCGCTGCCTTCGACCGCCACGCGCTCGGTCAGCGAGGTGACCGGCAGGCGATGCACGTGTCCTGGGTCAGTGGCATTCCTTACGCTTACGCTCTGCTGCGACACGGCCGTCGCCGCGGTCGCGACGACTACGTGACCGCCGCGACCGCGGTACTCGACAACATCGCCACGAACCTCGCGCCCGCGGGCACCTTCTGGGGACAGTGGACCGCGGAGAAGGGGTGGAACGCGGGCTGGACACCCGACCGTAGACGGTTGCACGCCCGGACCTTGGGCGAAGCCACCCTGTTCCTGGTGCGCGCCGTCGTGAGCGAACAGTCCGCGCCGACGTCATGGGAGGGCGCTGTCCGGTCCAACCTGGACGTCGTGTGTGCCGCACAGCGGGACGACGGTGCACTGGGGTCGGCCTACGACGCGTTTACCGGCGAGGTCCTCCACTGGGCGGGCACCGCTGGGCTGGCCTGGATTCCAGCCCTCGTCGAGGCCGCACGAGCTTGGGGTGAGTCGCGATACGCCGAAGCCGCCCGCCGAGCGGGCCACTACTACCTGGACGCGGTACGAGGGGAGTTCCTCCACGGCGCTCCGGAGGACGTCGACCTGGCCCCGAGCTCGGAGGACGGCTATCTGGCCGTTCTGGCCTACGTGAGCCTTTTCGAGCAGGACCGGTCCTCGCCGTGGTTGGCGGCCGCTCGCCGTGCCGCGGACTGGACGCTGACCTTTCGATACACCTACGACGTGGATTTCGCGCCGCACACGCTGCTCGGGCACTATCGGTTCCGCAGTCGGGGCGCTGACCAGGCGTCGCCGGCGAACCAGCACCTGCATTCCTACGGACTCATCTGCGCGCCGGAACTGCGGCGGCTGGGTCAGCACCTAGGTGATGCGTATTACCTGGCGTCGGTCCGGGAGAACCTCGCCTGTTTCCGGCAGTTCGTGGCCCGTCAGGACGGCGACTTCAACGCGTATCGTGGCATGGTGAGCGAGCGGTACTACCAGACCGCCTGTTATCAGCCGAAGGGAATGCTGTTGACCCTGTCCCACGCTTGGTGTGTCGGCGTCCTGCTCTACGCGTGCGAAGCAGCCATAGCGTCGGGAACCACCGATGACTAGGCGCTTTCCGGATGGTTTCCTGTGGGGGACCGCGACCTCCGCCTATCAGGTGGAGGGGGCGGTCGACGTGGACGGGCGAGGGGAGTCCATCTGGGACCGTTTCGTCCGCATGCCCGGTACCATCGAGAACGCTGACACAGGTGACGTGGCATGCGACCACTATCGTCGTTGGCGGGCCGATGTCGACCTGATGGCCGAGCTCGGGTTGACCGGCTACCGGTTTTCCATCGCGTGGCCGAGGCTGTTCCCGACCGGGCAAGGCCGACCGCTGCGGGCTGGTCTCGATCACTACGACCGGCTGATCGACGCGTTGCTGGCGCGGGGAATCACCCCGATGGCCACGCTCTACCACTGGGACCTGCCCCAGGCGCTGCAGGAGTCGGGTGGCTGGCGCAACCGCGATATCGTGGAGCGGTTCGCCGACTACGCCGACACCTGCTTCACCGCGTACGGCGACCGAGTCAAGTTCTGGGTGACACAGAACGAACCGTGGATCGTTGGAGTCCTCGGACACCATTACGGCCTGCACGCGCCCGGCGAGCGGGATCTCGGTGGCGCGGTACGGGTGATGCATCATCTGCTCATGAGCCATGGTCGTGCGGTGCAGGCGCTGCGTGCCGGTGGCAGTGGAGGTAAGGCCGGTGTCGCGTTCTGCCTGTTCCCCCACTATCCCGCCAGCGACGATCCCGCCGACGTCGAGGCGACCTACGGTTCCGACGGATACGTCAACCGGTGGTTTCTCGACCCCGTGTTGACTGGGCGCTATCCGCAGGACATGTGGCAACGCTACGAGGCCGCCATCGGACCGCTGGACATGGTGCGGCCGGGTGATCTGGAGACGATAGCCGCGGGGGCGGACTTCATCGGTGTGAACTACTACACGTCACGGGTGATGCGTGCCGAGCCGGCGAGTTCTCCGTTCGGCTGGGAGGTGGTACCGGCCGCCGAGGGGGCTCCCGTCACCGACGGCGGATGGCCCATCGTCCCGGACGGCCTGACCGACCTGCTGGTGCGGCTACGTGACGATTACGGGGACGTGCCGATGATCGTCACCGAGAACGGCGGAGTCTTCGACGACGCCTCGCACGACCGAGGCCGAGTTCGGTTCCTGCACGATCATCTCGTTGCGATGCACCGAGCTATCGAACGCGGTGTGCCGGTGATCGGCTATTTCCACTGGTCGCTTCTGGACAACTTCGAGTGGAGTATGGGATACGGCCCCCGTTTCGGGCTGGTGCACGTGGACTACGAGACCCAGACCCGCACCGTGAAGGACAGCGGCCGGTACTACTCCCGTGTCATCGCCGGAAACGAAGTGGTGCCCGTCGATGAGTGACAGCGAGCTGGTCGTGTACGGCGCCACCGCCGCTGGAGTCTGTGCCGCGGTGGCCGCGGCTCGGCACGGTGTACAGGTGACCCTCGTCGAGCCGGGGCGGCATATTGGTGGAATGGTCTCCGGTGGACTTGGCTACACCGATGTCGGCGATCCGCGAGTGCGCGGTGGCCTCGCCCGCGAGTTCGCCTCCGCGGTTGACGACCACTACGGCGTCGCGTCTGGGCACTATGCCGGACCGGAACCGCACGTCGCTGAGGCGATCTTCACCGAATGGCTGGAGCGCAACGGCGTTCGAGTGGAACTCGGCGTCGGCCTGGCATCGGTGGAGACAGCGAACGGCGTGATCGTCTCTATCAGGGGAACGGACGGCCGAGACCGCCGGGCCGGGGTCTATGTCGACGCGGGCTACGAAGGTGACCTACTGGCGTTGGCCGGTATCGACTACCGGGTTGGACGCGAGGATCGTGCCCTGTATGGCGAGACTCTCGCCGGACGCCGTGAACCCGCGCCGGGCAAGCACAACTTCCCGCCGTACCTGTCCCCGTTCGACGACGACGGTGCTCTGCTGCCGCTGATCCACGACGCGCCAACGGTGGAGGTTGGCGCGGGGGACGGCGGCGTGATGGCCTATGGCTACCGGGTGTGCCTGAGCAGCGCGCCCGACCGCATTCCTTTCGCGAGAAGGGAGGGATACCGGGAGGAGGAGTGGGAACTCGCGCGCCGGTACTTCGCCCTGCTCGCGGGGCAGGGAGTGGAGATAACCGCCGGCAAGGTGATCGGGCTGGTGCCGAACCTGCCCAACGGCAAGTGTGACGGCAACTCGCTGGGACCGCTGTCGCTGAATCTGTTGGACGGCAGCAACTGGGGCTACCCCGACGCGGACTTCGCCGCAAGGGAACGGATTCGTCAACGGCACCTGTCCTACACGCGGGACTTCCTGTACTTCATCAGCAACGACCCCGCTGTGCCGCAGACCGTCCGCCGCGGTATCGCCGACTGGGGACTGCCCACCGACGAGTTCACCGACACCGGGGGACTGCCGCACCAGCTCTACGTCAGGGAAGCCCGGCGGATGGTGGGTGAGTACGTGCTCACCGAACATGATCTGCTGCCGGAGCCGGCGCCGAAGTACGACGTGGTGGCCATGGGTTCCTACCACATCGACATCCGGGAAGTGCGGCGCACCTGGCGGTGGGTGTACGAACACCCAGACCCCATTGCCACGGTGTTCAACGAAGGATACCTGTCCGCGCCGGTGCGGCCGTACCCGATTCCGTACCGATCGATCGTGCCGCGGTACGCCCAGTGCGCCAACCTGTTGGTTCCAGTATGTCTCAGCGCCTCGCATGTCGCCTTCAGCTCGGTGCGGATGGAAGTGCAGTACCAGATGCTCGGCCATGTCGCCGGACTGGCCGCGGTACGGGCACTGGCCGGAAACCGGGCGGTGCAGCGCGTGGATGTCGTCGACCTTCAGGAACGTCTCGCCGCCGAGGGCCAAATCCTCGATGGTGGCTGACGTTCGGCCGGACTCATCCGACCGTCTCCCACCATGGGCGTGCCGTACGGTCGACCAGGTCGCCCAGCCGCCGCAGCCGGGCAGCGGACCGTTCCCGAAGGAGAGGCACGGGGTCGGGCGCGGCCAGCGTGTCGCTCCAGATCGCGCGACCGGCCAGGAATCCCGAGGCGCCGGCCCGGCAGGCCGTTTCCACCGCGCCCGGGAAGTCCTCGATTCGGACGCCCTGGGACAACACGACCCAAGGCACCGGTACCACGCGGGTGACCTTCTCGCAGGTTCGTGTCATCGCCGCCGGCGTACCACGCCCGAGGCCGGGCATTTGCACCTTGTAGAGCGAAGGACGCAACCCGCCCAGCTCCCCGGCGGCTTCCAGCAGCGTGCCATCGAAGTCGGCGCCGGGCTCGGGCCGAACCACACCTTCCAGTACCGAGTGCAGGTCGGCGTCCCGGCAACGGCGAACGAACTCCTCCGACATGGCCAGCCGCCGGTCTCGGTTGGCGTCACGACGCCAGATGACGAGCAACTTCAGCGCGACGGCCCCGCGCTGTCGCGCGACATGAGCATCGACCATGTCGTCGAGGGCGGTGTCCCCGACGACGCCCGCGGAGGAGTACCGCAGATCGTCACAGGCGAGGATCAGGCCGCACTTCCCTGGCAGTAGCCCCGCCTCGAGGATCTGGTCGAATCCGAACGTCCGATCGATCAGGAATCCACTCGCGTAGTCGCCGGTCTCTCGAGCCACCGCGAGCTTGAACCGAACGAGGTCCTCATCGGTAACGGGCCCCGACGTGTGCTCGGCCATCATCACGCGCAGGCTTTCCCGCTGGTCGGCCGCGACCATGGCCAAGCCACCCGACGGACGGGCGAGATCAGTCAGATCCATGTGCCGCCTCCGAACCGGGCGCGAAAGGCACGGGTGACAGGGTGATTCACCGGACTCCCATCAGGTGCTCGATCGCCAGCTGGTTGAGGGCGACGAATCCGTAACCCCGTTCCGCCACGGCATCGGCGTCGAAGTCCTCGTAGGCGCCGCGGTCGGCGAGCAGGTCGGTGAACGACTCACCAGCGGCGAGGGTCGGCGTGGCAAGCTGGTCGAGTCGCGCCGCCCGCAGGGCGTCCCGCACCCGCGGGTCGGAGCGGAAGGCCGAAGCACGGTCACGCAACAGGAGATAGGTCCGCATGTTCGCCGCGGCGCTGGCCCACACACCGTCGGTGTCCTCGGTTCGGGCCGGTTTGTAGTCGAAGTGCCGCGGGCCCTCATATCCACCGTTTTCCAGCAGATCCACCAGGAAGAACGCGGACAACAGGTCGCCGTGGCCGAACACCAGGTCCTGATCGAACTTTGGGCCGCGCTGGCCGTTGAGGTCGATGTGGAAAAGCTTGCCCTGCCAAAGTGCCTGCCCCACCCCGTGTACGAAGTTCAAGCCCGCCATCTGTTCGTGTCCCACCTCGGGATTCACGCCAACCATCTCGTGGTGCTCCAGCGAGGAGATGAATGCCAGGGCATGGCCGATGGTGGGCAGCAGGATGTCTCCGCGTGGCTCATTCGGCTTGGGCTCCAGGGCGAACCGCAGGTTGTAGCCGTGGTCAAGGACGTACTGGGCCAGAGTGTCGACACATTCGCGATAGCGGTCGAGGGCGTCGGAGATGTTCTTGGCCGCATCGCTCTCCGAACCCTCCCGGCCGCCCCACATCACGTAGGTGGTGGCACCGAGTTCGGCGGCAAGGTCGAGATTGGCGGCGACCTTGCGAAGCGCGTACCGGCGTACCGAGCGGTCATTGCTGGTGAAAGCACCGTCGCGGAATACGGG
>JAFAZC010000097.1 GCA_019239965.1 Kutzneria sp. | reverse complement strand
CGACTATGTCGTCAAGCCGTTCAAACCCAAGGAACTGGTCGCCAGGATCCGCACCAGGCTCAGGCGCACCGAGGCCGAGCCGGCCGAGGTGCTCGCGATCGGCGACCTCGCCATCGACGTGCCCGGACACGAGGTGACCCGGCAGGGCCAAGCCATCCAGCTGACCCCGCTGGAGTTCGACCTGCTCGTCGCGCTCGCCCGCAAGCCGCGCCAGGTCTTCACCAGGGAGGTGCTGCTCGAGCAGGTGTGGGGCTACCGGCACGCCGCCGACACACGCCTGGTGAACGTGCACGTCCAGCGGCTGCGGTCGAAGGTCGAGAAGGATCCCGAGCACCCTGAGGTCGTGTTGACCGTGCGTGGTGTCGGGTACAAGGCCGGCCCGCCGTGATCGGTCGATGAACGTCACCGAACGGGTGGGGTGGGCACGGCAGGTGCCCGCCCTCGTCCGGTGGCGCTGGCGGCGGCTCGCCGAGGTGTGGCGGCGCTCGCTACAGCTGCGTGTGGTGGTGAGCACGCTCGCGCTGTCCTCGGCGGTGGTGTTCGTGTTGGAGATCGTGCTGCAGACGCAGATCACCACCCAGCTGCTGCAAAACAAGATCGACGCGGCGACGGCCCAGGTCAAGGCCGACGTCGTTTCGGTGCAGCACCAGCTGGTCGGGGTGAGTCCCGGCTCGGACAGCCTGATCGCCAGGTTCAACACCGCCCTGAACCAGCTCACCAGCACCGGCACCGGAGACGCCGCGGTGACCTCCTCGGCGGGCGTCTTCGAGCCGGTGCTCGCCGACTCCGGGGCGGACAGCCAGGACGGGGCCGTGCTGGCCACACCGCACTTCGCCGATATTCCCAACGATCTGCGGCGGTTCGTCCAGGCCGGCCAGATCGCCACCGCGATCCACACCGTGTCCCGCGACAACACCATGACCACGATGCTCATGGTCGGCGCGCCGGTGATCAGCGCGAGCCATCCCGTACAGCTCTACCTGCTGTTCCCGCTGACCGCGGAACAGCGCACCACCGCGGTGGTGCAGTCCACTCTCGTCGTCGGCGGAATCGTGCTGCTGTTGCTGCTGGCCGGCATCACCAATCTGGTCACCAAGCAGGTCGTGCGCCCGGTCCGGCAGGCCGCCGAGGTCGCGGAGCGCTTCGCCGACGGCAAGCTGGAGGACCGGATGCCGGTCGTCGGCGAGGATGACGTGGCGAGGCTGGCCGAGTCGTACAACGAGATGGCCGAGAGCATCCAGGCGCAGATTCGCCAGCTCGAGGAGTTCGGCCAGCTCCAGCGCCGGTTCACCTCCGACGTCTCGCACGAGCTGCGTACCCCACTGACCACCGTCCGGATGGCCGCGGACGTGCTGCATGCCTCCCGCGAACAGTTCCCGCCGGGTCTTGCCCGCTCCACTGAGCTGCTCGTCGACGAGTTGGACAGGTTCGAGGCCCTGCTCGGTGACCTGCTGGAGATCAGCAGGCTCGACGCCGGTGTCGAGGAACTCACCTCGGAAGTGGTGGACGTCAGGGGCATCGTGGAACGCGCGGTCGCCTCGGTGCGGGCGATCGCGGGCAGCACGGGCAGCACCGTCGAGATCTCCGTGCCCGACAAGGAGGTGCTCGCGGACGTCGATGCCAGGCGGGTCGAGCGGGTGCTGCGCAACCTGTTGGCCAATGCGGTCGACCACGGTGAGGGGCTGCCGGTCCGGATCAGGGTCGCCGCCGATGACGACGCGGTCGCGGTCACGGTGCGGGACTTCGGCGTCGGTCTTCGTCCCGGCGAGGCCGACCTGGTGTTCAACCGGTTCTGGCGAGCCGACCCCTCGCGCAACCGGCGCACCGGCGGCACCGGACTCGGGTTGGCGATCAGCGTCGAGGACGCCAGACTGCACGGCGGTTGGCTGGAGGCGTGGGGTGAACAGGACCGTGGCGCGTGCTTCCGGCTCACCCTGCCCCGCAGCCGAGGTAGGGAGCTGACGACAAGCCCGCTACCCCTTCCGCCGGAGGACGACTGGCCGGCCGTGACGTCGCCGGCGGCCGCCGGCGAGCCGCGGTCCGATGTGGCCGACGAGGACGCACCGGCGTCGTCCGACGAGATCACCTGGCAGCCGGCCGGTCGACTGGACGCCGTGGCGCCGGATGGGGCTGGGCACTGCGGGCCCGAGGTGAGGCAGGAGATCTCGTGACTCGGAGCGGTGTCATCGCTTTCCTGGTCTGTACCCTGCTGCCGCTCGCCGGCTGTGCCGCGATTCCCGACGAACTGCCGGCCAAGGGCGTCACCGGTGTCGAGGGCGCGCCGCGCACCGCCCCGGTGGCCGAGCCGGAACGCGGGCTCGCACCCGACGACCTGATCCGCAACTTCATCCAGGTCAGTGGCAACCCGGAGAACGACTACGCCACCGCTAAGCCCTATCTCACCAAGGCGGCGCAGACCACCTGGCAGCCGGAGTCGTCGGTGACGATCATCCAGGACACGTTCGGCACCCGATACGACTCCGCCGTACCCAGCGGTCCGGCCGGTCCGGCCACCGGCAACCACACTTCGATCGTGCTGAGCGTGCAGCGGGTCGGCGTGCTCGATAGGGACAAGTCGTTCATTCCCGAGCCTGAGGCAAGCGAGATCTCCATCCAGCTGGACAAGCGGGCCGACGGGCAGTGGCGGATCAGCACGCCGCCGCAGGGCACGTTCATCACCCTGTCCAAGTTCACCGAGATCTACCGGCAGGTCCCGTTGTACTTCCTCGACCCGCAGAAGCGCGTGCTCGTGCCCGATCCGCGTTACGTCGCGGCTCAACCGACCGATCAGGTACCGGGTCGGATCATCGACCTGCTGCTCGGTGGCCCCTCAGACGGGTTGCAGGACGCGGTCACCAGTGCGCTCGCGCCCAACACGGCCCTGCGTACCGGGGTGGTCTTCGCCGACGACGGGGCATTGCAGGTCAACCTGACCAAGCCGGGCGACACCAGCCCGGGCAACGTCAAGCTGATTGTGGCCCAGATCGTCGAGTCGCTGCGGACGGCGACCAATGCCAAGATCAGGATTCAAGTCGAGGGCGCGCCACTGGTCACAGATCATCCGGACTGGCAGATCGGCGACCTGCCGGCGTACGACACGATCACCAATCCCAGTTCCGACCTGCCCGGCATGGTCGTGGTGAACAGCAGGGTCCGGCAGTTGGACGATGGGAAGCCCATCAGGGGACCGGCCGGTGCGGGGGACTACCCGGTGACCAGCGCGGCCCAGTCGATCGACGGCACGGAACTGGCGCTGGTCGGCATGGCAACGAGCACGGCCGCGCAGCTGCGGGTCGGCGAGGTGAACTCGTCGGCCGCCCTCGTCGACCTGGCCGCCTCGAGCCTGACCAGGCCGACCTGGCTGTCAACCAGCCCGGGTGGGTCGGGGGCGGACACGGGCAACGAGGTCTGGACGGTCGCCGACGGGAGCAAGGTCATCCGGGTGATCAAGTCGGCCAACGGCGACTGGGTGGCGCGCACCGTCAACGCCTCGGCGCTGAGCCCGTTCGGGGCGATCACGGCGCTGCGCCTGTCCCGGGACGGCGTGCGGGCCGCCCTTGTGGCCGGCGGTCGGCTGGTCGTGGCCTCGGTAGTGCGGGTCCCCGGATCGGACACCGTGACGATCCGCGCTCCCCGGCTGCTCCAGCCGTACGGGCTGTCCGAGGTCGTCGGCGTCGACTGGCTCGGCGCGGACCAGCTGGTGGTGGTGACCTCCGCGCAGGCCGTCCCGGTGGTGCAGGTGATGGTGGACGGCGGTCCCGTCGGCTACAACAGGTACAACCTGGCCAACCTGAGCCCGCCGATGATCGCCGTCACCGCGGCTCCCGGCCGACCGGTGATCGCTGTCGACGCCGATGGCATGTGGACTTCGTCCGACATCGGCTCCGTGTGGCATCCGCACGCCGTCGCGATTGGTCGGGGCTCCACGGCGATACCGTTCTACCCGGGGTAGACCCGCCCCGGCGGAGACGGTCAGGCGATCGGGTCGAATCCGCACTTCGCTCCAGATGCGGCGAACAGCGCGTCTCCTGCTGACAATCGTGCCTGCGTTCGGAGTCGACGAGGGTCGTCCGCCGCATAGGAGGCAGCCAAGACCGAGGCATCGACAACGGCAAGGCTCACGATGCTTCCCGAATGTCACGCACGGCCGCAGCCGCGTCGTTGAGTGTTATTCCGGTCCCCGCTGGTGGTGTGTACGACATCAGATAGTCGGCGACGCTGAGTACTTGGGTGAGCTCGGCGAGGCGCTCCATCACAAAGGCGTTCATCGACTGCCGGCTGACCTCGGCACTCCGTGCGAGTGCTTCGTACACGTCGTCCGGCACGCCGCGCAGGTTTACTCGTCTCATGGCGCCACTGTCCGTGAGGCGGCCACTGGCGTGACAGGAGGGCCACGCTAGCCGGCGCAGGTCAGGGTGACCACGGCGGTGACGGCGATCCCCACCCCGCTCAGTGCCGCGGTGCAGGCCGCGGCCGTCACGCCGGTGGTGATCACGTCGTCGAGCAGGACCACCGGCGTGCCCTTCGGCGGCAAGCCCTCCCGGCGGACAAGCACCCGGCCGGCCAGATTGGCCTTGCGTGCCTCGGCGTCGAGCCCGACCGAGTTGGCGGCTCCCCGGCCAAGTGCCAGTGCCGGCGCGACCGCGGCCGGTCGGCCGGCCCTTGCCAGCTCGGCGGCACACCGCCTCGCCAGCCGCAGCACGTGCGCGCCGCCGCGGGCCTGGACGGCGCCGGCACCAGCCACCAGGTGCCGTCCTCGCCGGGACGCGCCTCCGGTAGCCACGGCAGCGCTCTGGCGAGAGCGGCACCGAGGTCACCGGCCAGCTCGCGGCGGCACCGCTCCTTGTAGGCGATCACCGCGGATCTGGCCGACCCCCTATGTTCCGCGAGTGCGTAAGCGGGCGGGCCGTGCGCGATCGCCGCCCTGCGGACCGGCAGTGGTCCGCCGAGCGACGTGGCGCACCGGGGGCACCGGGGGCACCAGAGCGTGCCTGGCGCGCGACAGCCGGCGCAGTGCGCCGGGAGAAGGAGGTCCAGCAGAGCGTTCGCCATGGACCCACCCTGCATGGTGGCACCGACAGTTCGGCCGTTCGAGCACGGTCGCCTTCGCGGCTCGGCCAGCGGTTATCACCCACACGAGTGAAGTTCAGAAATGCAAACCGGACATAGCCGAAATTTTCCTGGTATGTGCGGGAATCCGCCGCCGCGCACCCGGTGGCGCCGGACCCTCCGACAGAGCGCCCCGATGAGGTGGCGGTGTTCGGCCCCCGTGACGGGGTGACCAAAAACATTCCTCCTCGTTATCCGTTCGTGAGGTCGTTGGAAGCCTCGTTCGGCACGGCGTGGCCATGATCATCTACCGTGAGCGCCCGGTTCGAAAGGATGAACACCGCTACGCCCGTTCGGCGGTACTCTGAGAGGCGTCCGTCCGTCAGACGCGAGATCAATACCTGTTGTCACTGACAGTGGTCGTCTGCCGTCCCCTGGAACGGGGACTGTCATCGGTGAACAACCACGGCTAACGTGCTCCGCTATCGAACACTCTGGGCCATCAAACGACTCCGGACCATCGAGCAATCCGGTCCGCAGGGAGGAGGCGAACAGCCCGTACCCCTGGCGCCGGCGAGCGACCACTGACGACAGGTCAGTACCGGCGCCAACCCGATCCCACTCGAGTTCTCGCGGCAGCGAGGGAGGTCGTGTATGGATATCGTCGTGAAGGGCCGCAATGTCGAGGTCCCCGAACACTACCGGGTGCACGTCGCGGACAAGCTGGCCCGGCTTGAGCGTTACGACAGGAAGGTCATCCGCTTCGACGTCGAGCTCTTCCATGAGCCCAACCGCCGGCAGTCCAAGAACTGCCAGCGCGTCGAGATCACCGTCAAGGGACGTGGCCCGGTCGTGCGCGCGCAGGCTTGTGCCGGTGACTTCTACGGGGCTCTGGACAGTGCCGTGAGCAAGCTGGAAAGCCGGCTGCGCAAACTACACGACCGACGACGCGTGCACTACGGCCGCCGCGGTCCCGCAGCCGCCAGTGCGCTCGGTGGCGTAGCTGAGGGATCCGTCGAGGATCGTGGCCCCCGGATCAGCACGGCGGTGCTGGACACCGACTCCCGCTCCTACTCCGTGACCGAGATCCGGTCCACCGAATCCGATCTCGATCACCTGATGCCGAAAGTCCCCGCCCAGCGCTGGGACACCGACGTCCCCGCCCGGCTCCCTGGACAGGTCGTCCGCGAGAAGGAGCGCGACGCCAAGCCCATGACCATCGACCAGGCCCTCTGCCAGATGGAACTGGTCGGACACGACTTCTACCTTTTCCATGATGTCGACAAGGAATGCCCGAGCGTCGTGTATCGCCGGAAGGGATTTGACTACGGCGTGATCAGGCTCGGCTGAGTCGAGGCGCCTCGGGACGCCATACCCCGTGACCCGTGACGAGTGCGGGAACCTATTCGAGCGGCCCCCACGTTGTACCAAGCGGCGTGGGGGTCGTTCGACGCCTGGCCGCGCCGCCTACGATGGCCGACAAGGCGTCCCGACGGGACGCGTGAGAAATACCCACCTAGCGAGGTCCCCCGGATGGTCCTGACCCGACTGCTCCGCGCCGGCGAGGGCAAGATGCTCAAGCGCCTGCGTGCCATCGCGGTGCACATCAATGCTCTCGAGGACGACGTCGTCGAGTTGTCCGACAGTGAACTGCGGGCCAAGACCGACGAGTTCCGCACGCGCTACGCCGATGGCGAGAGCCTTGACGAGCTGCTGCCGGAGGCGTTCGCGGTGGCACGGGAAGCCGCCAAGCGGATCCTCGGCCAGCGCCATTACGACGTCCAGCTGATGGGTGGCGCCGCGCTGCACCTCGGCCAGATCGCCGAGATGCGGACCGGTGAGGGCAAGACCCTGACCGGCGTGCTGCCCGCATACCTCAACGCGATATCCGGCGACGGTGTGCACGTGGTCACGGTCAACGACTACCTGGCCAAGCGCGACGCCGAGTGGATGGGCCGGGTGCACCGGTTCCTCGGCATGACCGTCGGAGTGATCCTCTCGGACATGACTCCCGAGCAGCGGCGGGAGGCCTACAACTGCGACATCACCCACGGCACGAACAACGAGTTCGGCTTCGACTACCTACGCGACAACATGGCGTGGAGCCTGGAGGACTGCGTCCAGCGCGGCCACAACTTCGCCATCGTCGACGAGGTCGACTCGATCCTCATCGATGAGGCCCGCACGCCGCTGATCATCTCCGGACCGGCCGACCAGTCCTCCCGCTGGTACCAGGAATTCGCCCGGCTCGCACCGTTGCTGAAGCTCGACACCCACTATGAGGTCGACGAGCGCAAGCGCACCGTTGGTGTCACGGAGGCGGGCGTCGCGCTGATCGAGGATCAGCTGGGTATCGAGAACCTGTACGAGGCCGCGAACACCCCGCTGGTCGGCTACCTGAACAACGCGTTGAAGGCCAAGGAGCTCTACAAGAGGGACAAGGACTACATCGTCCGCAACGGTGAGGTGCTCATCGTGGACGAGTTCACCGGCCGTGTGCTCGCCGGCCGCCGCTACAACGAGGGCATGCACCAGGCCATCGAGGCCAAGGAGAAGGTCGAGATCAAGGCCGAGAACCAGACCCTGGCCACGATCACGCTGCAGAACTACTTCCGGCTCTACGACAAGCTCGGCGGCATGACAGGCACCGCGGAGACCGAGGCCGCCGAGTTCCACCAGACCTACAAGCTCGGCGTGGTGCCGATCCCGACGAACAAACCGATGATCCGCCAGGACCGGCCCGACCTGGTCTACAAGACCGAGGAGGCGAAGTTCGAGGCGGTTGCCGAGGACATCGCGGAGCGACACCAGAAGGGCCAGCCGGTGCTGATCGGCACCACTAGTGTCGAACGGTCGGAATACCTGTCGAAGTTGCTGGTCAAGCGGGGTATTCCGCACAACGTGCTGAACGCGAAGCATCACGACCGGGAAGCTCTGATCGTGGCGCAGGCCGGTCACAAGGGTGCGGTCACGGTGGCCACCAACATGGCTGGCCGCGGCACCGACATCATGCTTGGCGGCAACCCCGAGTCACTGGCTGAGCAGGAGCTGCGTGCGCGGGGGTTGGATCCGCTCGAGACCCCGCAGGAATGGCAGGCGGCCTACCAGCCCGCGTTGGCGCAGGCAATGGCCGCGGTGAAGGCCGAGGCCGACGAGGTGCGTGAGGCCGGCGGGCTGTACGTGCTCGGCACCGAGCGGCACGAGTCGCGGCGCATCGACAACCAGCTGCGCGGTCGGTCCGGCCGCCAAGGCGATCCGGGTGAGTCCCGCTTCTACCTCTCTCTCGGCGACGAGCTGATGCGGCGGTTCAACGCCGCCATGGTCGAGGTCGCGATGACCCGGCTGCGGGTACCCGAGGACGTGCCGATTGAGCACAAACTGGTCACCAGGGCCATCCGCAGCGCGCAGACCCAGGTGGAGCAGCAGAACTTCGAGATCCGCAAGAACGTCCTCAAGTACGACGAGGTGATGAATCAGCAGCGGAAGGTCATCTACGCCGAGCGCCGGCGGGTGCTCGAGGGCGAGGATCTCCGCGAGCAGGTGCAGAAGATGATCGCCGACACCGCCGCGGCCTACGTCAACGGCGCGACCGCGAGCGGATATGCCGAGGACTGGGACCACGAGAAGCTGTGGACCGCGCTCAAGACGCTGTACCCGGTGTCGTTGAGCTGGGAGCGTCTCCTCGAGGAGGACGAGGACCTCACCGCGGATCGGCTGCTCGAGGCGGTCCAGCGGGATGCGAGTGCCGCGTATGCGGCCCGCGAGGCCGAGATCGACGGCAAGGTCGGCGAGGGAGCCATGCGCGAGCTGGAGCGCCGGGTCGTGCTGTCGGTGCTCGACCGCAAGTGGCGCGAGCACCTTTACGAGATGGACTACCTCAAGGAGGGCATCGGCCTGCGGGCGATGGCCCAGCGTGACCCGCTCGTGGAGTACCAGCGTGAAGGCTTCGACATGTTCAACGGCATGCTCGATGGTCTGAAGGAGGAGTCCGTCGGCTTCCTGTTCAACTTGCAGGTCGAGGCGGCCGAGCCGGCTGAGCCAGTTGCGGCGCCGGCCGCGGCCGTGCCGGTGGCCTTCGGCAACGGCGCGACTGGTGGTGCCGTCGCACCGCCACCGCAACCCGATGCTGGCAGCAAGGTGCCACCCGCCCTGCGTGGCAAGGGGCTTGGTGCCCAGGAACAGCAGCGGTTGTCCTACAGCGGTCCTGCCGAGGGGGGTGGCGTGCACGCGCGGCAGGACGGCGGTGACGGCAACGGTGACGGTGGCACCCGTCGTGAGCGCAGGGCCGCTGCCCGCTCGCAGTCCAAGACGGGCCGGAAGCGGCACTGAGTCAGGCGCACCGCCAGGGGTCGAGCAGTTCGATTCCGGTGTCGACGAAGTCCTTGGTGTTGCGGGTGGCGAGCGTTGCCCTGCGGGTGTTGCAGATGGCGGCGATCTGGGCGTCCGCGACGCTGATGGGCCGTCCCAGTCGCTCGCGGTCGGCGACGACAACGGCATAGCAGGCGGCCGCGGCCGTGTCGAAGGGCGCGACACGGCCGCGGAAATCGTCGTCGATCATGGTCTGGACGGCTTCGGCGAGCAGGGTTTTCCTACGCCCGTCGGGCAAGCGGATCACTCCGTACAGTAGCTCCGCAATGGCGATCGCCGTGGTGGCGATGTCGTCGGCGGGCAGCGAGTCGAGCCAGGCCATCACCTGTGGATTGGGAACGTCGCGTACCAACTCCGACAGGACGTTCGTGTCGAGAATGATCATGTTTCCAGGGCTGCCGCGCGAGGCGTTTCCCGGCGCACGGGAAGCTCGAGCTCAGCGCCGCCAATGGCGGCGAATCGGGCGTGAATGCGGCTACCGAGGCCGGCGGCTGGCGGCGGAGACGACAGTTGGTCTCGCAGGATGGCTCGGACCTCGGCCTCCATCGAGTGGCCGTGCTGCGCGGCGCGGACACGTAGCCGGGCATGGAGTTCGTCATCGAGCCCTCGAACGGTCAGAGTAGCCATCGACGTCGCCCCCTACATTGTGGTCGATGACAGCAATGTTAGCACTGTGGTCATCGACGGGGACTACAGCAGTCGGAGGGCCGTGCATCGGGCAGAGTCGTCGGCCATTTCGAACCGGGCCGCGAGCGCGCGTGCCCGTCTGTCCACGTCGACTACCGCGCCGAGCTCCACGACGCGGGCAGCGGGCCGACACAGGCGGACCGACCGTATCCGGCTCGGTGACCGCGTGACCCGTACGCTCGCCCTGGTTCGGATCGCCGCGTAGCCCAGAGGGTCAAGTCGTGCCCGCAGCTGGTCGACCGGCCGCCTGCCATCAAGTGCCTCGACGACGGCGGTCAGCAGCCGGCTGATCCTGTCGCGGGCCGCGGGTGGCACGCCGTCGTTCTGGATGTCCGTGGCCCGATCTGGCACCACTCTCAGCCGAGGCCGCCCGCTTTCCCCTGGACACGGCGGCGATCCGGGGCCGGTTCGTAGTCCGCCAGCGGTCGTAGTGTGATTGTCCTGGTGCCGATCGCCTGTTCTATCGCGGCCGCTTGGCCCATGTGTTCCCCCCGTTGACGCCGCCCCCTGCGGTGCCTCACGCGATGAGACCTCCACCTCCGGCACCGCTGGACATCCGTAGCCTGAAGGAATGACAACCGCGCTGAAGGGGTTGATCGTCGACTTCGGCGGTGTGCTCACCGACCTCGGTGGTGTGGCATCGGGACGGCCACCGCTGGTGGGGGTTGTCCTTGCGGCCCGAAGCACCGGGATCCGCACCGCGTTGCTGTCCAACGCCAACCCACCGTCCGAGTCGGTGCCCTGGCTGGAGTCGCTGTTCGACGTGGTGGTGTTCTCTGGGGCGGTGGGGGTGGCCAAGCCGGACCGGCGGAGCTACCTGATCACCGTTCGGCGGCTCGGCCTGCGTCCCGCGGAGTGTGTCTTCGTGGACGACCTCGCGGCGAACGTGCGCGGTGCCGTCGCGGCCGGACTGGTCGGGGTGCACCACGTCTCGGTCTCCTCGACGCTTGACGAGCTGGCCACGCTGCTGGGCCTCGAGTACTCGTAGCGTGGTGACCGTCTGTGACGGCTTTTCGCCCGTGAGGGGCCCGATCCGCGCCCTAGATTCACAGCCATGCGCACACTGACCGCCGCTCTGCTCGGACCGGCCGCACTGGTGCCGTCGGTGGTGGCGACGCTCGCCGTGGGAGCACCGGCCGCCGCCACCGCGTTGCCGTCCTGCTCGTTCGCGTTCGGCCTCGGCTCGGTCACGGCCATCTGCGACTGGCCGGCCTATCGGGTCGTCGCCGAATGCTCGGACACCCGGGGCACCTGGTCGGTGCGCGGGAACCCGGCCAGTGCCGGTCGGGGCGGGTCCACCGCGAGATGCGGTGGGCAGGCCAAGGTGGTCGACTACCGGGTGGCAACGGCCCGTCTGCTGCCGCCCGGCTGCGCCTCGGTGACCACGTTCCCGGTGATCGACGGTGAGGGAGTCCGTGCGGTGTGCCAGGGGCGGTACCGCGTCGTCGCGTACTGCGAGACACTCCTGGTCAGCTGGTACGTGTTCGGCACGGTCGCCCTGCCGGGGCAGGGCGGGTCCGAGGCGGTGTGCCACGCCGGCGAGCTCACCGGCTACTACGTTGAGCTCGTCTGAGCATTTCGAAACACAGCACGGCGGTCGCGGTCGCGACGTTGAGCGATTCGACGTCGGCCGCCATGGGAATCGACATCCAGCGGTCCACGTACGGTCGAACGGCATCGGTCACCCCGGAGGTCTCGCCACCGACCACGAAAGCCGCCTTCGCCGGGAACTCCGCGGTGAACACCGTCTCCGGTGCGTCAGCCACCATTCCCAGCAGGGGATACCCGGCCTGCCGCAGTATCTCGGCGGCCTCCGCGGCGGTGCGGCAGCGCAGCACGGGCGCCCGGAAGGCGACCCCGGCCGACGCTTTGACCACCAGCGGGTCGATCGTGGCCACTCCTCTGCGTGGCACGACGACGCCCTCGACGCCGGCGGCGGTCGCGGTGCGCAGGATCATGCCAAGGTTGGCTGGGGTGGTGACGCCGTCGAGCAGCAGCACGCTGCGCGGTGCCCTGCTTCCGGCCAGTGCGTCGATGAGCTGGCGCATCCGCGGCGCGACCACGTCGGCGAGGACTCCCTGGTCCTGTTTGCCGTTGCCGGCGAGCACCTTCACCCGCTGTGCGGTCGCCCTGCGCACCGGAACGCCACGCGCGCGTGCCGCGTCCAGGATCTCCGCCTCGGTCCTGCCGCGGGCGGTGTCGGCGAGCACCACCTTGTCCACGGCCAGGTTCCGATCGGCAAGCGCTTCCAGTACGGGTTTGCGGCCATAGACGGTCACGAATCGGTCTTTCGGCGAGACAGCGCTCTCGTATGCCCCGCTCTCGTACACCCTGGAAGGGTGGCCCTCGCCCACCCAGGAAGGATGGCACAGCCTGATCGATCACATGGGACCGGTCACCCCGGACCGGATGTGTCACTATCGGCGTCATGCCGGACCGCCTGTCAGCACTGGACGCGTCGTTTCTGTACCTGGAGGACGGGACGACGCCGATGTACGTCGGCGAGATCGCGGTGTTCCGGGCTCCCCGCGCCGGCTTGGACTACGACGGGCTCGTCGCCCTCATCGAGCAGCGGCTGTCGCTTGTGCCGCGCTACCGGCAGAAAGTCGTGCAAGTGCCGGGCCGGCTGGCAAGGCCGGTGTGGGCCGACGATCCTGAATTCGACGTCACCTACCACGTGCGCAGGTCGGCGCTGCCCAAACCGGGCAACGAGGAACAGCTGCACGACCTGGTGGCGAGGCTGATGTCACGGCCACTCGATCACACCCGGCCACTGTGGGAGACCTATCTGGTCGAGGGCCTTGCGCGCAACCGGGTCGCGGTGATCACCAAGACGCACAACGCGGTGGTGGACGGCATCGGTGCGGTCGAGCTCGGGCAGGTGATCCTGGACGTCTCGGCGGCCCCGCGCCCCGCGGGCGACACGGTCTGGATGCCCCAGCCGGAGCCGAGCCCGGCCCAGTTGGTGCTCGACGCGATGGCCGAGGTCGTGCAGCGGCCCGGCGAGCTGGTGGAGAACGTGCGGTCGGCGGTCTCCGACGCGGCATCGACGGTACGCAAGGTCGCCGGTGCCGTCAGCGGGGTGCTTTCGGCCGTGCGAACCGCGGCCCGGCCGGCGCCCGGCAGTCCGCTCAACGTGCGGATTTCCAACCAGCGCAGGTACTGCGTTGCCCGAACCCGGCTCGAGGACTACCGTGCCGTGCGTCATGCGCACGGCGGCACGATCAACGACGTGGTGTTGGCGACGGTCTCCGGCGCGCTCCGCAACTGGTTGCTCTCCCGCGGAGAGGCGGTCACCTCGCGTACGACGATCCGGGCCATGGTTCCGCTCTCGGTACGCGACAGTTCCACGGACGGGGTTGGCAGCAAGGTCCAGGCATACCTTGTCGACCTGCCGGTCGGTGAGCCCAATCCGGTTGTCCGGCTGCACCACATCAGCCACGCGATGCGCGCACACAAGGAGTCCGGCCAGTCCGTCGCGGCCGATGCGCTGGTCCGGGTCGGCGGCATAGCGCCACCGACGCTGCACGCCCTGGGAGCGCGGGCGGCGAGCTCGTTCTCCCGGCGCATCTTCAACGTGGTGATCACCAATGTGCCCGGACCACAGGTTCCGCTCTACGCGCTGGGCGCGAAGATGATCGAGACGTTCCCCGTCGTGCCGCTGGCCAAGAACCAGGCACTGTCGATCGGGGTGACGTCCTACGATGGTGGAGTCTACTTCGGACTCAATGCGGACAGGGACGCCATGTCCGATGTGGATGTCGTGGCCGGAATGGTGCGGGAGTCGTTGGAGGAACTCGTTGCTACGGTGTCGGCGTGACGGGCGGGCTGGGAGCATGATCGAGGAGCTGCCGTGAGGGTTTATGTGCCAGCGACCGTTGGCATGCTGCGCCAGATGCTCGACGACGATGAGCTGAAGCCGATCAACGGAACGGCTTTCGCGCTCACACCAGCGCTTCGGGAGTCCTACGCGTCGGGTGATACCGACGAGTTGGAGTACGCCGCGATGCTCGACGCGGCTCGTGCCTCGCTGAGGCTGCTCGCGATGGAGCTTTCCGAGGATCCGACGGCACTGGCGCGCCGGGTTGTGGTGGCGGCTGAGGTCGATGACGCCGCGCTGCGCCCGGATCTGGACTTCTCCGTGGTGCGGCTGTCCGGACCGGTGCCGACCGACACCCTTGTCGCGGTGCACGTCGACACCGCGGACGCCGAGCCGTCCGTGCGTGCCGCGTCCGCCGTTATCGACGCCGCCGACCTTGGAGACCCGGACGCCGAGTTCACCCTCGGCAACGCCGAGGATCACGAGCTTGCCTGGTACGCGCCCCAGGAGCTGCCTTTCCTGCTCGAACTCATGTGAGCCCGTCGGCGGACGCGACCGACTCGGCGGAACTGTGTGTACTGACGGTCCTGAGCAGACGGGTCCGTAGCTTCGGGAGCTCGTCGAACCGCGCGCATTCGTCCGTGGTGACCAGTATGCGATTGGTCGCCAGAGCGGTGGCGGCGATGATGAGATCGTGCGTACCGCGTTTGCGACCGGTCCGTCGCGTGTGAGCGAGTAGCTCGGCGTGATGCTCGGCCACCTTGTGGTCGTAAGGCGCGACGGGGATCACCGAGAGCACCTCGTCGAGGAAGGCGCGCTGTACGGTTCGGCGGCCGTGCTCGTTGTCCACGAGGAGACCAGCCAGATACTCGGCTACCACGACCGCGGGCAGCGCCATGTCGTCTTCGTCGGCCATGACCGAAAGGTCGTACTGCCCGCCCACGCTGCTGATGAGAACGCCGGTGTCGAGGATCAGTCGTGCCACGGATCGCTGTCCAGTTCGTCAGACGCGCCGCCGCGGGCGGAGGTCACGTTGGTGGCGAACGACTCGTCAAACGCCGTATTGCCTTGCCAACGACGGAGTACCTCGCGCAGTGCCTTGCCGTTGGAACGGGGCGCCGGCACGATGAATGCCACCTGGCGGCCGTTCCTGGTTACCGCGATCGTTTCGCCGTGTTCCGCCTCGTCAAGTACCGAGGAGAAGTTCCGCGACGCCTCGGACGCCGTCATCTCACGCATGTTTACATAATATCAGAATCAGACTATCTGATCCTTGGTGATCACGTAGACGAGCTCGTTGTCGAACTCCAGTTCCACGGTCTGCCACGCGCGATCGGCGGCATGCGCGATGAAGGCCGCGGAGTACGTCTGGTACATCCCCTTTGACCGCTGTCCAAGCGACTTCGTCGGGAAACTGACCACGACAATCGGCGAGGCGACCGCGTCGACCAGCTCCCAGCCCCGGCCGCGGCGCTGGCTCTCGACGCATGGCACGGTCTTGAGCAGGAACGTCACGTCGGCGGGAGCGGGGTCCTCGTCACCAACCAGGTCGCGGACGGCCGTCTCGTGAGCCACGCCCATGGCCGTCAGGACACTGTCGAGGAACGCCACCAGCCTGGTGTCGATGTCTGAGGCCAGATACACCACGTCGTCGTCGATGGGCATCCAGCGCACCGCCAGTGGGTTCATCCCGCAGGCCAAGTCGGCGATCACCCTCGGTGGACGGTCGAGGTGGGCGAAGACTTCCGCATAGAACTCAGACAGGATCGGCAGGCGTTCCCTTGTCGAGGCGTGCGAGGACATCGCCCGCGCCAGCGCGTCCCGCAGCGCCTGCTCGTCCCGGGCAGCCCGGATCGCCTCGAGTGTCCGCTCGTACCGGGGGACACTGGGCAGATAGGCGCCGAACACCTCGTGTAGTCCGCGTTTCGTGCGCTTGACGGCGTCACCGACCTCGCCGCCGCTCGCCGTCAGCGCCGTGGTCGCGATCCGCCGTACGGTCCGCTCCGCGACGCTGGCATACCGCGAACTGCCCCGTACGGCAAGCAATACCTTCGCAAGCTTGTCCTCGTCGACCACCCGGCACCACCGATTCTGTTTCTGCCTAGCGTTTCTTGGGCTCCTCGGCGACACCGGCACGCGAGGCGAGCAGCCTGCGCAGCGAACGCAGCCGCTCGGCGGTCGCCTCTCCCGCGGCCACCACGCCGTCCAGCATGCAGTCCGGGTCATCGGGCACACCGAGATGCCCACAACCGGGAGGGCACTCCTCGGCCGCCTCGGCCATCTCGGGGAAGGCCTTGACGATGTCATCCGGAGTGATGTGCGCGAGTCCGAACGACCGGACCCCGGGGGTGTCCACGACCCAGCCGCCGGCCGGCAAGGGCAGCGCGACCGCCGACGTCGAGGTGTGCCGGCCCTTGCCCACGCCGCTGACGGCCCCCGTGGCCCGTTCGGCGTCCGGGACCAGTCTGTTGACCAGTGTGGACTTGCCGACTCCTGAGTGACCGACCAGCACGGACACCCGGTCGGTGAGCCGGTCGGTGAGCGCGGCCGGCTCCTCGTCGAACCTGGTCACCACCACCGGGACCGCCAGCTCGGCATAGGCGGCGAGCAGCTCCTCAGGGTCGGCCAGGTCGGATTTGGTCAGGCACAGCACCGGTTCGAGGCCACCCGCGTAGGCGGCGACGAGGCAGCGGTCGATGAAACCGGTCCGCGGCGGTGGGTCGGCCAGCGCGGTGACGATGATCAGCTGGTCGGCGTTGGCCACCACCACCCGCTCGAACGGGTCCGTGTCGTCAGCGGTGCGCCGCAGCACGCTGCGCCGCCCCGCCCTGCGGACGATACGGGCCAACGTGTTCGGTGTTCCCGAGGTGTCCCCGACGACATCGACGAAATCGCCGATGACCACCGACGTGCGGCCCATCTCCCGCGCGCGCATCGCCACGATCTGGCGACCAGGATCCCCGCCAAGCGCACAGGTCCACCGGCCGCGGTCGACGCCGACGATCATGGCCGCCTCGGCATCGGCATGGCCGGGCCGGCGTTTGCTGCGTGGCCGGGAGCCTTTGCCGGGCCGGACGTGAACGTCGGACTCGTCGAGCCGACGCCAGTCGCCCCGGGTCACACGTGCTCCGCGACATCGAGCATGGCCGCCCACATGTCGGGGAAGTCGGGGATCGTCTTACTCGTCGCGGCGATGTCGTCGACAAGGACGCCTGGCACCCGCAGCCCGACGATGGCGCCCGCGGTCGCCATCCGGTGGTCGGCGTAGGAGTGCCACAGCCCGCCGCGCAATGGAGTAGGCCGGATCGCGAGCCCGTCCTCGGTCTCCGTGGCGTCACCGCCGAGGCCGTTGATCTCGGTGGCAAGCGCGGCGAGCCGGTCGGTCTCATGCCCGCGCAGGTGGGCGATGCCACGCAGCCGGGACGGAGCGCCGGCCAGCACGGCAAGCGCGGCGACGGTTGGCGTCAGCTCGCCGACATCGTGCATGTCGATGTCCACACCGGACAGTTCGCTCGGGCCCGTCACGGTCAGACCGTCGTCGCTCAGCGAAACCTGGCAGCCCATCTCGTCCAGGATGTCCCTGATCGCGTCACCGGCCTGAGTCGTGGCAAGCGGCCAGGACGGAATGGTCACTGTGCCGCCGGTTGCCGCGGCCGCCGCGAGGAAAGGCGTCGCGTTGGACAGGTCGGGCTCGATGCGCCACCGCCGTCCCCGGATGGGGCCGGGTTCGACGCGCCAGGTGTCCGGCTCGGAATCGTCGACCGAGACGCCGGCCGAGCTCAGCATCTCGACCGTCATCTCGATGTGCGGCAGCGACGGAACCGGTTCGCCGTCGTGGCGCACGGTGACACCCCGGTCGTAGCGTGCCCCGGACAGCAGCAGAGCCGAGACGAACTGGGACGACCCGGAGGCGTCGATCGTCACCACGCCGCCCGGCACCGAACCGTTGCCATGCACGACGAACGGCAGGGCGTCGCCGTCGATCTCGACGCCGAGCGCGCGCAGTGCGCTCAGCACGGCGCCCATCGGGCGGACCCGCGCCTGGAGATCGCCGTCGAAACGGACCTCGCCCTCGGCAAGTGCCGCGGCCGGCGGAACGAAACGCATGACGGTGCCGGCGAGTCCGCAGTCCAACTCGGCCGGTCCGCTCAGCCGGCCCGGGATGACCTGCCAGCACCCGCCTGGTCCGTCGGCGACCCGGACGCCGAGTGAACGCAGCGCCGCGGCCATCAGCTGGGTGTCCCTGCTGCGCAGGGGAAGCTGGATGGTGCTCGGCTCCTCGGCGAGCGCCGCGAGCAGCAGGGCCCGATTGGTGATTGACTTGGAGCCGGGAACGGGAACGGTCGCGCGCACCGGCGCGGTGACGGACGGAGTTGGCCAGGGCTGCGTCATAGGGATGATGATTCCTTACCTGGTTGGCCTCGGCTCCCCGTGGGCAGGACACCGTGCGACCATGGGTACCGCAGCGGGCGAAGGAGGTGGCGTCAGGGTGTGCGGCAGGTACGCCTCGACGAAGGATCCGGCGACACTGGCCGTGGAGTTCGACGCGGTGGACGCCACCGGGGACGGGTCGGCGACGGAACAGGCTCCGGGAGCGGACTACAACGTCGCGCCGACCAAACCGGTGTTCGCGGTCGTGGAGAGGCATCCTCAGCACGAGCCGGACAGTGTCGTGCGCAGCATTCGGGTCATGCGCTGGGGCTTTGTCCCCACCTGGGCGAAAGATTGCAACGTCGGCGTCAAGATGATCAACGCGCGGTCCGAGACGGCGGCGACCAAACCCGCCTACCGGGCCTCGATGGCCCGCCGGCGCTGCATCCTGTCGGCCGACGGCTGGTACGAATGGAAGCGGGAGAACGGGGCCAAGGAGCCGTTCTACGTCACCGGCAACGGCCCAAGCCTTGCGATGGCCGGGCTGTGGTCGGCATGGCGCGCGCCGGACGCGGAACCGGACTCGCCCTGGCTGGTGACCTGCGCCGTGCTCACCACCGACGCGCTCGGCCCGCTGGCTGAGATCCACCACCGGATGCCGCTGCTGCTGCCGCGGTCGTCATGGCGTCGCTGGCTCGACCCGGATGTCACCGATGTCGCCGACCTGCTGACCCCGGAACCCGACCTGCTCGGCGCACTGGAGCTGCGTCCGGTGTCCACGGCGGTCAATAGCATCCGCAACAACGGTCCCGACCTCGTGACCAGGGTCGACGCCGCGCCGGCGGGATCGGCGCCGCCCGAGCCGGACCCGGTCGAGTTGTCCCTTTTCGAGCGGACATGAACCGCGCCGAGGTGAACACCCCTCACGGCCCGGCGCGGGCTGAACTGCACTGCGCCGCGGAAAGCCGGGCGGCGTTGCTGCTCGGCCACGGAGCCGGCGGCGGCATCGACGCACCCGACTTGGTCGCTGTGACCAGGGCGGCCACCGAGGTCGGTGTGCACGTCGCACTGGTTGAGCAGCCCTACCGGGTAGCCGGTCGGCGTGCGCCGGCGCCGGCACGGCAGTTGGACGCGGCCTGGCTCGCGGTGGCCGAGACGCTGGCGCAGGGCTGGTTCGACGGGCTGCCGCTGGTGTTCGGAGGACGGTCGAGCGGCGCGCGGGTGGCCTGCCGGACCGCGGCCGACGGCTTTGCCGTCGCCGTGCTGTGCCTTGCCTTCCCGGTACATCCTCCCGGCCGGCCCGAGCGCACGCGGCTGCCCGAACTGGCAGCGGTCGCCGTGCCGACCCTGGTCGTGCAGGGGGAGCGGGACCCGTTCGGACGGCCCGAACCATGCCATCACCGCGAGGTCGTGATGGTGCCTGGTGGCCATTCTCTCTCCGTCGCCGCCGACACCCTGACAAGGCCGGTCGGCGAGTGGCTCGGGCGAGTGCTCCGCCCGCTCGAGGTGTAGCACACCCCGTTACCTTCTTCGTAGCTCCTGATCAAGGAGCCGTGGTCGCCAGGTCCGGCATGACTAACGCCCCCAGTCGAACCCATGATCCGGGGGGTGGTGTCACCGGACCTGGTGGCATCGAAGGACCGCTGATAGGGACACGGCCGCCCGCCGGGCAGGTCTCGTCGTAACGTGGGTGCCGGCCATCGATGCTCGACCGGCGACCACGCACAACTAACGAACGGCCTGACAGATGACCAGCGGTTTCGGGGTGTTCCTCGGCCTGGACGTCGGCAAGGACGCCCACCACGCCGTCGGCCTGGACCCCACCGGCAAGCGGCTGCACGACGCCCCGCTGCCCAACAGCGAGCCCAAACTCCGGGCACTGTTCGACAAACTCGCCACTCATGGCCCACTGCTGGTGGTGGTCGACCAACCAGCCACGATCGGCGCGCTGCCGGTCGCGGTCGCCCGCGCCGCCGGCCACCAGGTGGCCTACCTGCCCGGCCTGGCCATGCGCCGCATCGCCGACCTCTACCCCGGCCGCGCGAAGACCGACGCCCGAGACGCGTTCATCATCGCCGACGCCGCCCGCTCGCTACCGCACACCCTGCGCCCGGTCGACGTCGGCGACGACGCTCTGGCCGAACTGGACGTGCTGGTCGGCTTCGACGACGACCTGGCCGGCGAAGCCACCCGCATCGGCAACCGCATCCGCGGCCTGCTCACCGGCATCCACCCCGCACTCGAACGCGCGATCGGGCCCAGGATCAGCCACCCGGCCGTGCTGGAGATCCTGTCCCGCTGCGGCGGCCCGACCGGCATCCGCACCGCCGGCCGCCGCCGGCTTGCCGCGATCGCCACCGCGCACGCACCCCGCATAGGCGACACACTGGTCACCGCGATCCTGGCGGCGCTGGACGAGCAGACGGTCACCGTTCCGGGCACAGCCGCTGCGGACACCGTGCTGCCCCGACTCGCCGACAGCCTGAAAACCATTCTCCAGCAACGCAAACAAGTCGCAGCCGAGGTCGAGGAGATACTTGATGCGCACCCTCTTGCCGGGGTCCTGATCTCGATGCCGGGCATCGGGGTCAGGACCGCCGCCCGGATCCTGCTGGAGATCGGCGACGCCTCGGCGTTCAAGTCCTCCGGACACCTGGCCGCCTACGCCGGCATCGCCCCGGTCACCCGCAGCTCCGGCACATCGATCAAGGGCGAGCACCCCGCCCGGACCGGCAACCGCAAGCTCAAACGCGCGTTCTTCCTCGCCGCGTTCGCCGCCCTGGCCGATCCCACCAGCAGGGCCTACTACGACCGGAAACGAGCTGAGGGCAAGAAGCACAACGCCGCCCTGATCTGCCTGGCCCGACGCCGCTGCGATGTCCTGTTCGCGATGCTGCGCACCAAGACCCACTACCGACTCCCTCAAGCCGACACCTCGCCCGCCGCGGCTTGAGCGGCCTGACGCACCCGACCCATGCGTGCAAGAATCACCTCCATGTCGACCACACGAAAGGGCGATGGCGCGTAGATCGCCGGCCCACGTCCGCGCGGACAACCCTTGCCGCAGGATCCCCGGCAAGCGGGTCCCCATGCTCAGTGGCCTCTCGCCACGAGGGCTGATAAGCCTCGTCCGTCTTGAACGCACCCGGCTATGGCCCGGAGCAGCCGCCGAGGCACTACAAGCATGGGAAGGGTTCGTTCGCAACCCTATGCATCGGCAATGGGATCCCCAGTACGGGTGCGGAGTCATGCAGTGCTGTCCCGATCCGGACGAGCTACGCCATCTCCTCGATCTTGTCGCGCATGCTCTGCCGACCAAGGACGCGCGAGTCTTCCGCAA
>JAFAZC010000077.1 GCA_019239965.1 Kutzneria sp. | reverse complement strand
GTGACGCCGGCGAGACCTGGGTCGGTCACCAGCCGGGCCAGCGCCGCGCCCGACCGGCGTGGGGTGTGGATGTTCAGGAAGGGGACGGCGGTCAACACGGGAAGGACGTGGCGCCAGGCGAACGCCGCGGCGCCTCCGTAGTCCCTGGCGAGCCCGGTTCCCGGCATCAGCCCGGGATCGAAGGCATTAACACACAGCTGTGTCATGCTCGTTCGCTGAATCCTGCGGGCGAACTCGTACGCGGTCAACACGGCGCAGAGCTTCGACGTCGTGTACCGCCGACGGCCAGCCACGGCCGCCGGTTCGTCATCCGCCTCGACGGGGCGGGCCAGCGATCTCGCGTCGGTGTAACGGGGTGCGGGCATCGTTATCCCGGTTCGGCGCGCGGGGTCATGGGTGTCGCTGGCCACGAAGACGATGCGGCCCGACCGGACCATGGACGGCACCAGAAGTCGGGTCAGCAGGAAATGGCCGAGGTGGTTGACCGCGAACGTGGTCTCGAACCCGTCGACCGTGCGGCTCGGCCCGCGCACGATCTGGATCCCCGCGTTGCAGACGACTGCCCGCAGCGGCGGATACGGCCCCGAGGTGAGCGCCTCGGCGAACCGCCGTACGTCGGCCAACGACGCGAGATCGAGCGGAAGGCCGACCACCTCGGCCCCGGTCTCCTCCGACAACCTCGCGGCCGCCTGTGCGGCTCGCGCTGGCTCACGTCCGGTAACCACCACGAACCAGCCCTGCCTGGAGGCCGCGATCCGTGCGGCTGCCCGATATCCGAGGCTCCCGGTGGCTCCTGTGATCACCACGGTGCCGGCGTCGAGTGTCCCCACCAGACAATTGTAGGGATCGCTACATACAGGAGTCAAGCCGCGCACGGTCGCGCTGTGGTTGATCGTGCTGCGAAGAGATCCGGCAGGGTGGTGGCCTGCGACTCCGCCGCGCACGGCATACCGGGACGACGCGGAGCTTCGTGACCCGGGTGGCCACGTCGGTCAGCTGACGGAGCCGGCCACACCTTCATGAGGATCGGCGCCAATCCACTGCAGGGCCACCGTCACAGCGAAGGGCAGCGCGGCGACCAGCATCATCAAGACCGAAGCGAGCGGCTGGTCCGGAATGAGCAGCCCGCTGGCGAGCATGATCACAATCGTGGTGAACATCCCGACGCAGCCGACGACGCCCACGACGATCCCGCGCCGTCGCGACCCGTCACGTCCACCACGACCCGGCCCCCGCGCCTCGTCGAGCACGATGGCCAGGGCAACCGCCTCCCCTACGACGGCCACGGCCAGGATGCCGACGACCGGAAGCAAGCCACCGCCGAAGATCGAGAAAAGAACAAGCGGCCGACCTATGGCAACGCCGGCGACGCCCAGTAGCCCAGCGAACGCCGCGTGCGCGAGCGCCCCGCCGTCGGCGTCGGCTCCGGGTCGGCCCCGACGCAGCGGACCGCAGCCCAGTGCGAAGACCGCCAGCGCGACCAACGCGACCAGCACCGAGTCCACGACCGGTCCGACAGCGGCCGCCAGCCCCGCCGCCCGCAGCGCGACGTACAGCAGACCGATGCACAGCACGTGTGCCGCCGCCCGACGTCGCGTGCCGCCACGAGGAGGCGCCACATCGTCGGGCTCGCCGAGCGATCGTGAACTCATTGGTCTCCCATCGCACACGTCCGTGCCGCACTCCACCCTAGTGAACTCGCGGCGTGTCGACCCGGACGGTCCGGCGTTATCATCACGTCGTGATCCGCCGATGGGGGCAGCGGGCCGGTCCGTGGATGACGCCGGCGCGCCGGCTGGTCGCTCGGACACTGTCCACGGAAGTCAGGTTGTGGGCGTGCCTGATGCGCTGGCTCTTCGGCCGTCACGAGGGTCGGTCGGCGCAAGCCCACCCCTACGGGCGGAGTCTGCGTCCCCTGCTGATCGTCCTGCTGGCCCTCGTCATCGTCGAAGGCGGATTGGTCGAGGGCGTGCTCGCCCTGCTGGCGCCGCGCACACCCTGGCCCTGGCTCGTGCTGGTTCTGCATGTGTACGCGCTCGTCTGGATCGCTGGATTGATGGCGTCGCTGCGCACTCGCCCGCATCTGCTGAATTCTGGGGAGCTGCGGCTGCGCGACAGCGTGTTCACCGAGATCGTCGTTCCGCTGGCCGCGATCACCGGTGCCAGGGCCACGCGGCGTCAAACCGCGGCACGGTCGGGTTTTCTCCTCGATTCCGCGGGTGCGGCCGCAACGCTGGCCTACGGCGAGGCCACGGTCACCGTGATGCTGGACCCCGACTACCCCATCGACGTCGACGGAACGTCCGTTGCCGGCCTGAAGTGCTTGCACATCACCGTGGATGACACTGGTCGGTTCCTGCAAGCCATCGCGACCCCGCCCCCTCAACCGGCGCCCGGCGCCGGTCTCGTCTAGGGAACGACCAGAACACGGCCAAGCTGGGCACGCTCGTCGAAGATACGGTGGACCTCCGCGGCCTCGGTCAAGGACAGTCGCGTGTGGACACTGGTGCGCAGCCGGCCGGACTGGAAGTGGTCCGTCAGCTCCTCCACCGCGCTGACGACCTCCTTGGGCCGCGCCGCGCGCCAGGCCAGCAGCGAGAAGCCGGTGACCGATCGGAGCGCGTACAGCGTCTGCACCGGGACGTCGGCCGGCTGTCCCGCGGCTACGCCGTAGGCCACGAGCCGGCCGTAGGGCCCGAGCAGGCCCAGGCTCTGCGCGGTCACCTCACCACCCACCGAGTCCAGGACCACGTCGACTCCGGCCGGTGCGGCGGCGCGCACCTGGTCCGGCCAGTCGTCCTGGCTGTGGTCGATCGCGATGTCGGCTCCGTGGGCGCGGGCGAAATCCCGTTTCTCCGGTGAGCCAGCCAGAGCGATCACCCGACCCGCCTGAAGGAGTCTCGCCAACTGCACGGCCACGTGGCCGATTCCGCCCGCCGCGGCATGTACCAGCACGGTCTCGCCGGCGGCGAACCGCCCGGCGCGCAGCACGCCGAGCGCGACCGGTGCGGCCAGCGGCAGCATGGTCGCCGATCCGTCGTCCAGCCCGTCCGGAACAGTCGCCAGCCACCGCGCGTCGGCCAGGACATAATCAGCGAAGGCGTCCTCGGTGAGCGCGGCGACCCGGCGGCCGAGCGGTCGCGGATCACCGCCGAAGCCGACCGCATCCACCGTTCCGACAACATCGCCGGTCAGTGCGGCCGGCAGCGGCCGACCGTAGCGCCGGCCCAACCCCTGCCGGAATTTGCTGTCGATGAAATTGGCCCCGATCACCTCGGTGCGCAACCGCACCTGGTCCGGGCCGGGTTCCGGCACGTCCGTCTCCTCGACCTGGAGCACTTCTGGGCCGCCGTAGCTGCGGTAGCGAACTCGCCGCACGGTAGTCTCCCCACTGAACTGGACTTGCGGTCACGTTCACCGTACTGGACCACCGGTCCAGTTGTCACGAGCCGGGAGGGGAGCAATGCCCGAGCAGCGACGCGAGCGCGCCGACGCCGTGCGCAACCGGCGTGCGATCCTGGCCGCGACCGAGCATCTGCTGACCCGCCACCGCCCGAACGAGATCACGATCGAGCAGGTCGCCCTGGCGGCCGGGGTGGGCAAGGGAACGGTGTTCCACCGATTCGGCAGCCGGATGGGCCTGATGCTGGCGCTGATGCAGGAACGCGCCAAGACCCTCACCGAAGCCGTGGACACCGGCCCGCCGCCGTTGGGTCCGGGCGCGCCGCCCCGGGATCGCCTGCTGGCGTTCCTCTCGGCGGTGGTGGATGTGGTCGGGCGCAACAAGGGCCTGCTGGCTGCCCTGGGGCAAGCGGTGTCCCCGAGGTCTCCCGGTGAGCACCGCCCGGTCTACGCGGCCTGGCACCAGCACATCAGCTCACTCATCACCGCGCACCGCCCGGACCTGGACGCACCGCTGCTGGCCGACCTGCTGCTGGCCGGCCTGCATGCCGAACCCATCCTCGATCTGTTCGGGCGTCGCGAAACCGCTCGCGTGAAAGACGCCCTGCACGTCCTGGCCGACGGAATCCTCACCGGGAACGGCGCTGGCACGACCTGATCTCGGTCGACCTCAGCCGGCGTCCGGCGGCGCTGCCCTCCCATAGTCGCGCAGGCCGTTCGCCAGACCTTCGAAGGCACGCTCGGCGGCAGGCACGATGACCGCGAGGACCGCCTCCGGTGTCTCGCCGGCCAGCACGAGGCGCCTGATCTCCCCGTCAAGCACGGTCAGCACGGCACACAGCTGACTGGCCACAACCCTGTCCTGCAGGCTTCCGCCGAGCGATTCGGCCAGCACATGGGCCATCCGCTCGGCCAGTTGGTGTTCCCGCGCCCGCAACGCGGGACTGTCCTCGACCATCCGCCAGAAGTGCACCAGGTCGCCGTGCAGACGGCCGTACCGCCACTCGCCGTCCGCCAGGTCCCTCGGGTTCAGTGAGGCGAGGAAGTCGGCGCGGACGGCCTCGACCACGGACATCCCGGGTGCCCGATCGCGCACGAGCGCGGCCATCCAGCGCTCGACGAGGAGGGCGTCATCGAAGACAAGGTCCTCCTTACTGGGGAAGTAGTTGAAGACGGTCATCTTGGCGACGTCGGCCGCGGCGGCAACCTCGGCGACGGTGACCTGGTCGAACCCGCGCCGGATGAACAGCCGGGTCGCCACGTCGGAGATGTGCTTGCGGGTCTTGCGCTTCTTGCGCTCACGCAGCGGCAGGTCGGCGTCCACCCCCCTCATCCTGCCCAATTCCTCCGCTCGATCCAAATATGTATTTGTCACACTTTTGTGTCTAGTCTACTTATGCCCGTGAGTATGGGAGAGGAGAGCCGATGACAAGGGACGTGGTGATCGCAGGGGGCGGTCCGGTCGGGCTGATGCTGGCCTGTGAGCTGGCCCTCGCCGGGGTGTCGACCGTCGTCGTCGAGCGGGAGCCCGCACCGGTCGAGCAGCTCAAGGCGGGCGCGGTCACCCGGCGCACCGTGCAGACGCTGGCGAGCCGAGGGTTGACCGAACGGCTGGACGGGGTGATGCCGTTGCCGGACGAGCTCACCGGCCATGTCGCCGGCATCATGAAGCTGGCCGCACCGGCGGTGGTCGACAGCGAGCCCGCCGTCATCCTGGTCATGCAGGTCCAGGTCGAACGGATGCTGCAGGCTCGCGCGCTGGAACTGGGCGTTGACCTCCGCCGAGGACAACAGGTCACCGGTTTCACCCAGGACACCGACGCACTGCGGGTCCGCACTGACGGTGACGTCCTGCACTGTCGCTATCTGGTTGGCTGCGACGGTGGGCGCAGCACCGTCCGCAAGGTCGCTGGATTTCCCTTTCCCGGGACAGATCCGACCGTCACGTGCCGGCAGGGCATTGTGACCATGGAGGGCTCCGAGGACCTGCCGACGGGCTGGAACCACACGCCGACCGGCCTGTTCGTCCACGGCCCGGGTCCACGGCTGATGGTCGTCGAGTTCGACGGCCCGCCAGCCGACCGCGACGAACCAGTCACCCACGAGGACATGCAGGACAGCCTGTTCCGGGTCAGCGGGGTCCAGGTGCGGATCACCAGGAGCAAGTGGCTGTCGCGCTTCACCGACAACACCCGGCTGGCCACCACGTACCGGGACGGCAGGGTGCTGCTGGCCGGAGACGCCGCGCACGTCCACGCGCCGTGGGGTGGACAGGGGCTCAACCTTGGTATCCAGGATGCGGTCAACCTCGGCTGGAAGCTCGCGGCTACCGTCAACGGCTGGGCGCCGGAGGACCTTCTGGACACCTACACGGCGGAACGACGGCCAGTGGCGGCCCGGGTGCTGGACAACACCAGGGCGCAGCAGGCCCTGATGAGACCCGGTCCCCACGCCACGGCGGTGCGCGAGCTGTTCTCCGACCTGATGGACTACGAGCCGGTGCGCCGGCATCTCGGTGAGCTGATCGGCTTCACCGACGTGCGTTACGATCCGCGCATTCCGGACGCGGACGACCTGGTCGGCCGGTACACGCCGGACCGGGTCGACCTGAGCCGGGGCAGGGCGGTGCTCGTCGGACCGGCAGAGCTCGACCGGCTCGCCGCCGGCTGGGCGGATCGAGTGGAGCGGCGAAGCGACGCCGGTTCCGGCCGCGGGCTGCTGATCCGGCCGGATGGATATGTGGCGTGGGCCGGGGACGCCGCCGGCAAGGGTCTGGACGACGCGCTCGTCACCTGGTTCGGTCGGCCCGACCAATGAGGTGGGTCAGGGACGGGGGCCGTAGTAGCCCTCGACGGGAACGCGGGCCTCGTCGAACAGCCCGGGCCCGTCGAAGCGAACCCCAGCACCGGTGACGGGCGGGCGCAGGCCGACGAGCTGCTCGGTGGACAGCGCGTAGACGATCCGGCCCAACCCGGATCGCTCAATCGCCCCGGCGCACATGCCGCACGGCTGGGTGCTGGTGTACATCGTGGTCGTCGCGGCCGTCTCCGGATCCAGTTCGCGCGCCGCCCACCGGGCCAGCTTCAGTTCGGGATGTGCCGTGATGTCGTTGTCGGCGAGCGTCGTGTTGCGCTCCTCCACGAGCACCTTGCCGTCCGCGTCGGCCAGCAGCGAGCCGAACGGCGGGTTCGCGTAGACGTCCCGCGCCTGGCGGGCCAGCTCGATCGCCCGCCGCAGCAGAGCCTCTTCGTCGGGTCTCACCTGTTCTCCTTCCAGGAAGCCGCCACGGTGGCGAGATCACGCCATGCCGTTTCGGGGTGCCTCAGTTCTTCGGGATCACCGCCGAAGGTGTCGAGCAGGACCGCTTCGGCGCCGAGCGTTCGCAGCACGGTGAGGTCGCCGATGATCTGGTCGAGATCACCCTCACCCATCAACCGGTCCGGGTCGGCCAGCGGTTCGGCGGTCGGCCTGAGCACGATCCTGGGCGCCAGGCCCGGAACCGGCAGGTCTTCCTGTGCCGCAACGGTGTTCAGCCGACTGACCGCGTCACGCAGCCACGACGCGGTGCACCGCAGCGGATGCCAGGCGTCGCCGAGCCGGACCGACCGGCGCAGCGCCGCGCCGCTGCTGCCGCCAATCCAGATCGGGATCCGGTTGTGGCCGTAGTCGCCTTCGTGCCGCCACGCGGCACGCACGGCATGGAGGTGGTCGTCGGTGAGCTTCCCGCGCCGTTCGTAGGGAACGCCCAGGGCCTCGAACTCCTGCTTCGCCCAGCCGACGCCCACGCCGAGAATGAACCGACCGCCGCTGAGGTCGGCCAGGTTCGCGGCCATCCGCGCGGTGAGCAGCGGATGCCGGTAGGCAAGGATCAGCACGGTAGTGCCGAGCAGGACACGCCGCGTGGCGCCGGCCAGCCACGAGAGCGTGGTGAACGGCTCGAAGAAGGGCGCCGGGTACCGCGCGGCGACGTCAGGGGTCACCACCACGTGGTCTGAGGTCATCAGCAGATCGAATCCCAGCCCCTCCACGGTTTGCGCCCAGTCGCGCAGCATCCCTGGGTCAGTACCCGGGCCGTAGTTGGGGACGTTCACGCCGATCTTCACGACCCAAGGCTATCCAGGGCAGAGACCGCTCGGAAGAGATCGATCACGGCGTTTGCCGGATTCTACCGTGAATATCGCGGTATTTTCGCCGAATGACCGAGAACCTTGACGAGACGGACTGGGTCATCCTTGCCGAACTCCAGCGCGAGGGCCGGCTGTCGTTCACCGAGCTGGGCCGGCGGGTAAGCCTCGGCACATCGGCGACGACGGAGCGGGTCAGGCGGCTGGAGGCAGCCGGAGTGATCACCGGGTACCGTGCCGACGTGGACCTCGGCAAGGTCGGCTTCCCGGTACTGGCGGTGGTGCGCCTGAAGTATCCGGGCAGCCGCCACGAGCCGCTACACAGGTTGCTCGCTGAGCGCCATGAGATCCTGGAATGCCTGCGCACCACCGGCGACGACTGCTACACGTTCAAGGTGGCGGCGGCCTCGATGACCCACCTCGAACGGGTCGTGGACGAGCTGGCCCAGTTCGGGAGCACCAATACCAACATCGTGTATACGCAGACGCTGCCGTACCGGGGGCCGCGGGAACCCGCCGGCCCACACGACTGACCAGAGCACACGCGACCGTGGGTCACCGACCCGTTGCGCCCGACGTCAGCAGTTCCAGGATCGCCTCGGACTGGTCGGGCAGGAGGTGCCCGGCATCGGGGAGCATGGTGACCGCGGCGCTGGGCACCGTTTCGGACAGCCGGCGCCGCGTCTGGCGGGAGTCCAGCATGCGGTCCCGCGCGCCGAGGATCACCGTCATCGGCATGGTCAGCCGCCGCAGCGCCTCATCGCCGAACACCGGGAGCACACCCCTTGGCCGGAAATGACGGCTCACCAGCAGCAGATCCTCGGCGTTGTCCCGGGAAAGTCTCGTACCGATGGCGAATTCCGCGGACAGTCGCCGTCCCTGGCGTCCGAAGGGCAGCAGAAGCAGGGCGACGGGAAGCACACCCCACTTCTGCCGTCCAATGCCGCCCGGGCACCGCAGCGCAAGGCGGTCGACCCGGCCGGGGCGGCGAATCGCGTAGTCCAGCGCCATCCATCCGCCCAGCGACTCGCCCACGAACGAGGCACGCTCCACGCCGAGCCCGCCAAGCACGTCCTCGAGCCACCTCGCGTAGGCGTCGGAATCCAGCGGCGGCCGGGACGGTGCGCTCAGACCGGGCTCGCCGATGATGTCCACGGAGTACAGCCGCAGGCGGTGGGCCAAGATGCTCGCCTCGGACAGCCACCGGGCCGAGTTCCCCATGGATCCGTGCAGCAGCACCACGGGCGGCGCCATGGGCGGCCCGCAGGCCACCACGAACGTCTCCCCCTGCGAGGTCGGCACCCGCATTTGGTCGTGGGGCACCGGCCAGCGGCGTAACAGCTCCTGGTAGCGGTTCCGCACAAGCCGGGCGCCCTCGGTAGACGAATAAATTCCGCTCACAGCTGCTCCACGAGTGTTTCGATGATCTTCAACAGGTTCGCGGTCTCGGCGAGCCCGCCCAACACGATGATCTTCAGACTGGCCCGTTCCAGGTCATAGGCGGCCTCGACCCGCAGCGGGACATCATGGGCCGAGCTTCCCGCGAGGCTGGTGACCATGGTGCTCAGGCGGCTCATGTTCTCCGGGCTGATCGCGTCGATCTGCACGATGCTGGAGGCCTCGACGTGGCGCGCGCGCCGCGCCGACGCCGGCAGCGGCCGGCCGGTGAACGCTTCGAGGTCCTCGCGTGCGATCCGGTACTGCTTGCCGACCCGGACGGCCCTGAGTCGGCCATCCCGCACGTACGTGCGCACCGTCTTCACATGCAGACCGAGAAGACCAGCCACCTGGTCAACCGAGTACAGCTGCTCGGCCACGCATCCCCCTTCAACTGCCCGCAACGTCCGCTACTTTACCTCAAAGTACTCTACGGTTCTAGCGTTTAGGGAATTATAGGGAAGGTAGCGGCCGCGCTGAACAACGGGTATCCGCAGCTGCCGCATGGGACGCGCCGATCGGTTGGCGACCGGTCTCAGTGCTTGCCGCCGTCATCAAGCGCCAACCGGAGCAGCCGGCGCAGATCGCGCAGCTGCGTGTCGGTGAGAGTGTCCACCGGTCCCCCGTCCGACCGCAGCCGCCGCCACAGGTCGTCCCGGACACGCAGGCCCGCGGCGGTCAGGGCGATCGCCTTGATCCGTCGGTCACCGGGACTGGTCCTGCGCTCCACCCTGCCCCGGTTCTCCAGCCGGTCGACGACGCCGGTCAGGTTCGAGGCGTCGTAGTTGAGCTTGCGGGCCAGCACCCGCATCGGGACCGGGTCACCGGGCTCGAGTGCGAGCAGGACCTTGCCCTCGGCCATGGAGAGTCCGAACTCGGCGGCCCGTGCGGCGAAGTGCTGGCCGAGCCGTCCGCCCATGGCGACAAGGAGCTGGATCACCTCCTGGGCCAGCTCGGTGTCCTCGCCGCACAGGTCGGACAACCCGGTCTGTTCCGCCATGTCCGGAACTGTAGCCGTCCACCATTATGGTGGTACTTTACCATCTTCTATAGCAACGAATTGACGAGGTGACAGATGACCGACTGGAGCATGCCCAACGTCTTCACTGCGGACGTCGAGAGGGCCGTGGCCTTCTATCGGGACCATCTCGGCTTCACGGTCTCCTACCACGTAGCGGATGAGGGCCAAGGAGCGG
Source organism: Kutzneria sp. (assembly GCA_019239965.1). Taxonomy (GTDB): domain Bacteria; phylum Actinomycetota; class Actinomycetes; order Mycobacteriales; family Pseudonocardiaceae; genus Kutzneria. The sequence goes on along the minus strand of JAFAZC010000077.1, from coordinate 17,038 downwards.
ATGGGGACCGGCTCGAACATGCCGTCCTGCACCGGGGCGACTCGCGGCTCGCGCTGTCCACACCCCGCGCCGTGCACGCCGCCGGACTCGAACCCGGCACGGGCAACACGTTCGAATTGCTGGTCCATTGCGCCAACGTGGACCGGGACATCAGCAGGCTGCGGGCTGCGGGAATTACCGTACTGCGGGAGCCCTATGACCACCCCGGTGGCCATCGGCGGGCCTACGTCGCCGGCCCCGACGGCACCTGGGTGGCCCTGGTCGACGCCGGCTGATCGGCCCACGCCCTTGCCTTCGGCCACCGGCACTATATACTCGCACACGAGTAATCGTAGGCGAGGTGGAATCGGTGGCCAAACGGCGCAGAGTCGGCAACGTGCTGGCGCTCGCCGTGTTCTCAGTGGTCATCCAGCGGCCGATGCACCCCTACGAGATGGCCTCCGTGCTCCGCGCGCGCGACAAAGACCAGGACATGAAGATCAAGTGGGGCTCGCTCTACACGGTCGTGCGGAACATGGAGAAACACGGTCTGCTGGAGGCGATCGAGAACACCCGGCATGGTGGCCGCCCCGAACGGACCGTCTACCGGATCACCGACGCCGGCCGCGCCGAGTTCAAGGACTGGGTGGGCGAACTGGTGTCCACGCCCGAACAGGAGTACCCGCGGTTCGGGGTCGCCCTGTCCGTACTGGGGGCACTCACCCCGGACGAGGCCACCAGTCTGCTGCGGCAACGGCTGGACCGGATGCGGGAGCAGATCGTCCACCAGCGCGAGTCGATGGCCCACCACCGCCGTGAGCTGCCACGGCTGTTCCTCGTCGAGGTCGAGTACGACCTCGCCGTCCGCGAAGCGGAGCTGACCTGGGTCTCCACACTGCTCGAGGAGCTGACCACCGGCTCCTTCCCCGGTCTCGCACAGTGGCGGCGGTTCCACGAGACCGGCGAGGTGCCCCCGGAGTTGGCCCACATCACCGAAAGGGGCAGCACCAGGGACTGACCAGACAACGGGCCCCGGCGGGGTGCGGCAACACCACCGCCGGGGCCCTCACTCTCGAACCGACACCCGCGGAACGGATCCCGGCGACGAGGTGGCAACCCCAGGGTAGCTGGGCTGACGTTCCCGGGTCGGTTCGGACACACAGATCCGGATGACCAGCTGGAGACCGGCGCGACCGGCTCCGGCGCGAGCTCCATGGGGACAAGATGACTGAGGTAAGGACAGCGCTGGTCGTCGGCGGCGGAATCGCAGGCCCGGTGGCGGCGATGGCACTGCGGCGAGCCGGCATCGAGGCCAGCCTGTACGAGGCCCACACTGGGCCAGGCATCGGCCTGGGCGGCATGATCGGCATCGCGCCCAACGGTATGAACGCGCTCGGGCTCCTCGGACTCGACGATGCCGTGCGCGACATCGCCACCCCGATATCGTCGTTCGTGATGCAGAGTTGGACCGGCAAACGGCTCGCTCAGTTCGGGGGCGGTCCCGCCGATCCGCCCATCGCGCAGATGGTGTGGCGCGACGAGGTGCAGAAGGTGCTGGCCGACGAGGCGGCGAGCCGGGGAGTCAAGACCTCATACGGCAAGCGTCTTGTCCGGCTGCAGGACACCGGCGCGGGCATCACCGCGTTGTTCGCCGACGGCTCGCGAGCCGGCGCCGACATCCTGGTCGGGGCCGACGGTATCCGCTCGATGGTCCGCTCACTGATCGACCCGTCGGCCCCGCAGCCACAGCGGACCGGCCTGAACGCCCTTGCCGGCTTCGCGGCCACGGCCGCCGGCGGCGGCCGGGTCAGCACCGGCGGGTCGATGTACATGACACAGGGCAAGCGCGCGTTCTTCAGTTACCAGGTGCTCGACGACGGACGTGTCGGCTGGTTCGCCAACATGACACAGCCGCGGCCGATGTCCAGCGCCGAGGCCGTGGCCATGGGCGCGGACAAGTGGCTGTCCCTGCTGCGCGAGGCGGTGGCCGACGACCGCACGGCGGCACCGGACATCGTCCGGCGCATCGACCCGGCGGACCTGCTCATCTTCGGCGCGTTGGAATACCTTCCGCCGGTGCCCCACTGGCATCGTGGCCGCGTCGTGCTGGTTGGTGAGGCGCTGAACGCGCCGTCCAACAGTTCCGGGCAGGGCGCCTCGCAGGCCGTCGAGGACGCCATCCAGCTGGCCCGCTGCCTGCGCGACCTGCCCGACGCGGCCGGGGCCTTCTCCGCCTACGAACAGCTGCGCCGCAACCGGCGCACCCGGATCACCGAGGAAGCCGAGCACAGGAACCAGAACAAGGCCGCCGGCCCCATCGCCCGGGTGCTGCGGGACATGACGATGCCGATGGTCATGAAAATCCTGACCAAACCCGAGAAGCAGGCCTGGCTGGCCGGCTACCAGATCGACTGGGACGCCAAGGTCGGACCCGAGGAGATCCGCGCCCTGTCCGGCAAATAGGACCTTCTTTGCCGCCTTTGCCGGGACCGTCAGCGCTGACGTGCCCGGTAGAGGTCGCGAATCAGCGCGATCTCGGCTCCGTGGTGCAGCAGTTCCTGATTGACCCACCAGACGACCTCGATGAAGGGATCGTCCGGATCGCTGCCGTACGGGTAGGAGCTGTGCCCGACCGTGTCGAGTGCGGTGTCGTCGGCCTCGAGCAGCGCCTTCCGCCACGCCGTGGCGCCGGCGTCGAAGGCCGCGATGGCGCTGGCGGCGTCGCCGCTGATGCGATAGCCGTCCCGGGTCAGCGCTCGAGTGCCCGCGGTGTAGTCCGCACGCAGGGTCAGCACTTCACTGAGATGGCTCAGACGCCACGCGATGGTGGTGAAGGGCGGTGGCAAGGGGTGCGGCGCGCGCGCCGCGTCGCACCCCCAGTCGCCCGCACCGGTCAGGAAGACGGCGCGTGGCCCAGGTCCGTCCGAACGCGGACGGACCGACCAGCAGTCGGGAACCGGCTCCCAGAAGTACTCCTCGTCGGTCATCGGACCGACCTCGACCTGCATACCGTTGCCGCTGTCCATGATCGGCCCGGTCATGCGGTCGACGAGGCGCGTACGCGCGAAGTCGAACTGGTTCAGCAGCGGAACCAAACGGGGCGGGGGCGTCATCGGAAGCTCCGTGAATTAGGTGGTGGTCTGATGAAACCCATCTGTCCCCCATGGCTTCCACCCTGTCACAGCCACTGGTGGCCGGCTACTATCCCGCGGCCGCGTGCCGGGTCTGGTGCTGCCACAGTCGGTCGTAATGGCCCCCAGTTGCAAGCAGTTCGGCATGGGTGCCGACCTCGACCACCCGGCCGCGCTCGAGAACCACGATTCGGTCCGCGAGGGCCGCGGTGGCCAGCCGGTGAGCGACCACGAACGTCGTGCGAGACCGGGACACCCGATCACTCGCTGCCAGGACCATGGCCTCGGTGGTCGGATCGAGCGCCCCGGTGGGCTCATCGAACAACAACACGGCGGGGTCCACCAGTTCGGCGCGGGCCAACGCGATCAGTTGCCGCTGCCCGGCGGACAGTCCCTGGCCCCGCTCCCCCACCCGGAACCGGAATCCACCGGGCAGTCCGGCGACCACGTGCAGCGCGCCGACGGCCCGCACGGCGTCCTCCACCTGAGCGTCACTAGCCTCCGGGCGGCCGTAGCGGACGTTGTCGGCCACGGTGCCGACGAACAGGTGTGCCTCCTGCGGCACCACGCCGAGCTGTCGGCGGTAGTCCTCGATGGCGTACGACCTGATGTCCACCCCGTCGACCAGCAGTCGCCCCTCGGTGGCGTCGTAGTAGCGGGCGAGCAGCTTCATCAAGGTCGACTTGCCCGCACCGGTCGCACCGACCAGCGCGATCCGCTCGCCCGGCCGCACCCACAGCGACACCTGGCTCAACGCCGGCTCACCCGCGGGCGCGTACCGGTATCCCAGCGAGTGGAGGGTCACCTCGCCGCGCAGCCGAGGCGGCATCGGCACCGGGCGCCGCGGCGTCCTCACCGAGACCGGGGTCGTCAGCAGCTCACCGATGCGGTCGACACCCACCCTCGCCTGCTGGTAGCCGTCGAACACCACGGACAGCTGCTGGATCGGCGCGAGGAACAGGCTGAGGTAGAGCATGAAGACGATCAGGACACCGACCGTCATCGTGCCGGCGGCGACCCGGTGCGCGCCGACACCGAGCACGATCGCGGTGGCCGTCTCGGCGAGCAGGGTCACGAACGGGAAGTAGAGCGCTATGTAGCGCTGGGCGAGCACCCTGGTGCGCCGGTAGTCGTCGGACAGGCCACTGAACCGCCGCTCGGCGATCTCCTCACCGGCGCCGGCCTGTGCGGTGCGCAGACCGGCGATGTTCTCCTGCAGATCCGCGTTGACCTCCCCGATCTGCTCACGCGAGCGGGTGTAGGCCACCAGCGAGCAGCGCCGGAAGACCACCGTGGCCACGGCGAGGACCGGAAGCACGGTCAGCCCGGCCAGGGCGAGCGTAAGGTCGGTGGCCACCATCGCCACGGTCATCACCGCGATGGTCGCCACGCTCACCACCGCGATGGTCAGTCCACTCTCGACGAACATCGACAGCGCCGCCACGTCCGTCGTCATCCGGGTCATGATCCGGCCGCCGAGCTCGTGCTCGTAGTAGTCGAGACTGAGCCGCTGCAGGTGGACGTAACTGCGCATCCGCAGGGCGAACATGGCGCTCTCCCCGCCTCGGGTGGTCACCAGCGGCAGCGCACGCAGGACCACCCAGTTGCCGGCGATGACCAGCAGGGCAAGGCCCGCCATGGCCAGGACGACGGCCATCGAGCGGGCGCCGACACCGCTGTCCATGCCGAACCGGATCAGCATCGGCACCGCGGTCACCGCAAGTGCGTCGCCGAGCACGAGGGCGGCGGCGAGCAGCAGGACGCGACGCACCGGCCGCAGCACGTTCCCCAGCCCGAACCGTCGGTGCGCGGGGGAGGTGTCCTCGCCTATCGCCGGCTCGTCGGTGGCCGGCGGAAGTCGACGAATCTGGTCACGCAGACGCGGATCGTCAGCGGCCTCCTCGTCGGCCGACATGAGCCGCTCGGGCGGCCACAATCCCTCCAGCCCACCGATGGGCACGGCAGGGTGCCCGGCACCGGCCGGATCCCCCGCGGCGGGAAACAGCTTGACGAACAGCGGGCAGCGTGCGGTGAGTTCGGCCACCGTGCCGATGTCCACCACCCGGCCCCGGTCGAGGACCGCGACCCGGTCGGCGAGTGCGAGCGTCGGCTGGCGGTGGGCAATCAGCAGCGTGGTGCGGTCGGCCGTCACCCGACTGAGGGTGGCGTGGATGGCGGCCTCCGTCGCGGCGTCCACCGCGGAGGTGGCGTCGTCGAGCACCAGCACCCTCGGGTCCGACAGCAGGGTGCGGGCCAGCGCGATGCGTTGCCGCTGTCCGCCCGACAGCGTCAGTCCCCGTTCCCCCACCCTGGTCCGATAGCCGTCGGGCAGCGCGGAGATGAACTCGTCCGCGCCGGCCGCGACCGCGGCCGCGCGAATCTGCTCCTCGGTGGCGTCAGGATGTCCGTAGGCGATGTTGTCAGCCACCGAGCAGGAGAACAGGAACGCCTCCTGGAACACCACACCGACGGTCCGCCGCAGCGATCGCAGCCGTACCCGCCGGATGTCGACCTCGGCCCCTTCCGGACCGATCCCGATGGTGCCCTCGCCGACCTGGTAGAACCTGGGCAGCAGCAGGGAAATCGTGGACTTGCCCGCACCGGCCGGTCCCACGATCGCCAGCGTCTCGCCGGGACGCACATGAAGCGACAGGCCGTCCAGCACCGGCTCGTCCTGGGTGTACCCGAACCTCACGTCGTCCAGCCGCACGCCGAGCGGACCGGTGGGCAGCTCGATGGCGTGGGGCGGATCGTCGACGTCCGGCCGCGCGTCGATCAGGTCGTACACCCGGTTGGCCGCCGGGCGCACCAGCTGACTGGAGATGACCAGGTTGGACAGTACGCCGGAGGGCGCCGTGAGGGTGACCGTGTAGTTCACGAAGGCGAGCAAGCCGCCGAGGGACACCTGGCCGCGCACCGCCAGCCACCCGCCGAGCACCAGCACCACGACCTGCCCCACGGAGGGGAGGATGCCCAGTGTCGCACTCGGCGTGGCCTGCATCCTGGCCACCCGCATCCTCGCGGCGAACAGCTGGCGGGCCAGGTCCCGCAACCGGTCGGCCTCGCGCTGTTCCTGCCCGAATCCCTTGACCACCCGCACGCCGGTCACGGTCTCCTCGACGTGCTGGGCGATCCGCGCGGTCCGCTGCTCCACCACCCAGGTGGCCGGGTACAGCCGCCGGCTCGCCCGGAAGGTCACCACGCCGAACGCCGGCACCATGGCCAGTGCCACCAGCGACAGTACCGGGGACAGCCACAGCATCGCGGCCACCGAGGCGAGGATCAGCACCACGCTGCCCAGTGCCGGCGGGGCCATCGACAGCAGTCCCTGGACCATCTGCAGGTCGGTGTTCGCCCTCGCCACCACCCGGCCGGTGCGCAGCGCGTCCTGACTGCCGCCGTCCAGCCGTTGGAGCGACCGGAACACCTCGGTGCGCAGGTCGTGCTGGACCCCGAGGGCCAGAGTCCCGCCGAGTAGTTGTCGGGCGAAGGAACCGCCGAACCCGATCAGCGCGGCCACCAGCATGCCCGCGACGAGCCAGCCGAGATGGTCGGTGTGGCCGGCGACCGCCTCGTCGACGCCGAGCTGCATGACCAGCGGGAAGGCCGCCGTCAACCCGGTGGCCGCAACCGAGGCCAGCACCACCCCGACGGTCAGTCCGCGGTGCCGCCAGCAGCTGCGCACGAGCCGGCCGATCCACCCGCCCCACGTGGCGAGGCCGCGGGCCCGCACTCAGGCCACCGCCGTGATCGGCACGGCCAGCACCAGGTCCTCCCAGCACGGCTGGACACCAGTGGCCGCGTACAGCAGGACGAGCGCCACTCCCCCGTCACCTTCCAGGAAGGAGAAGTTCCGTTCCATGCCGTTGGGTCCGAAGTAGGTCAGGTGCCCGGCGGAGCGCTGCTCGGCGAGATAACGCGACCACTGCGCGACGACGGCGTCCGCGGCAGGCGCGCCGAACGTGGTCCGCGCGCGGTGTCCGAACCAGCACAGGCCGGCGGCACCGTGACAGATGCAGGCGTCCACAACACCGCAGTCCTCCTGTGGGCGGGCAAGCACCGCGGCGGCGACCTCTCGCGCGAGCGCCGAGACCTCCGCCGAACCGGTTGCCCGCGCGGCCACCGAGAGCGCCAACGCCACACCAGGATCACCGGAACACCAGGTGGCGCGCGGCGAGGCGTCCGGCGCTTCGACCCGGTGCGGAAAGATGGTCGCCCCGACGTCGGTGCGCTGTGCGCGCAGCCAGCGCAGCGTCTCGTCGAGCAGCAGCCTTGCTCTTGGCTGGGCACTCAGCCCACTCGTGACCACCGAGGCCAGATAGGACACGAGCCCGGCGGTGCCGTGCGCGACTCCGACCATGCGACAGCCGGCCGAGCTGTCGGCAAGGCGTGCCGGTGACGGGCACAGCCGGACGAACAGGCCGTGCTGGTCTTGTTCGGTCCTCGCCTCGATCACGTCGAGCACGCCGCTGGTCAGCTTCTCCCGTACCGCCGCATCCGGGTGCGCGAGGCCGTACACGCCGAGGCCGAGTGCTCCCATGGGCAGGTCGACGTCGAGGTGGTCCGGGAAGGCCGAGAGCCACCCCAGCACGGTGTCGTCGATCGGGCTCAATCCGGTGGCCCGCACGCCGCGGAACCGCGCCAGCTGGATGGCCGTCCAGCCGGCCTGCGCGGCACCCCGGTACAGCCACGGCCCCACCTCACTGGCCGAGTTCAGCAGGTCGAGGGCAGCATGGAACGGGGTCTCGGGATCGAAGTCCTCACCGAGGGCACGGGAGAACTCCAGCGACATGACCGCGTGGTCCAGGAGCAGCGGAAAGGTCGGCTGCCGTGCGGTGCCCTCCGCGGCGTCCTGGTACAGGGTTCTCGCCAGTGCGAGCTGATCGTTCGGCTGGTCCGCTGTCATGGCAGTCGTCCTTGTCCTGCTGGGCTTTCCTTGTCCAAGAGTGCCATGCGCTGTCGGATCACGCGCTGGGCCAGCTCGTAGCCGAGGAATTCCAGGCGGACCGCGTCGAAGGCGAACAGCCGGTTGCAGTGCAGGTGCAGCGCCGATCCGAGGGCCGAGAGGACGCGCCGCTCGGGCAGCCTCATCCGGACCGAGGTCGCCAACTCGGCCAACGCCTTGACGACGCGATCGTCGCCTCCCCCGGCGGCCAGGTGCCGTTCGAGCATGGGCCGGTGCGCGCGGAAGAACTTGCCGTGCTGGTTGCCGGCTGGCAGGAACGACACACCGAGTCCGCCCTGACACATCCTGAGGAAGCGCTGCTGGTCCGCCGCGGAGCTGAACAGGACCGAGCACCAGTGCAGCATGTCCGCGACGGCCTGGTACAGCCGGAGGTCCTCCTGCGGACCGGCGGCCACGAAGTCGGCCACCTGTGCGCTGGAGGCGGTGAACAGCGACTCGGCGAGGCGCAGGTTCTCCGCGCCGCCGTACCTGGTCACCTCAGGCACGTAGTCGTCTGTCACCACACGGCTGGCCAGTCCTTCGGCGCGCAGTGTGCGACGCAGCTCATCCATGGCGGCGAGGACCGTGCCACGCAGATCTGGCTGCGCCGGCCGCATCCGCACCCGCACGTGGTACCCGTCGTCGGAGTACCGCAGGAAGAACCAGTCGGTGATCAACTCACTGTCGGACAGGGTTCTGGCCAGGTCGCTGGCCTTCGACACGATCACATCCGCGCTGGCCTGGCCGCAGTAGTACTTGTGATACACCCACGAGCCGCCTCGCGCGGGGTCGAAGGAGCAGTCGTCGTCGGAGGTGGGTGGGCCACCGCTCTCCGGGACGAACGGGATGACGATCTCGGCGACGTGACCCCCATCCGGACCGCGCACGGCCGGCGCCTCCAGCTGGGGCATCTCGACGATCTGCACGTGCTCCTTGTCGGTCTCCCGCGCCAGCGCCGCACGCACCGAACGGGCACTATCCAGGTCGATCGGCAGCACCTGGTCGTAGTTGCCGACGCCGACCCAGCGCCGTCGTCCGACGCCGTCGAGCAGTCCGCGCAGTTGTGCAGCCGGGTCGGCCGCCGCCATCGTCGTGCCGACCTCGGCTTTGCTCAGCAGCCACTGCTCGGGTGCCACGATGATCGAGCCGCAGGTCACTCTCGGCAGGTGGGGGAGCCGGGCCAGCGGCCCCCACGACCATCCGACTCCGCCGGGCGAGGCGAGATGCCCGAGCACGGCGTACACCGGGTCCAGTCCATGGAAGTCGACGTTGTGCGCGGTATTCAGCTCCACGAAAACCTGCCGCCCTGACACCGCGTCGCGCAGGCGGAAGTCGTTGTCATGCAGGCTGATGAGCAGCCGGTCGAGGGTCAGCGTGCCGCCAGCGGCACCGGTGAGCGCGAGGACGTCAGCGGTGAGACGGGGACGGACGAGCACGTTGCCGATCCGGCCACCGGGATGGTAGACGAGCTCGGCGTGAATCGGGCGTGCCTCGGAATCGGCATGCTCCCCGGTCAGCGCCGACAGGAGTGGCTCGGCCTCCGGTCTGCCAAGGCAGAACCGTGCGAGCAGCGCGGACGGTGATCTGCTCAGCCCGCCAACGAGCATGCCGCGGTAGCCGCCCTCGTGGTCGTCGAGCAGTACCGCGAGAACCGCCCGCACCCTGCTGGTGTCCTCGGCCGTGTCGTTCCCGCTGTCCGCGTCGTGGGGCGTGAACGCCCCGATGTCGACGGAGCCGCCGTGCCGTTGCCACAGCTGGAGAACCCGCAGCGCGGTGTGCCCCACCTGGAGGGGGGACGCCGTGTCGTTCGCGCGGATGCCGGCGGCGATCGCCAGTTCCGAAACCTGCCTGTGTCGCGGTGTGAGTACGCCGCATTCCAGGTCGACCGCGGCCAGCAGCGGGACCTCGGCATCCTCGTAACGCGCGCGGAAGGCCTCGCGGAAGGCGTGCATGTCGAACCCGTCACCGAAGTCCTCCGACCGTCCCTGTCCGGACGTGAGTGCCTCGAGATGTCTGACCGCGCGCTGGATCTCCTCGACCGTGCGCTGGTCCACCGTGGCTTCGGGCATCACGAACTCAAGGTCCACATGGAACCGTTCGGCCGGCTTGACCTTGGTGAGCGAGGGCGCATGCTCCGCCGCCGCACGCCACACCGAGTCGAGTCGTCCCAGCAGTGCGGTGTCCAGCGGATGGGTTCCGCACGCCTGCGACACCAGCGTTCGCACCGCCTGCGCCCGTTTGGGGTCACCGAGCAGTTCGAGCACGGTGACAGCTCGCTGCGCGGGCTCGACGCCCGGTTCGATGAGTCCCACAGCTCGCTGTAACAATCCGTTGTCCAGCAACTGAATGAGGAAGTCGCGTACGGCGTCCGCCGACAGTTGTGGACTCCATTCCATCAGTGCGTCGACCAAGTCCGCGCCGGTGGCCGAGGACGCACCGAGGATCCGCAGCAGTTCGGTGACGACCGGTGTGAGCCTCAGGCTGACAACGTCCGCGCTGGCATCACCAGACCGCGAGTAGCGCAGGGTTTCCCCTTCGACGCGGGCCGTCGGATTGGCTGACAGCGGCAGCCGGTCCAGCTCGGCGTCGGCGAGAGCCTCGCGCACGAGGAGTTCCAGTGCCTGCACGTCGACCCGAACCCGAACCCGATGGTCCTCGGGCTGGGAGGCGAGCGTCAGAGCGCGGTCCTCGGCCAACGACGTGACTGCCGTGCCGGCGAACAGGCCGTACGGGGTCGCTCTGCCGCCCATCCTGGCAAGGTAGCGCAGAACGGTAACCTTGGCGCGCTCCTCTGTGGCCGCCGACGTCACCACGTACGAGTCGGTCGCCAGTGACACGGCCATCGCCGCTACCGGATCGCCGAGTCCGTCCTCAGCGATCATTCGGGCGGCCGTGTCGATACCGAGCAATGCCACTCTGACCATGCCGAACCGCGCGGGAATCATGGACATGCCTGGGTATTCGGGGCGAGCGACTCGGCCACCAGCGCGAATATCTCTTTCAGCGCACGGTGGTGGTCCTTGGCGTCGCTGGACAGCTCAGTGATGATCACTTCGTCGGCGCCGGTGGACTCCAGCAGCGCGCACACCGTGTCCGCGCACCGTTGCGCGCTGCCGGCGCACATGACGACAACGCCATCCCGTTCGCCGTCGCGTTTGGCCTTGGCGGGATCATCGTTGGCCACCAGGGCGACCGCGACGGCCGTACGTCCCGCGGGAAAGCTCGCCCGGTACCTCTCCAGCGGACGAAGGCACGCACCGAGGTCGGGATTGAGGAACAGGGCGTGGCAGTAGTTGAACCGGAGCTCACCGGCCAGTTCCGCGGATTTGGTTCCGGCGCCGTGCATCCAGCGCTGGTAGGACGATTCGATGGGATCTATCCAGGAGCAGCCCGAGTCCAGGATGGACACGATGGTCCTGATCGCCTCGTCGGTCTCCCGGTTGTCCTTGCGGAGATAGTTCAGCACCTCAGATCCTGGCCCGCCGACGTCGCCACGGCCGAACCCGACGTCGAGGCGGTCACCGCAGAAGAAGCCGGCGGCGGCGATGTCCTCCGCGGTCAGGTGGGGGTCACGGATTCGGACGAGAGTGACGGCGGTGCCCACCCGTATCCTGCTGGTGTGGCTGCCGAGCACGGCGGCGAGCAGAAGTGGGTTCGAGCTCGGCGCACCGGTGCTGTGGTGTTCGGGAAGCCACAGCCGGCGGTATCCGATCTGATCGGCGAGCAGCGCGCTGGCGAAGGCGGTTTCCCGCTTGATCCGCACCGGCTTGTCATCGCACAGATCGAGATATTCCAGGACCCCGAGCGGAGGGACCGCCTTCATCTCGTCCGCACGCGTGCGGACGGTGACCGACTCAGTCACAGTCATCCTGCCCCCTGATGGACCGCCAGATCGCCGAAAAGGTGCGGTGGCCGCAGAACCACCGCACCTTATCAGTTCGCTCACTCGAAGTGGCCGCACCGCCACTTCGGGCAGACATTCCGATGTGTCCGCGTGTCCGGACACGCGGACACATCGGCGAACAGCATTTGCTCAGCAGGAAATCGTGTTCGCACTCGGGCAGGGAGTTCCCCAGCAGGTCGTCCCGAGAGTGACCGGGCCCTTCGCCTGTGGCGCGCCCTTGTCAATTGACAGTTTTCCGGATCCGGGTGCGGAGAACGTCTTGGCATCCACCGTGAGGTCGACCTTGCCGGCGTTCTTTTCCTGGTTCCGAGTAGCCATCGCCCCTCCAACTTATGTACCCCGAGCCGATTTAGGTCAGCGTTGACGCTGATCGGCAGCTCGAAGTCAACCTGACAGCCTGCCCAGAATCAAGGGTTGTGCGATAAATCTTTCTCCTGTACCGTCCCGATTTTGATCTTGTTAACGTGTGATAACAAACGATCTTGCAAACGTGGCGACGTGAATCGATAACTGAACGCGTACCGACCTTTTCCTCACTACTGGCGATCCGAAAGGTCGTCCGAACCCGCGTGTCACCCGAGTCCAGTGCGCGGCTCCAAGCCGGCGAGGCCACGGGGTCCGCCTGCCCGCCATGCCCGCGGTAAGGAGCAGCCGAGGAGGCCGTTTCAATCGAAAGCCGATCCTTCCCCCGACCACGAAGCGCGACCCCAATATCCAATGAGGCACGAACAAACAATAACAAAAAGATACAATTTCGCGAACACAACGACCACAGCGGCCGTATGACGAGACGACGGTCGGAAAGGACGCCATGCGTGGTCCAGAGAGCCAGGATGGGCGACTGATACCGGCGGAATCCGCCGTCCTCGACCGCGCGCTGGACTGGCTCACTGCCAACCTGGCGTGGTTCCGACCCGGCCGGTGGGACCAGTTCTTCCCGGTCCGCGCGTTTCCCGGAACCACCGCACTCGAGTTGCTGCTGGTGTGTAGGGCACTGCTGCGGGGCCCACGGGCCGCTCGGGTCACCCAGTTTGTCCAGTCCGCTTTGGACATCGCCGAGGACGTGGTGGACCACCCGGACTTCACAGCCGGCCTGCACCGACTCGACGATCAGTTTCCCTACCATGCCTGGCTGGTCGTCCTCATGGAACGGCTTGGCCGGCCGGCCGGCCAACTGCGCTCGACCGTGCGAGCACTGGTGGAGTCCCACCGTCGCGAACTGGGCCGCGCCAGCATGTCTCCGCAGAAGAGCATCGAGCTCAACTACATCCTCGGACTCGCGGACATCGACTGTGGACAGACCGATCCGGATGGACCTGAAGTAAGGCAAGCGCTTCCACTGCAAGGGGATCCGTCGCTGCTTGACGATGACGAGGTGTACACGGTGACCCATATGCTGTTCTATGTCACCGACTTCGCCGCACGACCTGTCCTGCCAGGCGGCGAGGAAGGCAGGCAACGGCTGCGCACCGTCGTCCGCACTTTGCTCGACACCTATCTGACCGAGGGACACTGGGACCTGTGTGCGGAACTTCTGCTCTGCGCGCAAGCCCTCGGTGACGGTGACGACGAGCTCGCCAACAAGGGCTGGCGTCACCTTGCTGCCGCCCAGCGCGAGGACGGATCGGTTCCCGGTCCGCCTTTTCGGCCGTCCGTCCTTGCCGAGCGCTGCGGAGCCAAGGCCGCGGCGTACGTGTTCCGGACCTGTTACCACCCCACTCTGGTCACCGCGCTCGCCGCGGCCGAACGGGAGCGTCTGCACGATGTCCAGGGTTGACCGCCATCACCACGAAGACGAACCCGCCGTCACCGGGTCCACGTCGGAGCCGGTGGACCTGCCGGTCACCCGCAGTGGTCCTTTCGACCCTCCCGAGCTGCTGCGGGAACTGCGGGCCCAGTGCCCGGTCCACCGTCTGTCCTTTCCCGACGGCACCGAGGGCTGGCTGGTCAACGGACACAGCGTGGTGCGCGAGGTGCTCGCCGACGCCCGTTTCAGCGCCCGGCACGAGTTGAGGGGCGTCCCAGCCGACCAGCGAGACCGGGTCGAGCGTGCGGCGCCGGGCTTCTTCGTCCGGATGGATCCGCCCGAACACACCAAGTACCGGCGGTTGCTCACCGGCCAGTTCACCGTGCGCAGGATGAACCTGCTCGTGCCGAGAATCGAGGAGATCACCGAGGAGTGCCTCGACGCGATGCGACGGAAGGGCCCGCCGGTCGACCTGGTCGGTTCGTTCGCTGTCCCGATCCCGTCCCTGGTGATCTGCGAACTGCTCGGGGTGCCCCGCGCCGACCGAGCACGGTTTCAGTCCCACGCCGCCACCGCCTTCAACCTGGAGGCCACCGGGGGCCAGGTCTCGGGCGCCCTCACCGGCATCAACCAGTTCCTGGGAGAACTGGTGCGGCGCAAGCGAATCGAGCCGGCCGACGATCTGCTCAGCGGCCTGCTCGCTTCCGGCGAGCTCACCGACGGCGAGGCCACCGCCATGGCGTTCCTGCTCCTCGTCGCCGGGCACGAGACCACGTCGAACATGCTCGCTCTCGGGGTCTACGCCCTGCTGTGCCATCAGGACCAGCTGGCCCTGCTACGCGCCGAGCCAACGCGTGCTGACGCCGCCGTCGAGGAGCTGCTGCGCTATCTGTCCATCATCCAGTTCGGCGCCATGCGTGTCGCACTGGAAGACGTCGAGCTGCACGGCCATGTCGTGAGAGCCGGTGAGGCACTGGTGCTGTCGCTGCCGGCGGCCAATCGTGATCCGGAACGCTTCACCGACCCGGACACCCTCGACCTCACTCGAAGCGCGGCAGGACACCTGGCGTTCGGCCACGGCGTGCACCAATGTCTCGGCCAGCAACTGGCCCGGGTCCAGATGCGGATCGGCTACACCATGCTGCTGCGTCGCTTTCCCCGGTTGCGCCTCGCGATACCACCGGAGGATGTTCCCCTTCGGCATGCCATGGCCACCTACGGTGTCCACCGACTTCCGGTGACATGGAAGGACACCGACGACGAGTGATCCGGCGCACAGTCCGCCGCGGCGCGAACCCCACTATGGCGTCATCACGACTTCCTTGCTGACCGTCACGGAGGAATCCTCCTGATCACGCAGCGAAAGGATCATCACCATGACAACCAGGTCGATGCTGGCCGCACTAGCCGGCCTTGTGGCCGTGGGCACCACGACGGGGCTCATCAGCGTCGCCAACGCGTCCGCCGCACCCTCTCCCACGCTCGACCGGGCCGGCGCGCGGATCCAGGTCACTCCCAACCCCGTCGCGCCCGGTCAGGAGATCACCATCACCGGCAGCTGCGGCGGTGGTCCGCGGGTCGCCTACATCGGCAACGCTCCCGGCCACCCATACCCGCTCGACGGTGCCGTCCGGATCGTCAAGGACGACCCGGACGGGTTCGTGGCGAAGGCAAGGGTCGCCGCGAACCTCGGCGACGGCGCCGGGCCCGTGGTCGTCGACTGCGTCACGACCAGGGCAGAGACGATCCTGGTGACACACGTCTGACAGCGCCTCGGGCGACCCCGTGCCTTCACCAGGAAGCGCCCGCCACCTGTCTGGTGGTGACGTTGAGGCGGTTCCACAGGTTGATCAGGCCGATGGACAGGACCAGACCCGCGAGCGCCGGCTCGGTGTAGTGCCGCGCGGCTTCCTCCCAGACCTGGTCCGGCACGGGGTCCTCCCGATCGCTGAGTCGGGTCGCCGCCTCGGCAAGAGCCAGTGCGGCGCGTTCGGCGTCGGTGAAAAAGGGCGCGTCCCGCCACGCCGCCACGGCCAGCAGCCGCTGGTCGGTCTCACCGGTCTTCTTGGCAAGACGGGAGTGCATGTCCACGCACACCGAGCAGCCGTTGATCTGGCTCGCCCGCAGGTGGACCAGATGAAGGGTCGTTTCCGGCATCCCTGTCCGCTCCGTCGCCGTCCCCAGCGCCTGTAGGGCCTGCATGGCGTCCGGTACCGTCAGTGCCGGGTTGCCCATCCGTGCTCGCATCATGTCGCCCTGTCTCCTTGTCACATCGGTTGAGTTTCATCCGTCACCGTGATGACGGAATCCCGCGGAGGAATGTGACCAATGGACGGACAGGGTTGGCTGGCGGAGCGGTTCGAGGAGCACCGGACCCACCTGCGGACGGTGGCCTACCGGATGCTTGGCTCGGTCAGTGAGGCCGACGACGCCGTGCAGGAGACCTGGTTCCGGCTGAGCCGGTCGGACACCGGTGAGGTGCGGAGCCTGGGCGGATGGCTGACCACGGTCACCGCACGGGTGTGCCTGGACATGTTGCGCTCGCGTGCCTCGCGGCGGGAGGAGCCGCTGGGCGTGCACGTGCCCGAGCCGATCGTGAGCCACGAGAGCGGTGTCGACCCCGAGCATCAGGCGCTGCTGGCCGACGCGGTGGGGCTCGCTCTGCTCGTCGTGCTGGACACACTGGCCCCCGCCGAACGGCTGGCCTTCGTGCTGCACGACATGTTCGCCGTGCCCTTCGAGGAGATCGCGCCCATCGTGGGCCGCTCCCCCGCCGCGGCACGACAGCTCGCCAGCCGTGCCCGCCGCAGGGTGCGCACCGCCGCACCGGTCCCCGACGCCGACCCGGCCCGCCAGCGAACCGTGGTCGACGCCTTTCTGGCCGCCTCCCACACCGGCGACTTCCAGGCACTGCTCGCCGTGCTCGACCCACACGTCGTGCTCCGCGCCGACAGTGGTGCCGCGTCTGCGGGGGCTTCACGAGAAATTCGCGGCGCGGAAGCGGTCGCCGAGCAGGCGCTCACCTTCTCCCGGCTGGCCCGCGCGGGCGGTTTTGTCCGGCGAGCACTGGTGAACGGGGCCGCCGGTCTGGTCCAGATGGTGCGGGGGCGGGTGTTCTCGGTACTCGGTTTCACCGTCACCAACGGGAAGATCGTCGCAATCGACATCCTCGCCGATCCCGCGCGCCTACGTCGGCTCGACCTGACCGTTCTCGACGACTGACGTTCGCCCGCTTCGCGAAGGGTGGGGTCACTATCGTTGCGGGAACCGAGGTTCGGTGACGTAGCGTTCCCGCTGTCGGCGGGTGGCCACATCCGCTCTTGCGAACGGGT
>JAFAZC010000166.1 GCA_019239965.1 Kutzneria sp. | reverse complement strand
CGGTGTCCTGGTCCAGAGCGCGATACTGGGTGGCCCCACCGACGAAGACCACGACCGGGCCGCCCCCGTGCAGCTCGTAATCGATCAATGTGCCATCAGCCGAAGTGACTGTGCTCATGGCTCAGGTATATAGCGGGGGTCCGACATGTCCGTCAGGTAATTCGCTGCCGGTAGCCATTGACCGTCGCCTGGTGCGGATCATGGTCACCAAAACGCCAAGCTGAAAGGCTGTGTCAGGAGTGGGCAACCAGGGGCAACAGGGCAGTCCGGTGCGGGTCCGGCATCCGATCGAGGTGGAGTCCTACCGGATCCTGCGCAGCAGGATCGACACCACCGGTTTCGGAGCGCTACACAGGGCGGTGGCCGAGCGGATCGTGCACACCACGGCGGATCCGAGCTGGGTGGGTGACCTCGTGGCCGAGGAAGAGGCGCTGGCGTCGGGCAAGCGCGCGCTCGACGACGGGGCGCCGCTGATCGTCGACGTCTCCATGATCGCCGCTGGCGTGACCAGCCGCCCGTGTACCGTGTGCGCGGAGGCCGACGGCGGGCTGGTCACGGTGGCGCGGCAGTTGCCGGTTGGCGCGGTGTGGGCGCTGGGCCAGGATTGGCGGGCGGTGACAGAACTGGCGCGCTTGTGTGCCGCGGGAAACGTCGTGCCGGCGTTGGTGATCGCGTTGCCGGCCGGCTTCGTCGGTGCGGTGGACGCGAAACGTGTCCTCCGGGACGGGGCGGTGCCGTCGTTGACAAATCGCGGCGAGCGCGGCGGGCCGGCACTGGTCACCGCCGCGGTCAACGCCTTGCTCTACGCCTGACCGTTGTCGTCGTGTCGGTCCGGCTGGCCGAGCCATGTCGTCTCCCGAGCCAGGGTTAAAACTAGACCGTCTAGTTCCGTCTTTGAGACTAGACGAGACGGTTCCGTCTGACAACCGGTACAGTGCCTCCCGTGCCCCCCGTCACAGGCCGGAGTTCGCGGCGGTCGCCGGTGAAACGCAAGGCGATCCTGAATGCGGCGATCGAGGTGTTCTTGAGCCAGGGTTACGCACGCACGAGCGTGGACACCATCGCGTCGGCCGCCGGAGTCGGCAAGCAGACGATCTACGGACACTTCGGCGACAAGGAAAAGCTTTTCCTGGCCGCAGTGGACGAGGCACGAACCACGAACGGCGCCGGCGACAAGGACGCGCTCATCACCGACACCGGTGACCCCCGCGCCGACCTCGTCGCCGCGGGCGAGCGCATCTTGCGGACGGCACTGTCGCCACGGGTCGCCGCGCTGCACCGGCTCACGATCGCCGAGCTTCCCTATCACGCCGATCTGCAGCGGTTCTGGAACTCGACGAGCTCGTCGTCCACCGACGAGATCGCGGCCTACCTGGAACACTGCGACCGCACCGGGGTGCTGACCGTGCCGGAGCCCGCCCTCGCGGCGCGGCAGTTCGCCTACGTCCTGATCAGCACGGGACGGGTGGAGACGCTGTACGGAACACTGCCGCTGAAACCGGCCCGTCGTCGAGCCATCGCGCGCGACTCGGCGGATCTCGTCGTGCGTGCCCACCGCCCCGATCGCTGACCCAGCATCCGCCGAGAGCGAAGGGAAATCATGACTGTCGACCAGGACGGGTTCGTGTCCGCGGCACGTGAGATCATCGATCGTCTGGTTACCACCCAGCGGGATCCGATCCGCGCGGCGGCCGCTCTTGTCGCGAGATGCGTGCTGGACGGGGGAGTGGTTCAGGCGTTTGGCACCGGACATTCGCAGGCGTTGGTGATGGAGATCGCCGGCCGGGCGGGCGGGCTGATCCCGACCAACCGGCTGTCCCTTCGTGACGGCCAGTTCTATGGCGGCGACCCGGTCGAGTCGATGGATCCATTCCTCGAGCGGGACCCGGCCGTGGCGCACCGGATCTACCAGCTGGCGCCGGTGCGCGACGGCGACCTGTTCGTGATCGCCTCCAACTCGGGGGGCAACGGCTCCACGGTGGAGATGGCCGCCCTGGTCAAGGAGAAGGGGCACCCGCTGATCGCGTTCACCTCTCTCCGCCACGCCACCGCGGTGCCCTCGCGGCATCCGTCCGGGCGGCATCTGCATGAGGTGGCGGACGTGGTGATCGATAACTGCGGTCCGATGGGCGACGCTCTTCTGCCGTTGCCGGGCGGCGGATCAGTGTGTGCGATCTCCTCCATCACCGCCGCCATGGCCGCGCAGATGATGCTCGCCGATGCCACCGCCCTGATCCTCGAGGCCGGGAAAACACCGCCGATCTACCTTTCCGCCAACGTGCCCGGCGGCGACGAGCACAACGGGGCGCTCGAGGCGCGCTACGCGGGCCGGATCCGGCGGGATCCCTCGTAGGTGCGGTCGGCTCCTTGCTCCAGGCGTGGGCAGGGGGATCACAGCGGCGTGATGATCAGAGTCAGCGTCACGCTCAGCAGGGTGAGGATCTGAAAACCCACCCGCACTCTCGACCACCGCGTGAACCGGTCGAAGATCACCGCGAGCCGCTCGGGGTCCCCGGCCGCCTTGCGTTGACTGAAATTGATCGGGGCGGCCCGAGCGGTGCCGACGGAATGGGCGAGGGTGAACACGATCGCGCAGCACAGCGCGACGGTCACGTCCACACGCGACACGCTGTGCAGCCCGACGGCGGCCGTGATCAGGGTGAGGACCGCCGAACCGATCCCGAGAACGCCGTACCAGGCGACGCCGTTGGCCAGGTCGGCGGCCTTGCTGTACTCGGAGAAGGCGACCACACCGATTCGGTGTCGGGCCGGAAGCTGCTTGATGTGCTGGTCCAAGCCGGCTCCGACCAGCATCGCGTTCGCGACCACGGCGAGGACCAACAGTGCTCGCACGGTGTCCACCCTGCGCCTCCTCGCTGAAGTTCGTCAGTCTCATTGATTAAACGCTCATTCAATACTTCACAGTGAAGTGGCGGCCGGCCGCGATGTCAAGGCTGCCCCCGCCATGAGAACGCGACGCATGTTCCGCTGAGAGAAATATATATAGTGCGAACTATCATTGAAGAAATCTTCACGAGAGAGAATGTCGAGATGACTGTTTCGCTTGCGGGAACAAGATCATCGGACGCGGGGACTGTCGTGGCCGACCGGGTGGCGGACATCCTCGTGTTGTTCACCCGGGAAGCCGACGAGCTCGGGGTCACCGAGATCGCTCGCCGGCTCGATATCTCCAAGGCCGTCGTGCACCGAATCCTGCAGTCACTCGTGTCGCGCGATCTGCTCGCGCCCGCCCGGGCCGGGCGGGCGTACCGGCTCGGAACCGCGGCGGCGGTGCTCGGCGTCCGGGCCCTCGGTGCGCTGGACATGCGGGCGGCCGCGGCGCCGATACTGCGTCAGCTGCGGATCGACACCGCGGAGACGGTGACGCTGTCCCGGCTCGTCGGCCGGGAACGCGTCTACATCGACCAGATCGACAGCCCGCACGAGATCACCATGACGGTCGGTCTCGGCGTGCGGCACCCGCTGCACGCCGGCGCCAGCGGCAAGGCCATGCTGGCTTACCTTGACTCCGTCGAACGGGACGCCGTGCTGTCGGCGGAACTGCCCTCCCTGACCGCGGACACCGTCGTCGACCGCGCGGCGCTCGCCGACCAGTTGACCGAGATCCGCGCGCGGGGGGTGGCGACCTCCTTCGGCGAACGGCTGGCGGACGCCGCCGCGGTCGCCGCGCCGGTGCTGTTGCCCACTGGTGAGGTGTACGGCGCCGTCAGCGTGTGCGGGCCACGATTCCGGTTTGACGAGGCGGCCGTGGGCCGATGGTCGCCGCTGGTCAAGGGGGCGGCGACCGCGGTCTCCCGCGCCGCCACCCGATTCGAATGGACCCGGCCGTGACGCCGGAGGCCCTCCCGGCCCTGCACGGGATGAAGGTCATCGATGTCGCGACCCTGTTCGCCGGTCCCTTCGCGGCGACCCTGCTCGGTGACTTCGGTGCCGAGGTCGTCAAGGTCGAGCATCCGCACGGCGATCCCGCGCGTGGTCACGGCCCGGCCAAGAACGGTGTCCCGTTGTGGTGGAAGTTCCTGTCTCGCAACAAGAAAGCCATCACTCTCGATCTCGGCGCCGCCGACGGTCAGCTGTTGTTCCGCCGGCTGGCGGCCGAGGCCGACGTGGTGATCGAGAACTTCCGTCCGGGCACCTTGGAACGCTGGGGACTGGACTATCCGACGCTGGCCGCGGACAACCCCGGATTGGTGCTGGCAAGGGTCACCGGGTTCGGACAGGTCGGCCCGTATGCGAGCCGAGCGGGATTCGGCACCCTGGCCGAGGCGATGAGCGGATTCGCGGCGATGACCGGCGAACCCGACGGCCCACCGACCCTGCCCCCGTTCGGCCTCGCCGACGGCGTGTCCGGGCTTGCCACCGCCTTCGCCGTGCTGACCGCGCTACACGCGAGGGAGTCGACCGGACGTGGCCAGGTCATCGATCTCGCGATCATCGAACCGCTGCTGTCCCTGCTTGGTCCGCAACCGCTTGCCTACGACCAACTCGGGCTGATTCCGCCGAGGACCGGCAACCGGTCCACAAGCAACGCTCCCCGAAACGTCTACCGCACCGCGGACGACCGATGGGTCGCGGTATCCACCAGTGCGCGGTCAGTGGCCGAGCGGGTGCTGCGGCTCGTGGGGTGTGCCGACGTCGTCGACGAACCGTGGTTCGCGACCGGCGCCGGCCGCGCCGAGCATGCCGACCAGCTGGACGCCGCGGTCACGGCCTGGATCGCCGAGCGCGAGCTCACCGAGGTCCTCAGCGGCTTCGAGCGGGCGCAGGCCGCGGCCGCCCCGGTGTACGACATCGCTGCGGTGATGGCGGACCCGCAGTACGCGGCGCTGGACACCATCACCCGCGTGCACGATGACGACCTCGGCGAGATCCGGATGCAGAACGTGCTGTTCCGGCTCTCGCGTACCCCTGGCGCCATCCGGTGGACCGGGCCTAGCCTCGGCGAGCACAACGCGGAGATCTACGGCGCGCTGGGGTTGGGGGAGCGGGCGCTGCTCCGGTTACGCGAACAGGGCGTGGTGTGATGCCGTTGCCACTCAGGAGTTATCTCTACGTTCCCGCCAACGACACCGACAAGGTCGGGAAGGCTCTCGCCTCTGACGCCGATGCCATCGTGCTCGACCTCGAAGACGCGGTGGCGCTCGACGACAAGGACGTGGCCCGGGACACCGCGGCCGCGGTCCTCGCGGCCAGTCCGGTGAAGCCGACTTACGTTCGGGTCAACGCCGCGGACACCGGTCGGATGATGGAGGACGCGGCGGCGGTGGCCGGTGCCGGACTCGCGGGCATCCGGCTGCCCAAGGCCGAAGATCCCGCCGTGGTGTCGAAGGTCGCCCGTCTCCTCGCGGACGCGAACTGCGCGGCACCGCTGCATCTGCTGTTGGAGTCCGCACTCGGCCTCGAACGCGGCTACGCGCTCGCGACCGCCGCGCCCACCGTGCGGGCGATCGCGCTCGGTGAAGCGGATCTCGCAGCCGATCTGGGATCGAGTGATCCGATGACGATGGACGCCGCGAGGACGCGCTGCGTCGCCACGGCCAGGGCAGCTGGCCTCGCCGCTCCCGTCCAGTCGGCCCACGGCCGTATCGGAGACCGCGACGGCCTGCTGACGTCCTGCCTGCGGGGCAAGCAGCTGGGCTACTTCGGCCGCTCCGCGATCCACCCGGGACAGATCGATGTGATCAACGAGGCCTATCTGCCGACAGAGGCCGAGGTCCGCGCCGCCACCGAATTGCTCGAGTCACTCGGCTCCGGTGAGCGGGCCGTCGCGGTAACCCGGGACGGCCGTTTCGTCGACCCGGCCGTGACGCGTCTGGCTCGCCGGGTTCTGTCCATCGCCGCGTCGTACGGCTGCCGGGACGACCGGGTGGATCCTCGAAAACCCCTGCTCCGAAAGGGAGTGCTGCGATGAGTGCGGCCCTGCTCGACATCGTGCGCAACGGGGTCACGGTGTACGACCTCGCGCAGCCCCTCGAGGCCGGCATTCCCACCTCTGTGAACCACCCGGGATTTCGGATGGCCCTGCAGCGCAGACACGGCGACACCGTCAGGCCGGACGGCAGCTCCGCCGCCAACGAACTCATCGTCACCGGCGGCCATGTCGGAACGCACATCGACGCGCTGTGCCACGCCTCCTTCCAGGGCAGGCTGCACGGCGGGTACGACGCCGAGCAGGCCCAGCGAACGGGCCGATTCGAGGTGCACGGGGTCGAGACGATCCGCCCGTTCGTGTGCCGCGGCGTGCTGCTGGACATCGCGGCGGTCCGCGGGGTCGACGTCCTCGGCGGTGATGAGGAGATCACCGCCGAAGATCTGGAGAACGCCTGCCTGTCCGTCAACGCACGCCCCGGCGCCGGTGAGGTGGCGCTGATCCGCACCGGATGGGCACGCCACTGGACGGACGCCTCCCGCTACCTCGGCGCTGACAGTGGCGTGCCAGGTGTCGGCGAGGCTGGCGCGCGATGGCTCGCCGAGCGCGGGATTGCCGCGGCCGGCGCCGACACCACGGCGTTCGAACACATTCCGGCTGGGCAGGGCCACCTCGTCATGCCGGTGCATCGGATCCTGTTGGTGGAGCACGGCATCCACATCATCGAACACCTTGATCTCGAATCGCTGTCCGCGGCCGGTGTCAGGGAGTTCCTGTTCGTCCTGTCGCCGTTGCGAATCGTCGGAGCCACCGGCTCCCCGGTCCGGCCGCTGGCCGTCACGGAAGGAGCACGGGCATGAGCGGAATCATCGAGCGGTTCGCCGAGTTCGCCGACCACGTCCGCCGGGACGGCATGGATCCCATTCACCGCAAGACATGCGCGTATCGGGTTCTGGACGTTCTCGGCAACAGCCTCGCCGCGAGTGGCGTTCCCGCCGCCAGGGCGGTGGCCGGGATGGCGGAGCACTGGGGTGGTGTCGAGGAATCGACCATCGTGGGAAGTGAGCGCCGCGTTCCAGCACCCAGTGCGGCGCTGGTCAACGGAACTCTCGCGCACGCACTGGATTTCGACGATTCACATCTGCCGTCCATGCTGCATCCCAGTGCGTCGACCGTGCCCGCCGCACTGGCCGCCGCCGAAGCCACCGGGGCGGGCGGGGCAGCGACACTGGACGCCATCTGCGTCGGCACCGAGCTCTGCCTGCGGCTCGGAATGGCCGGCTACGACGAACGGCTCGGCAACTCGATCTTCTTCGAGCGGGGGCAGCACGCCACCTCGATCTGCGGCGCGGTGGGCGCCGCGGTCGCCGCCGCCATGCTCTACCAGCTCGATCCCGCCGGCGTGGCCGCCAGTGCTGGAGTGGCCGCCAGCATGGGTTCCGGCCTGCTCGAGGCCAACCGGACCGGCGGCACGGTCAAACGGGTGCACACCGGTTGGGCGGCCCACGGCGCGTTGGTTGCCGCGCAGATGGCCGCGGCCGGCATCACTGGACCGCCGACCGTGCTCGAGGGGCGATTCGGGTTCTTCCAGGCCTGGTGCGGTGACCAGGCCCGGCCGGACCGCGTCCTGGAACGGCTCGGCGAGCGATGGCACATCGACGACATGCACATCAAGCCATACTCCTGCAACCATTTCACGCATTCCGGCGTTGACGCCGCACTGGAGCTGCGCTCCCGAGGGGTCATGGCAGACGACATCGCCGAAATCGAATTCGGGGTGCCCGCGGCCGTTCTGCGCACCATCGCCGAGCCCGCGGAGGTCAAGGCGGCGCCGCCGACCGGCTACGCCGCAGCCTTCTCCGGCCCGTACGTGCTCGCGGCTGCGCTCACCGGAGGCGGCGGGCTTGGTGTCTGGCTCGACGACTTCACCGACGACGCGATCAGGGACCCGGTCCGCCGTGCGCTCGCCGCAAGGATCCGCTGTGTGCCCGATCCGGATTGTGACGAACGTTTTCCCCAGCACCTTCCCGGAGTGCTCCGGGTGCTGACCAAGACGGGAGAGCGGCACGTGATTCGGGTGGACACCAACCGCGGTGGCCCCGAGCGCCCGCTTTCCGAGGAGGAGCTGGTCACCAAGTTCACTCTCGGCGCGACTCGCTGCTTGACATCCGAGCGTGCCAGCGGACTGCACCGAGCTGTTCTTGGGCTCCCCACGGTGGACTCGACACGGGCGCTCATGGCCCTGACCGCGTCGGGATGACCGCACTGTAGTCGGGTAGCACGATGCCTGAGGCCTTGCCGAACTGTGCAGCGAACAGCTTCCGAAACGGCCAGCGGGTCATCCAGTGCATCGTGAGTGCCCGTGACCGGATGACGACCCGGTTGCGTGGTGCGAATCCGGCCAGGCCGCCAGGGGGCAGCTGCTGGCCCCGGGTGACGTACGGACGCATGACGCTCTGGTAGCGGGAGAAGGCGACATCATGGTCGCCGCCGGCCGTTGCCAGCTCACCAGCCAGCACGTAAGCGCCGACAAGAGCCAGGCTGGTTCCGAGGCCGGTCAGTGGCGTCGAACAGTAGGCCGCGTCGCCGACCAGTGTCACGCGATCGCGAGACCAACAGTCGAGGTACACCCGGCCCATGGAATCGAAGAAGAAATCCGACGCGGCGCGCATCGCGTTGAGTAGGCGCGGCGTTTCCCAGCCAATGCCGGCGAATCGGCGAGCCACGATGTTCCGTTGCCCAGTGAGGTCGCCGCGATCATAGGCGATCGGTGGCGAGCGGAAGCTGAGTCCGGCCTTGATTTCGCCGGCAAGGCGGCCCGGCCGCGCCGACACCACGAGCCCGCCTGGCGCGTTGTACATCAGGAACCATCCGTCCAACTCGACATCGGTGTCCGCGGTGAACCATGCGGTATAGCAGCCGAGCGGCCGGACACAATGCGACTCCGGACCGAAGACGAGACCTCGTACGGCCGAATGCAGCCCATCCGCGCCTACCACCAGTCCGAACCGGCGTCGCGGGCTCTTGTCGAACGTAACGGTGACTCCATCAGGACGCTGCTGGATGCCGGTAATCGTGTCACTGAACAGGTACTCGGTGTGGGGCAGCGTCGCCTCGTACAACACCTCGCAGAGATCACCGCGCAGCACCTCGATTTCGGACACGATCCCCTCGCCACCGAAGCTCTCCGTCGGCAGCCGCGCGGCGATGCGACCCGTGCTGCCGACGAGCGCGAGGCCGTGCTGCTCCAGACCGATCGCACGCACCCGGCCCAACAACCCCATTCGCTCGACGACGATTCGGCCCGCGCCGCGAAGATCAACGGCCTGGCCGCCCGGCCTCGGAGCCGGCGCGTGTTCGACAACAGTGGGCTTGAATCCCGACCTGCTCAGCCAGTACGCCAGTGTGGTTCCGGCGATACCGGCACCGCAGATGAGTACATCGGTGTCTCGCACCCAAGTAGCGTACGACGTACGCTACTTGGGGACAACGAAAGCGATGAAAATACAAGGAAATCTCTAGGGTGCACTAGTACTCTAGTGTGCTGACAACAGATCGACCCTGTCGTGACCGCATTCTCATCCACTGAGTGCACTAGTGCGGAGGAGGTGAACGATGAGCCGGCAGGAAGTGTCCCGGCAGGAAGTGTCGCGGTACCACCAGATCGCCGCCGAATTACGACGTCTCATCGAGGTTGGCGAATTGTCTCCCGGCGACCGGGTGCCCTCGACCCGTGAGATCACGAGGCGATGGCACGTCGCGATGGCGACCGCCACCAAGGCGCTCACCGAACTCCGTCGGGCCGGGCTCGTCCATGCGGTGCCGGGCATCGGCACCGTCGTGAACGGCCGGAACAGGTCGGCACACATCGGTACGCCGGCAAGGCGCGCGGCGTCCGACGCCGCCATCACGCTGGGACGAATCGTGGCCAGGGCTGTCGCCGTGGCGGACAACGAGGGGTTGGCGGCGGTGTCGATGCGCCGAGTCGCGACCGAGCTCGGCGTGGCAACCATGTCGCTGTACCGACATGTGGCCGACAAGGACGACCTGCTCGGGCGGATGATGCAGGCGGTGTTCGACGAGTGGCGGTTTCCCACGGACTCGCCGCCGACGTGGCGGGAGCGGCTCACCACCGCGGCCAAGATGCTGTGGGCGACGTTCCGACGGCATCCCTGGCTCGCGTCGGCGATGTCGGTCACCCGACCGCAGCTGGTCGCCAGTGCCCTGTCCTACACCGAGTGGGTACTCGCCACGCTCGACGATCACGGCCTGGATCTGTCGACGATGCTCACCGTGCACGTCACCTTGTTCAACTATGTACGGGGCACAGCGATACATATCGAGCTCGAGGCTGAAGCCGAGGCGCTCAGTGGGGTCGACAACGAGGTATGGATGCGCGCACAGCGGCCGGCGCTGCGGGCTGTTGCGGGGGGCGGCCGGTATCCGGTGTTCGAGCGGGTCCTCGCCGCCGACTACGACTTCGACCTTGACGCGCTGTTCGAGTTCGGGCTGCGACGCATGCTCGACGGCCTCTCCCCGCTCATGGGGGACGCGCCTGGAAAGACGGCCGCGAGCTGAACCATCGGGGCGGCCGACCGAGGCGGATAAACGATCAAATCGGCATATGGGCGGATTCTCCCCACCTTCGACCCTCCCGGCACGGTCCCGTGACTTCCTACCCTGTGCGCACCCATCCACTCGTGGCGCCGGGCGCGGGCCCTGTCGCGTGCGGCGCCACAGGTTTCTGGAGGCATGCCAGTGAAGATCCGCAGGCTCCCTGCCGCTGCCGGTCTTGTCCTTGCCCTGATCGCCCTCGCGGCGGCGCCGGCCTCCGCGGGAGACGGTCCAACTCCGCACATCGTCGGCGGGATTCCGGTCACCACGGCTCCGTCCTGGGCCGCCGCCGTCGGTTCCAGCGGCGCGGACATGTTCTGCAGCGGTTCGCTCGTCGACAAGCAGTGGGTGATCACAGCGGCACACTGCGACGGTGCGAAGATCATCCGCATCGGGTCGGCGAACCTCGCCAGCGGTGGCACCCTGGCCACCGTGGCCAAGTGGGTTCGTCACCCCCAGTACAACGGCAACGGGCACGATTTCTCGCTGTACAAGCTGAGCCAGCCGGTTGCCAACGCCCCGATCACCATCGCCGCCGGCTCGCCTGCCACCGGCGCGAAGCCGACCCTGTACGGCTTCGGGCAGACCTGCACGACCGAGGGGTGCGGTCCGATGAGCTCGGTGCTCAGGTCGGTGGGCACCACGGTGGCCGCTGACGCCACCTGTGGTGGTATCGAGGGCAACGTCGAACTCTGCTTCGACACCAGTACCACGGCGACCGACTGCTATGGCGACTCCGGTGGCCCCGCGGTCGTGGACGGCATGCTCGTCGGTGTGGACAGCCGCGGTGCGGACGGCCCGGGATCGGACACCTGCGGTCGCACCCACTCGATCTACGGTGACGCGACGACGGTCACCACCTGGATCAAGCAGACCATCGCGGCGGGCTGAGCGGATACCGATGTGGGCCTGCCCGTCGCCGGGCAGGCCCATTTCCGTGCGTACACCGGACTCAGGCGTACCGTGCGTTGGGCCCGCGCTCGTGAGTGCGTGTCCAGTGCTACGGGCTATCCGGTTCTATGAGGTGCGCAGCGCCCTCGACAGCGTCACGAGCGCCTTGGCGTCCGCGTCGAGACCGTGTTCGGTCGGAAGTGCCACCGCGACGGCCTGGTCGGACACTGACTCGCCGTCGGCTCGGGAACGCAGTGCACGACGGATCCGCTCCGCAAGGGGACTGCTCGCTCCAGGGCCCTCACTGGCCTTGGCGATGTACGGACTGAGTCGGACAAGGCCGTCCCTGCACTCGATGACCCTGCGGTAGTACCGATGGTGCACGCCGCGCAGGCTCACCGCGTCCAACCACGGATTGATCGGAATGCGGCTGAGCGAATCCTGCGGGAACGTGCTGTGCAGTATCGACCACAGCGGGTGCATCCGATGATAGGAACGCAGATGCCGCAACCAGATGCGCAGCGCTGCCAGCCGCATCGCCGCACCGGGGTAGCTCACTCCGACGATGAACAGCAGAATTCCGGTGAACAGGATGCTGGGTTCCGCGGCGCTGGCGAGCGCGGGGCCTCCGCCACCCATGAAACGCACCGACCCCATGACGATGAGCAGCAGCATGGCCAGAACCGTCAACACGAAGGCGGCCGAGGTCATCAGCAGCCCCCTCGCCAGCCGTCGGCTCGCCCGGCGTGCGTAACGTCGGACCTGCACGAACGCCACCGTGAAGGCGTACACCGTGTACAGGTCACCGATCAGGAAGTAGCCGCCGACCGCCGAGGCCGGATAGTCCGCCGGACTGCGCGCTCCCGCCACACTGGCCGCGATCGCCGTCTGAGCGGCGATGGAGATCACCAAGGGCAGCGTGTGCACCAGGGACCTGGCCCGTGCCTGCCGAGGCTCGAGCGCCGCGAACAGGAAGAAGCAGACAACGCTGTACACCAGCAGGCTGAGGAAGACTGTCTGGGGCAGCATGAGCGACATCGGAGCCGGGGCCGTCTGAAGCGCGAGCGCGTTGTTCGCTGCCACGCCCAACGGATAGGCGGCGCCCGCGCAGACCAGGCACAAGGTCACCAGGCGCAGTGGCACGTCCCGTGGTGCCTTGCTGAGCTGGTAGACCTTCCACAGCAGTGCGGGATAGAGCACGGCGCCCTGTGCCACGGTGAACAGACTGGTCAGCGTCACAGCCATCCCAACCTGTCGCCGAGTGCGGTTTCCATGCGCCGCAGGGCGGTCCCGGCGGACGGCTCGTCGGCCACCCAGTCGAGGACCGAGGCCCACTGCAGGATGATCGTGGCGACTGTCTCGGCGTCGCGTTCATGTTCGGTGTCGTACGACGTTCGTCGCAGCGCTCGTCGCACGGCCTCGGGGCGCACGTCGTTGTGCTGCTGGAACACGCTTTCCGATGATCCCGCCGAACACAGTTCGGACAGCAGGCCGTCGTCCTCGGTGTCGTTGTGGTGTTCAGCGAGGATATGGCCCAGTTCGTGCAGAACGATGTGGTCCTGATGCGACCTGCTGGTCTCTCGCTGATAGAGGATGTGATCCGTGGTCGCCGTCGCGATCCACACCCCGAAGGGGCCGGGTACCGGAATCGGGTACGCCGTCAACCGGATCGGCCTACCCCGCCGCCGTCCGACGCGCTCGCACAGTTCCGCGACGTCGAGCGGCGGACGGATGTCCAGCTCCTTGAGTAGCTGGCGACAGCGCCTGCGAAGGTCTCGCTCCCGCATTTCACGCTCCCGAGGCTTGCGCCCGTTCGACCTGCTCCTCACGGTAGACCACATTGAGCAGCTCTAACACCAGCCGGCGGTGCGGCGCGAGTTCGCCGGCACGCATCGCCCTGAGTCGCGCATCCTCGCCCCGGGCGATCTCGTTCGGTCGAGTCTGCTCTGCCTTGAGCATGATCAGCTGCCGGTCGACCCGACCGCTCGTGGTGTTGGCGAAGGAGTAGCCGACCGGAGCACCGAAGAAGCCGGCGAGAGCCCACGGATGCCGAAATGCCGAGTTGTCCTTCTTGGACTTTCTGAGTTGCCAGATGCGGCTCTGGCAGATCGTCTCTCCCGGTGCGATGATCGTGGCGGCTATGTATTTGCCGGTATATTCCTGACCTTCCGGCCGAAGGCTGCTCGGGAACACGTCGTTGAGCTTCTCGGACGAGCCATGGGACACATTCGGCTTGCCGGCGATACTGGCCTCCCCGTGCCGCATTGAGATCGCTCCCGTTCTGCCTGCTCGGACGCGGACACACGTCACCACCAGCGGAGATGCGAACCCGTCTTCATCGCACACCACGAGCGGCAACCGCAGCCTGACAGTGTAGCGGCCGGAGCGCGACGATCCGGAAGAGCCACCCATTCGGAGAATTGGATGGAACAGTATCAGGGACAAACAACGTCCTACGCCTGAGTTCTTGATCCTTCTTGGTATTCCAGGATGATCTGGAGAACGCTGCTTGACGAGGCGTCAGGCTATTGTCAGTCCAGACAGGCGAGGGATTTTCCAACGTTCTCAGGGCCTTGGCGACGTTTCCCGATTCACTTCCAGCCCACTGGCCGCCACCAAGGAAGGGCTGGGAGGGCCCGCGAACCCATCCGTCGCGCAGAGCGGGAGCGGATCCAGGCGGGTTAGGCCGTTCCGGGGGAGCGCCAATTGGGTGGCGGTCCCGTTTCCTGTTGATGAGCCCGTCCTCGCTGCCTAACCTCCCTGTATGGACTGATGTGTGTGATGGTGCGGCGTAAGGGTTATATCTGAGTTGAATGCCTAGCGTGTTCCCAGTGGAACGGGAACTGAGGCGAGGCGCCCGGTGCCGACGAGTGGCGGTGGTGCCTGTTCGGGCTCTTCGGAGTCGACCGCGCGGAACAGGGTTGGGGACCGGTGCCGAATGACCAGTACCGACACACGAGCGACGGCAAGGAAACTGGCTGAGCCACGGGAACGGTACGTCCCACCGTCGCCCGAGTCGATCCCCGTTCAGACGTCACGCGCATCCAGGTGCCACACATGTGGGCATCCGACCGGTGCGTACGGCACAGATCGGCTCACTGGCCTGCTCGACCGCTGGAGGTGGGACGACTCCGCCAACGACCTGCTCCGGCACGCCAGCCTCCATGGTGACAGCCCGGCGCTGTTACTCATGGACATCGATTCCTTCAAGCGGGTCAACGACGAATACGGCCACCTGGCGGGCGACACCGTGCTCAAAGCGGTGGCTGGTGTCCTGCGCGCGACCATGGGGCAGGCCGACCTCGTCGGACGCTATGGCGGCCATGGGGGCGACGAGTTCCTCGTCTTGCTTGCCGATTGCGCGGATCCCGATCGCGTGGCCCGACGGATCCAGGAGGGTGTCCGCGCGCTTTCGCTGACCACGAGGGCCACCTCCGGGGCCTGGGTGACACTCACCGGGATCACCGTGTCGGTGGGATGCGCGATGCCGCAGCCGACAGACGGACCCGCCCTCGATGATCTCATCCTCCGGGCCGACCGCGCCCTGCAGCTGGCCAAGGGCGAGCGATACCACCGACCGTCCTCAGGCGGCCCTGAGGGGGCGTCGGCCTTTGGTGTTGGCCCAGGGCCGTCACCGGCTTCGCGGCGGCGAGCACGCCCGGCGGCTGGCGGACCCGTCGCACCAGTGGAGGAGATCGCGCGCGACGTCGTTCGTGCCCGTCTGCTCAGCGTCGGACACCTGCTCAACGGCGACTGGATCCTGGACATCGTGCTCGCCCTGGCCTCCGGGTCGCGCCGCGTCAAGGAGCTGCTCGACATGATCCGGTCCTCCGAGGCGGCCGATGCGCGGACCGGGCGCGATTACCCCATGTCTCCCCACGACCTTATCGAGGCCCTACGCCGCATGGAGGACAATGGACTGGTGCTCCGGCGCGAGGACCTTGCCGCGTGGCCGCGGTCAGTCAGCTACGAACTCAGTCCGGCGACCCATGACCTGCTTGCCGTGCTCAGCTCCCATTCGCTGTGGGCCGAACGACACAAGGACCTCATCGGCTTGACCCAACGGCGTGCGGCACGGGAGCACCCGAGCACTGTCGGGAACCGCTGACCGTCGTCACGGCTTCCAGTTCGGGTCGCGGCCGGACAGCCCCAGCATCCTGTCGAGAGTGGACGCTGACGAGGGAACGTCGACTTCCGGGCCGTACATCCCCATATCCCTGCCCATCTTCGCGGTGGCGGACACCTCCTGGTGGGCGAACGTGAGGATCTCCTCGTTCCACCCGACCTCCTGCCCCGTGGCGCGGGCCAGGTCCCATCCGTGCAGGATGAGCTCGTCGCACACCATCCCGCCGACCATCGCGGCCGGCATCTCTGGTTGCCCCGTTGCCCCCTCCCATGCGGCCGGCTCGCTCCAGGCCGCGACCACGTGTTCGATCTGTTCCTCGAGGTCCTTGGCCCAGTCCGGGCCGACAAGGTCGACGTCCTTGTCGCTTTCCGCGGGGAGGGACACGCTCTGCTTGACCGCGGCGCCGACAAGCCACGGACCCCAGAAGAGCAGATGGTTGACCAGTTTGCGAACGGTGTATTCGGTACACGGTGTCGGCGCCTCGAGCTGGGCGTCGGCGATGTTGCGCACGATCTCGATTGTTGGTGTCGCCGCGGCGGTGATGAGCGTGTGAGCCCGCATGAACCTCTCCTGGTACGGATCTGATTTGTCCGAGCGCCACCGTAGGCAGCACATGGCGCGATGTATTGAACAAACGCGACAGTCCCGGCTGGTGGTGGCAGGCTGTCGGTTGTGGGTAAAGGCGCTGGTAGGCGGGACACGCGCGGGCTGCGTGGCGCGTGGTCGACTTTCCAGCGGCACTCCTATTTCGAGCCGGCGCCCGAGCTGGCACCATTCGTCGCCTACTACTGGGTCGTCGTCTGGGACCTGCGTGATCAGCCGCCGTACCGCCAGCTGATCGTTCCGTACCCCAACGTCCATCTGACGTTTCGCAACGGTGTCGCTGGCGTGCAGGG
The DNA here is from genome assembly GCA_019239965.1 of Kutzneria sp. GTDB lineage: Bacteria > Actinomycetota > Actinomycetes > Mycobacteriales > Pseudonocardiaceae > Kutzneria. The sequence continues at coordinate 13,283 of JAFAZC010000166.1, read as the reverse complement.
AGTCTCGCGCGGCCACGTGTACCGGACGCTGGAGGGCGCCGGTCGGGTGTGTGGCGTCGCGTTCCGGCCAGGCTGTTTTCGTCCGTTCCTCGGCGCACCGGTCTCGACCATCACCGGCCGCCGGATCCCCGCGGAGGAGGTGTTCGGCCCCGACGTTCCCGAGCGGGCGATGGCGGCCACCGAGGACGGGGCCGAGATGGTCCGGATCGTCGAGCGGTTCCTCCGTACGAATCTGCCTGACCGGGACCAGGAAGCCGACCGGGTCGCCGACATCGTGGCCCGTGTCGCCCTGGAGCCGAGTATCGCCAGAGTGGACGACCTCGCCGACCGGGTGGGCGACGGTGTACGGCGGCTGCAGCGGTTATTCGCCGAGTACGTCGGAGTGGGACCGAAGTGGGTGATCCGACGGTACCGGTTGCACGAGGTGACCGAGCGGCTGGCCAAGGGGGCGGCCGTGGATTGGGCCCGGCTCGCCATCGAACTGGGCTATGCCGACCAGGCGCACTTCATCCGGGACTTCACCGCGATGAACGGTGAGTCGCCGGCCCGGTACGCCGAACGTTATCCGCGCTGACGGGGCAAGCGGCCGAATACTGTATTGCTCAGTACAGAACGGTGGTCGTGTGCGGAGGTGGCAAGGCCCAGGCAGTTCGACGAGAAGCGGGCGATCGAGGCGGCGATGCGCGCCTTCTGGTCCGGCGGATACGAGGCGACCTCGACACAGGATCTGTGCGAGGCCACCGGACTGGGGCGCAGCAGCATCTACAACACCTTCGTCAGCAAGCACGAGCTATTCGACAAGGCGTTGTGCCGGTACATGGAGTACAAGGGAGGGCTGCTCGGTGAGCTGCTCGCGAGTGACCTGCCGGCCAGGCAGAAAATCCGACGCCTGCTGTGGCAAGCCGTGGAGACTCCAGCCGGAGATCCGGTTGGCTGCCTCGCCGTCAACTCCGCGGTCGAGCTGGCCCCCCGTGATCCCGAGGTCGCCGCGCGGCTTCGCCGGGACCGCGAGTGGCGGCTCGAGGCGCTGCGGGGCCTGATCGACGCGGGCAAGCGCGACGGCGAGATCAAGGCGGCCAAGGATACCCGGACCCTCGCCCATTTCGTCATGGCCACCATGAGCGGCATGTGCGTCGCCGCGCGTGGCGGAGCCGACCGGACCGTGCTCGAGCAGATCGCGACCACCGCGCTCGACGCGATCTGAGTCCCGCTGGGCGGGGGTCGCGTCATCGCCCCAGTTTTGAACTGATAGATACAAAAAGGAGCGCCCCCATGCCGCTTGCCGTCTACGTTCTCGGCCTGTCCATTTTCGCCCAGGGCACCTCCGAATTCATGATCGCCGGCTTGTTACCAGAGTTGTCGGCCGATCTGCGGGTGTCCATTCCCGAGGCCGGGCTACTGATCTCCGCCTTCGCCGTCGGAATGCTGGTGGGCGCCCCAACTCTTGCCGTCATCACGGTGCGCTGGCCGCGACGCAGAGCGCTGGTGAGCTTTCTTGCGATCTTCGTCATCACGCACGTCGCTGGGGCGCTGGCACCGAACTACGGGGTGCTCTTCGGCGCTCGGATCGTGAGCGCCTTCGTCTACGCCGGGTTCTGGGCGGTGGCCACCGTCACGACGATCGGCCTCGTTCCGGTCGGCTCACGGGGAAGGGCCATGGGAGTCGTGGCCGGCGGTCTCACGGTGGCAACGGTCGTCGGCCTCCCGGTGGGGACGCTCGTAGGGCAGCAGTTCGGGTGGCGAACCGCCTTCCTGGCGGTGGCGGCCCTGTGCGCGTTCGCCGTGGTCGGCGTGCTCGCCGCGGTCCCCAACGGCCATGCTGACTCCCGCGAGCGTCCGCGACTGCGTGACGAGTTGTGGGGCATGGTCAATCCGCGGTTGTGGCTGGCCTACGCCGCCACGGCGCTGACCACCTGTGCCAGCCTCGTCACGTTCAGCTACCTCGCGCCGTTGTTGACCATGGCCGCTGGGCTGCCAGGAGGCTGGGTACCCGCGATTCTCGCGTTGTACGGCTTCGGTACGTTCCTCGGCATCACCATCGGTGGCAGGACGGCCGACGCACACCCGTTCGGCACGCTGTACGTGGGAGTCGCCGGCATTGTCGCCCTGTCGGCGGCACTGGCGCTCGCCGGCCACCGTCCGGGGGTGACAGTCGTGTTGGTGTTCCTGCTCGGCGCCGCCGGGTTCGCTATCAACCCGGCACTCAACGCGCGCGTGTTCTCACTGGCCACCAAGGCGCCGACGCTCGCGGCCAGTACGAGCGTTTCTGCCTTCAATGCGGGCATCGTCGTTGGTCCATGGCTCGGTGGCCTGGCGATCGGGGCGGGCTTCGGCTATCTGTCCGTGGCCTGGATCGGCGCCGCGCTCGCCGTGTTGGCGCTGGGTACGGTGGTGGCCGCGAGCCGTGGTGATTCTGGTCCGGCCAGCGGTCATTCCACCCGGCAGGTGTCCGCCTCGGACGGAGCGCGGTGACCTCGACGCGAGTCGGCGTTTACAGTGGCGGAGCCGGGTCGTACTCGATGCCCTCGCGTACCTGGCGCGCCCGCCGCGGTCCGGCAAGGCGGCCGACGATGTGCAGCGCCATGTCGATGCCGGCGGATATGCCGGCCGAGGTGATGACGTCACCGTCATCGACGAACCGCTCACCGGGCCTAACCGTGATGGTCGGATCAATACCGCGCAATCTGTCGAAGTCGTCGTGGTAGGTGGTCGCGGGGCGGCCGCGCAGCAGGCCTGCGGCGGCGTAGACAATGGCCCCGGTGCAGACACTGGCCATGAGCGACGCACTACGTCGTTGGTCGCGCAGCCAGCTGAGGTGTCGCTTGTCGTGGGCAAGGCGCCTGGTGCCGCCTCCGCCGGGATGGACGAGTACGTCCAACCCGGACACGTCGTCGACACGGCGGTGTGCTCTGACAACCAGCCCTTTCGCACAGGTGACCTCGCCACCGGTGGTGGAGAACGTCGTGACGGTGAAGCCATCGGCGGGGAAGTGGTCGGTCCACCAGGCGAAGACCTCCCACGGCCCGATGGCGTCGAGCTCCTCCATGTCGTCGAACAACAGAATTCCAATGGTACGGCGCGATGTGGTGTTCATGGCGACAGGATGCTCGGGACGCCAACCATTCGTCGAGTGACAGGAATGACAAGATGCGCAAGAATCCTGCCCCATGCATCACGTTGCGGTCCTGGTGCTCCCCGGTGCCGTTGCCTTCGACGTCGCCGTGCCGTCACAGGTTTTCGGGCACCCTGACGAGCATGGTCGCTATCGGCTGACGGTGTGCGGTGTTCGGGCTGGCGCGGCGAGTACCACCACCGGCTTCACGATCGGCGTCCGATATGGACTTCAGACTCTCGTCAAGGCCGACACCGTTGTGGTGGCGGGATTCCGACCGTACGACGATCCGCAGGCGGACGCCTTGCGGGCACTGCGGCGAGCCGCGGCGCGCGGCGCGCGGATGGTGTCGATCTGCACGGGTGCCTTCGCCCTTGCTGCTGCCGGCTTGCTCGACGGACGGCCGGCGACAACGCACTGGCGGGACGCGCCCTGTCTCGCAGCCTGGTTTCCCGCGGTGGACGTGCGTCCCGACGAGCTCTATGTCGACGACGGAGACGTGCTCACCAGCGCCGGCATCGCCGCAGGCCTCGACCTCTGTGTGCACCTGGTGCGTCGCGACCACGGGGAGAGCGCCGCCACGGAGGTGGCCCGCCGCCTCGTCGTGGCCCCACACCGGGCGGGAGGGCAGGCACAGTACCTTCATCGTCCGATGCCCCCGAAGGGGACAGCCGGTATCGCGCAGACGTGCGACTGGGCCGTGGGCCGGCTCGAGCAGCCCCTCACCGTCGCCGATCTCGCTCGCGAAGCCGGGTGGGCACCACGCACGTTCGCGCGGCGGTTTCAGGCGGAGACCGGGACCACGCCGCTGCGCTGGCTCACCGCACGGCGGTTGGCCGAGGCGCGCCGCCTCCTGGAGACCACGGACATCCCCGTCGAGGCGGTGGCCCAGCGAGCCGGCCTTGGCACGGCGGCCAATCTGCGGGCACTGTTCACCAAGGACATGGCCACGAGCCCGTCGGCGTACCGAAGTGCCTACCGTGGCCGCGGTTTCGTATCCGGCCGGCGGGGTCAGCCAGCCGTCACGCCCTGATCCCTTGCCGCGCGGACGACGTCCACGACGTCCGACACGGTCTGCAGCTCGGCCACCTGCTCATCGGAGAGCTCGATGCCGAATCTTTCCTGTAGTGCCACGCCGAACTCGGCCAGGGACAGCGAATCGAGTTCGAGGTCGTCGATGAGGTGCTTGTCCAGTCGCACGTCAGCCTCGGAAACGTCGGTCACCTCGGCCATGGTCCGCGCCACGGACGCCAAAATGTCGTCCCTCGATTCCGTCATTGTCCCTGCCTTTCTCCCAGATGACCTGTCACTGTGTGAACGCGAGAACGACGCTGTGCCCGCCGAATCCGAAGGAGTTGGAGATCGCGGCTTCCACGCTGGCCGCCCTGGGTTCGCCGGAAACCACGTCGATTGGGACACCGACGTCAACCTGATCCAGGTTGCGGCTGGCCGGTATCACACTCTCGCGCATGGTCAAGATCGTGAAGATCGCTTCGACCGCTCCCGCGCCGCCAATCAGGTGGCTGGTTTGGGCCTTCGTCGCGGCGACCGAGGGATGCGAGCCGACAGCCTCCGCGATCGATCGTGCCTCCGTCTCGTCTCCCAGTCTGGTTCCGGTCGCGTGCGCGTTGACGTGGCTCACCTCGGCCGCTGTCAGGTCGGCGCTCATCAGGGCCCCGCGGATCGCACGGATCTGGCCGTCCGAGTTCGGCGTGGTCATGTGATGCGCGTCGGAGGTCACGTCGGCACCCGCGAGGACGGCATGGGCCCTCGCATTCCGCGACGCGGCGAACTCGCCGCGCTCCAACACGACGGCACCCGCGCCCTCGCCCATCACGAACCCGTCCCTGTCGCGGTCGAACGGTCGCGAGGCGGTCTCCGGGCTGTCATTGCGTGTGGAGAGTGTGCCCATCTTGGTGAACGCGGCCAGCGGCAGCGGATGCAGGCAGGCGTCCGTGCCGCCAGCGACAACCACGTCCGCTCGGCCCGACCGAATCAGGGCAAGCCCGGTCGCGATCGCCTCGGCGCCGGAGGCACAGGCACTCATCGGGGCGTGTGCTCCGCCCCGCGCACCGAGTTCGAGACTGACGACTGCGGCGGCCCCATTGGGCATGATCATCGGTATCGTGAACGGTGAGACCATGCCTGGCCGATGGTTTTCCAGCCGGGTGTGCTGGTCGATCGTGGTGTGTACGCCGCCGAGACCTGTTCCGAACACCACGGCAAGCCGCTGCGGCTCCACCTGGGGCGAGCCGGCGTCATGCCACGCCTCGCGGGCGGCCAGCAGGGCGATCTGCTGACTGCGATCGAGGCGGCGGGCCTCGAGCCGGCCCAGCGCGCCCGCGCACTCCTTGCGTAGCGGTGCGCCTATCCGTACCGGCAGCCGTTGAGCCCACTCCGCCGTCAGCGCTGCCGCGCCCGACTCGCCGGCCAGCAGAGCCGACCAGGTCGATGGCACATCACCGCCGAGCGGGGTTGTCGCACCCAAGCCGGTCACCACGACACTCCGCACGCCAAGCGCCTCCCATAGCTGCCGTGACGGTGACATCCTAGCCGCCGACGTCACTGGGCAAGATGAGCGCCGAGACAGAAATGGGCGCCGTGTTCGAAGGAGCAGGTGCGGGTTGGGACTGCACCGAAGGTCGAAACTGTGCGGGTGCGGACACAGCAGGCTGTTGACTAGCAGGGTCTTCGTCGTCTCGGGCCTGTTGACGAGAAGCAGCGCGCAGAATTTGACCAGTTCGTCCTTGGTGAGCCGGTCGCCGCCGACCCGAACCGGCCGTCTGACTCCACAGAGCACAGTCAACCCGGTTCGACCGGCGGCATCGCCGCGGAGCACAGTCAACCCGGTTCGACCGGCGGCAGTCGCCGCGGAGGAACTGGCAAGAGAACGGATCCCCTCGTCGTCCTACCTCTCGCGCCACCGGTACAGGTCGCGCAGCAGCGCGATCTCGGCGCCGTGGTGCAATACCTCACGGTTGATGTGCAAGACCAACGTCGCCATCGGGTACTCGGCCCACTCCGGAGTCCACTGCCCTTCCGCGGGGCCGCACGGACGGCTGAGCCCTTCCTCGTCCAGCCCTCGCACCCCTGCCATCCACGCCGCGTAGAAGTGGTCCAACTGAGTCAGCGCGGTGGCCGCGTCGCCGGCGTAGTCGTGGGTGAAGTAGTCGACGGGGGTGCCACCGAAGTGGTTGGCGACCCGTGCGCCCAGCACGCCGACGATGATGTGTCCAAGACGCCAGGCGATCGTGGTGATGGGCGCCGGGTCCGGCTCGGGCAGGGCGAAGTCGATGGTGAACTCCCCGCTGCCGCCGGCCATCGGCGTGGTCGCCGTGCCGCGGGGGCGGATGCTCCAGGCGCCGTCGACCGGTTCCCAGAGGTATTCCTCGTCGGTCAGCCCGTCTAGGCGTGGGCGCAGCTGATTGCGCCAGTGCCAGTCCAGCTGTTCGACGAGCTGTTCGGTCCAGTCGAGCCGTTGAGCTGAGGATGTCGTGATGTCCATGGAGAGGAAGCTAACCGCCAACGAGGACAGTTCCCGTCCGCGATGCCACACTACCGGTGTGGCCGATACCACGGTGCGCTTGCTGCGTCTGCTTCCGCTGCTCACCTCGCGTCGCAGTTGGCGTGGTGAGGAACTAGCCGATCGCCTCGGTGTCACACCGCGCACCGTCCGACGGGACATTGAGCGCCTTCGCGAGCTCGGCTATCCCGTGCACGCCGTGCCCGGTCCGGCAGGCGGCTACACACTCGGCTCCGGAGCAAGGCTGCCGCCGTTACTTTTGGACGACGATGCCGCGGTGGCGGCCGCGGTCGGGCTGCACATGGCGGCATGCGGCGCGGTGGCCGGCATGGAGGACGCGGCCGTGCGTGCGGTAGCGGCCGTGGAGCAGGTGATGCCGACACGGCTGCGTAGGCGGGTCGAGGCACTGCGGTCGACGACCGTGGCGCTCGGCGTGAGCGGGCCGGTGGTCGAGCCCTCCGTGCTCGCGCTGCTCGCGCTGGCCTGTCGGGACGGTGAGCGACTGCGGTTTGGTTACGTGGACGGCGGTGGGGTGCCGAGCCGGCGTCATGTCGAGCCGCATCGCCTGGTCTCGACTGGCCGCCGCTGGTATCTGGTGGCCAACGACCTGGACCGCCGTGACTGGCGTAGTTTCCGGGTCGACCGCCTGCGCGATCCACTGCCGACGGGCCGACGCTCCCGTCCGGCCGATCCACCCGACGCCGCGCGGTTCGTGAGCGAGGGAATGTCTTCCCGGCCGTATCGCTGGCGGGCGCGCGTGCTGCTCGAGGCTCCAGCCGACGTCGTCGCTGGCCTCGTCTCGCCGACAGCGGCCGTGGTCGAGTCGGTCGACGAGCGGCGGTGTCTTTTCCTGACCGGCGCGGACTCCCTAGACGCCATCGCGTTGCAGGTCGCCTGGCTGAACGTGCCGTTCACCCCGCTCGAGCCCCCGGAACTGCGTGAACGCTGTGCGATGTTCGCTGAACGGTTCGGGCGGGCTGCCGGTCACCAGGTGACCGGCAGCGCGTGCACGCCGTAGACCGGCATGTCGTGGCGGAAGCGGAGCTTCTCCAGGCCGGCCGTCACCCGAAGTCGGGGAAAGCGCCGCAGCAGTGCCGGATAGGCGATCCGCGGTTCGAGTCGGGCCAGCTGCTGAGCCGGTGTCGTGGTTGTGGGAGGTCGTGCTCGCCGTGGGTTCCCCGCTTCATGCGATCGCGGTCTGCGGGATCACGGGCTGTCGGGTCTGATGTCCGGCGTGGCGTCGGCGAGCCGGTTCATCAGCGCGCCGGCGATCCGAAGAACCTGTGCCTCGGTCTCGGTCAGTTCGGCGACAGCCGCAGTGAGCCAGTGGTCGCGTGCGGCCATGTCGTCGGCCAGCGCCGCGCGGCCGGCCGGGGTGAGATCGAGCACCGACTCGCGGCGGTCGCGGTCGCTGCGAGTCCGCGTCACATACCCGTCGGTCTCCAGTTCGGCGAACACCCGGGTCAGCGACTGGGGCCGTTGGTGCTCGGCCACGGTCACCTCACCGGGCGTGCTCGGCCCGTGCCGGTGCAGGTGGGCGAGGACTCCGATCTTGTTCGGACTCAGCGCGTCCCGGGGGCGCTCGGCCCGCAGCCGACGCGCGAGCCGGGTGACGCCCTGCCGGGTCTCCGTCACGATCCCAGCCAGTTCAGCCCTCGCGGCATCATGCACGTTTACTAAGATACCACTTACTGAAAATCGCGGTAGAACTCAGAAAAGTCTGCACAAGTGATACGGGGTGAGTAATATATCGATCGCCTCGTCACAGACTGGGTGACTCTGCGGTGATCAGGACACTGAACTTCATGGGTTGCGGTGTGGTGTCGTCGAGCGGGCGGTCGCAGCGCTGTGCCAGCGCGGGGGCTGGGCTGGCCGACACCGCCCAACCATGGTCGGCCAGCCACTGCTCTGGCTCGAAGTCCTGACTCGTCGCCCAGAGCGCGGCAAGATCGACACCGGTCTTTTCGGCCATGTTCCGGTGGAGTGGATCCTGCGCCAGCACGGTGAGATCGTGTGCGGACGAGATGTGTTCCACGGCGATCGCACTTCCCGCCGCGGACAGGTCGTTCATTCGGGAGAGCAGGCTTTCCTTGGCCTCGTCGAGTAGGTAGAGCAGCAGCCCCTCAGCGACCCATGCCGTGCGGCGGGTCGGATCGAAGCCCGCCTGTCGCAACGCCGACGGCCAGTCCTCCCGAAGGTCGACCGGAACAGCGCGACGCCGGCAACGGGGTCGCGCGCCTTCGTCGGCGAGCACCCGTTCCTTGAACTCCAGCACCCGCGGCATGTCCAACTCGTACACGGTCGTGTCCGCGGGAAAGTCCAACCGGAACGCACGAGTGTCCAGGCCGGCGGCGAGCACAACCACCTGATCGGCGCCGCCTGCCATCGCGGAGGTCGCGAACTCGTCGAAGAACTTCGACCGCACACCCAGGTAGGTCGCCATAGCGGCCCACGGGACCGCGGGATCGGTGTCAGCGTCCAGTCTGGTCGGCAGCGGCACCGGGTACGCCCCGGCGCGCACGAACGCCTGTGCGTACGGGTCAGCGACCAGGCGGTCGGTGCGGTGTGTCTCGATGGCCCTGGCCGCGGCCACCATGAGTGCCGTGACGCCGACGCCGCTGGCGATGTCCCACTGCGCTGGCTGGTTCATGGCGTTCCACCGTCTCTTGTGAGCAGTCGGGTCCGATCGTCCGGTACCGCGCGGGATCGCAGCCGTGAGGCGATGAAGGCAAGCCCGAGCAGGGCGGCCACGTTGAGAACGACCTTACCGAACAGGTCCGTCCCGGTGAGATGGTTGGCGAGAAAGCCGAATCCCATGCTTGCCGTCATCGCGCCGGTGACCAGGGCGAGCCGATGCTGGTCGCCCCACGACCGCGATCGCGACCAGTGGTGCACCACCGTCGCGGTCGCGACGGCCACCGTTGAGGCCGCCATGATCGCGACAGCCGGCGGAACGCGCGTGAGAGCTCCTCCGGTCACCGAGGGTATGAGCAGCACGAACCACAGCCCGCCGGCGACCAATCCGGCCACGGTGACGCCGAACGGGGCGGGCGCCGGCCGATCAGCGAGTGTGCGGGAACGCAGGGGCCGTCGCGCGACCACCACTCCGAGGACGATCAGACAGCCAGCGGCGAGAGCCGCGGCGCCGAGGGTGCTCAGTGGCGGTGTGTAGATGGGCAGCCCCGTCATCCGCGGTGCCGTGACATGTGTCCAGTTGTACCCGGTCCGTATCCCCATCCCGACGAAAGCGATGGCGACTACACCCATGCCCAGGGGCGTCAGCCATCGTTGGGCACGGTGCTGGGGAAACACCAGTTCGGTCAGTTGGATGCTCAACGGTATGCACCATCCGCTGAAGTAGCCCATCGTCCAGACCAGATAGGTCCAGTTCACTCCGGCAGCCCGGCCCCATGCTCGCTCCGGTGACGGTGACAGCGAGGTCTGCACGATCAGGCATTCGGCGATGACGCTGAAGGCGATACCCAGGATGATCACCGCCTGCCAACCCGCGCCGTGCCGGCGGGCCGTTCCGCGGATCAACAACGCCGCGAACCCGTACGCCGGCACCGTCGGCACCAACGCCCCGAGGTTGGTCACCGTGAAGGCGCCGAACAGCAGATCGACCACGATCGGTGTGCCGAGCACCAGGAACAACACCGGCGCCCACACCTGCCCGCGCTGGACCGTTGGGGCGCTCATCGGAGATCACCTCGCTGGTCGCCGGCCGCGTTCCGCGGCTGGGTGCGCCACCAGCTGGCGGCCTGCGTCTGACGTTTCCTGTTCTCCAAAGCCGCGTCCATGGATTTGTTGAGCCGACCGAGTCCGTCGGCGAGCACGCGTACCTGCTCGGGCGTCCATCCCTCCAGCGCTGGTGCGAAACGCGCGACGAGATCTTGGCGGAAGTTGTGCAGCATCGCCCTGCCCACGTCGGTGACGGCGATCCGGTAACCCCTTCTGTCACCGACGTCGGGTTCGATCGACAGATGGCCGGCCCGCTGCAGATTCCGGATGTGGCGGGTGATCGACGGCGCGGGCGCGTCCAACCGTTCGGCCGCCTGTGACGGGCGCAGCTCACCGTCGGTTTCCTCAGCGAGAACGAGGATTCCCACGTCGATGGCGTCGAGGGGGTGCTCGCGCATACCACGCTGGACGTGTTGGGAGCTGTCTCGCAGCGCGTCCAACAGGCGCAGTACCAGTCTGCTATTTACTTCCACAAGGTAAGTAGTATCAGGCTCTCGGTGAGCTGTCCACGGTGCCGCCCGTCGAGCTGTGCTCCCCTGTTCAGCGAGGTGATCCGGCGCAGGCACCGGTACGGCTCGGCGGCAGGCCGCTGATGGTGCGAGGTGTCCCGCATCGCATCGCGTCAAGGGGGAGATCGCCCACCTGCACTCCCACGATGACAGCCTCCACATGACCATGTCCCCACCGGACATGGTCACCGTGATCGAGAAGGGTTGGGGTGAGCTGTTCGCGGCGTCCGGTGGACTGTGGGGCCGGATCCCGCCGGTCGTCCTCGTTCATGCGCCGAGGACCGAGGCGGAGGCGAACGTGGTCGGGCGAATCCTGCGCGTCGCGTACCAATACGCGACGGAAACGGGGGGAGGCGGTCGAGCCGACTTCGCACGGTCACGGGGCGACATCACGTTCACGCATAGCGTCACGGTGCTCAGGCCTGGATTATGGTGTGGCGCCGATCGCCCGACGGAGCAAGCTCTCGCCCTGCCAGCAAGGGAGTCCGCAACTGTGCGCCGATCTCGCCGGACGACGACGGGGGCCGCACTCGCCGCCGCGCTCTCGATCCTGCTGTCCGGGTGTGTCGTGACCAAGTACAGCTTCCAGTCACGGTCGTACACCAACCACGTCGACGTCTGGATGTACACCGAGATGCCGGAGCTCAGCGCGGAGCTCGACAAACTCTTCCACGCCGTGCATCCGGACACCGAGGTGCGGCGGACGCTGGTCACGCTCGAGGAGTTCGCGCCCAAGGTCGTCGCGGCCGCCGGCCAGGGCGACGGCCCCGACGTGATCATCGGCAATCCGGTTGTCGACTTCCCGCTGGTCACCGCGGGCAGGGCCTACGCTGACATCACCGACTTCGTGCACGACTCCGCGGCCACCAAGCACTATCCGAACTCGGGCCTCTGGACGAAGGCAGGCCGCGTCTACGCGCTGCAGTGGCGGTTCGCCGACATCGCCTTCTGGTACAACCAGGACATCCTCGACCGGCTCGGGATCGCCGTTCCGACGACGTGGTCGGACCTGAACGCCGCCATGACGGCGGTCCGCGACCGCGGCAAGGGCCAGTACGGCGGCCTCGCCATCAGCGGCGATCCCACCCTGCCGAGCACCTGGGAGTTCGTCCAGTTCCTGCTGACCAACGGCGTCAACTACTGCACCATCGACAGTACGCGGACCCTTGCGGTGATGAGAGACCTCGACCGGTGGCGAAGGGACGGTCTGCTCCCGCCGAGCGTCGCCACCCTGCACCTCAACGACGCGATGCTGAAGTTCTTCTCCGGACAGTACGCGTTCGCGCTCAACGGGAACTGGGAGATCGGCGTGCTTTCCGAAGCGAAGCCAACATTCCGTCTCGGTACCACGTTCGTCCCGGCCGGCGAAGCCGGCTACCGGGCCACGTTCGCCGGTGAGTCGATCGCCGTCGGGGCCTTCAGCAAGCACAAGGACCTTGCCTGGAGTTTCGTGGAGCAGGAGGCGCTTTCCGACGCCGCACAGAAGCTCACCTTCTCCTACACCGGCTACCTCCCGGTCCGGTTGGACACCCGCAAGTCACCGCCGGTCACGACCAATCGGATCGCCGCACCGTTCGCCGAGCTCCTCGACGACACCCGCCTCGCCGCGTGGCCTGACAATCCGCGGACGCTCGACATGCAGTCCGATCTCGGTGTCGTTGTCAGCAGCCTGTTCGCCGGCATTTTCAGTCCGGAACGGGCGTACCAGGAGGCCGTCAGACGGATACGGGCGGATATCGCCGCCGGCGGTGGCTCATGCTGACGGTGCGCGGAGCAAGTCGCGCCGTGAACCACTTCGGCGGCCTACGCATGAGCTGGTTCGTCGCGCCGGCAGTGGTCTTTCTTGGACTGTTCTCCGTCTACCCCCTCATCGCGCTGGTGCAGATGGCGTTATCGGAGGTACGGCCGGAAAACCTCTTCGGTGGCTGGCACTGGGTCGGGCTGGACAACTTCGGATCGGTGCTGGCATCGGTCGAGTTCTGGCAGTCCGTCCGCGTCACGGTCTACTTCACGGCGGTGGTGCTCACGGTCAACCTCGTCCTGGGATTCCTGGTCGGTTCCGCGCTGTCCGCTGGGACGGCCGACGCCACGCTGACGCAGGCGGTCATGGTCTTCGTGTGGGCGCTGCCCATCCTGGTCGTCGGCAACATCTGGCGGATCCTGCTCGCCGACACTGGTCTGGTCAACACGCTGCTGGGCGTCGTCGGCATTCCCGGAGTCGGTTGGCTGAGCAGCCCAGACCTCGCGGTGTGGATCGTGGCCCTTGTGGTGTGCTGGTCGACGTTACCGTTCAACGTGATGATGTTCCGTGCGGCACTGCTCGGTATCCCGAGAGATCTGCTGGAAGCGGCCGCCATCGACGGCGCGAGCGTCCGGCAGATCAGGTGGCGGCTCATCG